>NZ_JBVVPA010000005.1:0-394355 GCF_055807555.1 Bradyrhizobium sp. Ken64 | reverse complement strand
AATCGCTAGGCTTCGTGTTGCAGGCCATCCCGGGCGACGCCAATCCGGCTGTTTCTTAGGAAGTCGATCGCGATCTTTGCTGGACCCCGGACATGAGGTTCCGTTTTATCGAGGATCGCCGCACGGACTATCCGGTCAAGGTCATGTGCCGTGTGCTCGGCGTCTCGCCCGCGGGCTACTATGCCTGGCGGTCGCGCCCGGAAAGCCTCCGGGCCTTGGCTAATCGAGCGCTGCTGGAAGGCATCCAGCGGGTTCATCGCGATAGCCATGGCCGCTATGGCAGCCCGCGCATTCATGTCGAACTCAAAGCCCAGGGACATCATGCAAGCCGTGGCCGGATCGAGCGGCAGATGCGCCATCATGGCATTCGAGCCATCTCAGCCGGGCCGCGACGATGCCGCACCACCGACAGCGGGCATGGCTATCCGATCGCGCCGAACCTGCTCGGCCGGAACTTCTCGGCCGCCATGCGCAATCAGATCTGGCTCGCCGACATCACCTTTGTCTGGACCGGCCAGGGCTGGCTGTATCTGGCGGCCGTCATGGATCTGTACAGCCGCCGTATCGTGGGCTGGGCGATGGACGACCATCTGCGCGCAGAACTGCCGCTCGCCGCATTACGAATGGCGATCAAGGGGCAAAGACCAGGTCCCGGGCTGATCCATCATTCCGATCGCGGCACACAATACGCTTCAACCGAGTACCGCCAAGCACTGCAAGCCGCCGGCTTCCGGCCTTCAATGAGCCGCAGAGCCGACTGCTACGACAATGCCCCGATGGAAAGCTTCTTCCACACTCTCAAGACCGAACTGATCCATCACCGTCAATATGAGACCCGCAATGAAGCCGAGCGCGACATCTTCGCTTACGTCGAAGGCTTCTACAATCAGACCCGAAGACACTCGGCCATCGGCTATATCAGCCCGGTCGAGATGGAGCTAAAATCGGCTTGATCCATGTCTACTTTTTTGGGGGAAGATCAATTCTGGATTGCTTCGCTGCGCTCGCAATGACGCGGAGGCCGTAGGCCTGCCCCAAGCCCTCTCGCCGCACGAGGCCTGCACCCGCGAAGCGTCGGGCAAAACACCTCGTCAAGCCCTCCCCATAAAAACATTTTGCTTTTCCGAATTTCGGATTTGTGGCATACAGCGCGCATCCTGGCCCTGCCAAAGGGGCGTTCGCGACCGTCACGACATGCGGGCCGGGTGGCGGTGGACGCGGCAGCGACGGCGCGGGCGGCGTGATGACAGGGCGGGCAACCGTGAGTCCTCACGCGACGCGTACGACACGGCGCTGGAGAGCGGGCTTGTCGATCATCGAGGGTGAGCACACGCAAGCCCCTGACGATTTTGGCGAGACCGTCCGCGGACGGAGAAGTCGTGTGGTCCTGACGCCCGGGGTCTGTGCGTCAAGCCTCGCGGTGATGCGGCGGCCCAACCGGGCGCGCGCATCAGCGATCGGCGGGGCGACGGGGGCAATAGTGCATCGCTCCCCGAGGAGAGCACGAAGGACACCGTTAAAACCATCCGCGCAGGGAAGGCCGGGCGATCGGCCACCCTATCGGTCCACCCCGTGTGCACTCCTGTAGCGCACGGACCAACGGGTGCCGCCGGCGCCCGGCCTTCCCTGCGCCCTTTGGCCTCCATTGGGCGAGGAACCGCAGCAAGGCTCGGGCAGAATCTGCCGCGGGAACGCGCGGCCGCGTTCGCAATCTGGATTGAGCGCCCGTTCTATTTCACCGTCACTCTGAGGTGCCGGAGCGTAGCGGAGGCCTCGAAGGGCGACGGCCCGGCTGCCGGTTCGGCCGTGCATCCTTCGAGGCTCTCCACACGTCGCGTTGCGACGCATGGCTCGCGCCTCAGGATGACGGGATCGGCAGCAAGCGCTCGAGCCGCCCGCGCCGCTGCCGGCCGTCGCACCACTTTTCGCCGGCGCGCCGGACTGTTAGACTGACGCCATTATTTTTGGGGAATTTTGATGCGCGCGAGGATTTTCAATCGCGTCCCGGGGCTGGCGACGCTGGTCGCAGCCCTGCTCGTCGTCGCCACATACCCGGCATCGGCCGAGAAGCGCCTCGCGCTCGTTGTCGGCAACTCCGCCTACAAGAACATCACGCCGCTCGACAATCCGTCCAAGGACGCGAGCCTGATGGCGGAGACGCTTGGCCTGCTCGGCTTCACGCTGGTCGGAGGCCGCGCTCAGCTCGATCTCGACAAGGGCGCGATGGACCTGGCGGTGCAGAGCTTTGGCCGGCAGGTGCAGGGCGCCGACGTCGCGCTGTTCTATTATGCCGGCCACGGCGTGCAGGTCTCGGGCGCCAACTATCTCGTGCCGGTCGGCGCCAATCCGACGCGCGAGGCCGACGTCGACTTCCAGATGACCGACGTCAACCTCGTGCTGCGCCAGATGCAGGGATCGGGCACGCGGCTCAACCTCGTGATCCTGGACGCCTGCCGCAACAACCCCTTCGGCTCGCGCGGCCTGCGCGCCTCCGATGGCGGCCTCGCGCAGATGCGCGCGCCCGAGGGCACGCTGATCTCCTACGCAACGCAACCCGGCAATGTCGCCCAGGACGGCAGCGACGGCCACAGCCCCTACACCAAGGCATTGGCCGCGACGGTCCGGACCGCGGGCCTCGACGTATTCCAGACTTTCAATCAGGTCGGTCTCGCGGTGAAGCGCGCCACCTCCGGCGCGCAGCAGCCCTGGGTGTCGTCCTCCCCGATCGACGGCACCTTCTATTTCGTAGCCCCGACGCAAACCGCGCCACCGCAGGTCGCAGCGATGCAGCCTGATCCGCTGCCGGCAGATCGGTTGCGCGCCGATCCGGACCGCGTCCCTTTGCGCGATGCCGCCCTGCTGAGCGAACTCAGCGAGCGGCTCTACGAGCTCAATTTCGATCCTGACAGCCCTGATGGACTGACCCGCGCGATCACAAAACTCCAGCAGCGGATTTCCATGGCGCCGACGGGCGAAGCCACCGAAGGCCTGCTGCTGCGGATGCGCAAGATGGAGGACCTGAAGCCATGGGGCTCGATCGTCTACGGGCCCGACGGCGGCAAATGGGGCATCTCCTGGAACCACGCCTCGCGGCGCGCGGCGGTAGCGGATGCGCGCGGCAATTGCGCCGGCGCCAAATGTCCGTTCGAGCTGTCCTTCTATGGCAACCGCTGCGGCGCGTTCGCGATCTCCGACAAATCCTGGTCGCTGGTCCAGCGCGACAGCGTGCAGCGCGCGAAAGACGCCGCGCTTGACGAATGCGGCAAGGCTGGCAAAGCTTGCCGCATTATCGGTTCCGTCTGTGCCGACGGCTCCGGCCGCTGATACGATTTTTCATTTTTTGGATTTTTGCTCATGCGCAATGCCGTCATCCCTGTAATTGCGTTGGCCTTATTCCTGTCCGTCACCCTCGCTCCACCGTCCGCCGTTGCGCAGTCCGGCAGCGCCGGCGGCTCGATCGGCAATGACGAGAAGTCGCTGTCCGGCTCGCGATCGGACCGTTCCGCCGAGCCGGCGCCCTCGGCGCGTCGCAGCAAGCCGGCCGAGGAGCCGCGCAGTTCCTCACGGCGCGGTGGTGGAGGCGGTGGTGGCGGTGGCGGGAGTTTCGACGGCGCCTGGATGGTCGTCAGCGTCGGCTGCGGTGGCACCACGTCCGGCGCGGTCGTGGTGTCCTCAGGCAAGGTCATAGGCCAAGGCGTCACGGGTACCGTCAGCGCGAGCGGCGCGGTCAGCACGTTCGGTCAAGGCGATGGCGTGACCTTCACCGGGTCCGGCCGCCTCGCTGCCCGCAGCGGCTCCGGATCCTTCCGCCGCTCGGACGGCTGCGGCGGAACCTGGACTTCGACCAAGCAATAGCAGCGAAAAAGTCTGATTCCGCGGCGGAACGAACGCCGCGCAGGCCCGATTCAGGCCACATCCTCTCCGGATTTGCGGCTCATTGCCACCCAAGTCTTTGACGACAAAGGGAAGGTAACGAGTTGCGTCATGCGTAATCGGGAGACCAGGATGGGCAACCGCACCGCAAAATTCTTATCCGCCCTTGTGGGCAGCATCATTGCCGGCGCGCCCCTTGCCGCCGTGTCGCAGAATGCACCAACGGCACCGAGCACGGCAACTGCCGCGAGCGACTGCCTTGGCTCGCCAAAGGGCGCCGCGCCGCAGGGCCAGCATTGGCATTATCGCCTCGAGCGCGCGACCAAGCGGCAGTGCTGGTATCTGCGCGCCGAAGGCGGCAAGGCAACCCAAACCGCACAGGCTGCGCCCGACACGCCTGCAGCGGATTCAGCCGTGCCGCAGCAGCACTTGGTCCAGGACGCGCGCGCCGAATATCTGACGCCGCCGAGCATCGCCACGGTGAAGACGCCTGCACAGGCGGGACCGGCGCCGATGCAACAAGCTGCGAGCCCCGCCGCCGACGCCAACGCGCAGCAGCCCGCCGTCGCCGGGCCCTGGCCCGACGCCTCCTCGGCGTCCGCCGCGCCCACAGAGCAGCCGTCGCCTGTACCTGTCGCGGCCGCCGCGCAGCCGACCGCGAAGCCGGCGAAGTCCCCTGCTCCGATGGCTCTGGCCGCGGCAGACAGCACCGCCGACAAGCAGACCGGCTCGCTCCAGATGCTGCTGCTCGTGATCGGCGGCGCGCTGGCACTTGCCGGCATCCTCGCCAGCGTCATTTACCGCTTCGCCGGTGGACGCATCCGCGTCCAGGCCGCCGACCAGCGCCGCGTCAACTGGGACAATTTTGAGCCGCACGATCACGACGATGGCCGTGCCCCCTGGCTCAACGCAGCGTCCGCCGACGCGCCGCACGCTCGGCAGCCGCGCCCGGTAGATTTCGATGCCCTGCGTCCGCAGCCAGCCCAGCTCAAGACCGCGCAGCTTGCCGCGATCGATCGCGAGATCGATGTGATCGACGAGCGCGCATCGCAAGCGCACCACGATGCCGCAGAGCTCGACGATTCCGACATCTTCAACGGAGAATTCCAGATCGAGGCCGCACCGCAGCTCGCGGCCAACGACCTCAACGACGAAGAGCCGGCCGGCCGCGATGATGATGCGGGAGTCGAGGACGCCATCGACATCGACGTGATCACGACGATGCTGGAACGGCTGGCGAAGGACGGGCCGCGGCTGACGCAGCCTAGCCTTGAAGCTGACCTTGCAGACCTCGCACGAAGCCCACGAGGCCGGTCTGCCGCTCGCGCTTAAGGCGTTCGGCCTTCAGGACCGACTGCACCTCCGCGAAGGCCTCGTCGACGTCGTGGTTGATGACGATGTAGTCGTACTCGGCCCAGTGGCTCATCTCGTGGCTGGCACGGCTCATGCGCTTGCGGATCACCTCGTCGGAATCCTGCGCGCGCGAATGCAGCCGCTTCTCGAGATCGGCGGCCGAGGGCGGCAGGATGAACACGCTGACCACGTCGGCGCGTGCTTTCTCTCGAAGCTGCTGCGTGCCCTGCCAGTCGATGTCGAACAGCACGTCCTGCCCGGCTGACAGCGCCGCCTCAACCGGCGCACGCGGCGTGCCGTAGCTGTTCTCGAACACGGTCGCCCATTCCAGCAGCTGGTCGGCCTTCACCATCGCCTCGAAGGTGGCCTTGTCGACGAACGAATAATCCCTGCCGTCGACCTCGCCCGGCCGCATCGCCCGCGTGGTCGCCGACACCGACATTCGAAGGCCGGGCATGCGGTCGATCAACATGCGCGACAGCGTCGTCTTGCCCGCGCCCGACGGCGAGGACAGCACAAACATCAATCCGCGCCGCTCGACACCGTCAGTTCCGTGACCGCCATTCGTCATCGATCACTCCAGATTCTGGACCTGCTCGCGGAACTGCTCGACCACATTCTTCATGGCGAGCCCCGTATTGGTCAGCTCGATGTCGTTGGACTTCGAGCAACAGGTATTGACCTCGCGGTGAAACTCCTGCGCCAGGAAGTCGAGCTTGCGCCCGACCGGGCCGCCCTTGCCGATCAGCTCGCGCGCCTGCGCGATGTGCGAGGCGATGCGGTCGAGCTCCTCGCGGATGTCGGCCCTGGTCGCGATCAGGATCGCTTCCTGCATCAGGCGGTCGGAATCGAAACGGTCGGAGGTGTCGAGCAGGCTCGCGATCTGCTCGGCGAGTCTCGCCTTGATCGCTTCGGGCTTGCGGCCGGGCGCGGCCTCGGCCTTCTTCGCCAGCTGCTCGACCTCGTCCACGCGCTGGATGAGGATCTGCCCGAGCGAGCTCCCCTCACGCTTGCGCATCTGGACGAGTTCGGCGAGCGCCTTGTCGAAGGCGTCCGCGGCGGCGGCGCGCGCGGCCTTGTCCTCCTCCTCGTCGCCCTCGGGCTCGGCGACCTCAATGACACCCTTGATGGCCAAAAGCCCATCGACGCTCGGCGCGACCGCATCGACCTTGCCGGCGATCACGGCGGCGGCCTTGAGGACGGCGTTGAGCACGTCCTCGTTGACGCGGACGCTGGTGGCCGCATTGGCGCGCTTGACGGTCAGATTGGCGTAGACGGTGCCGCGCGAGAGCAGCTCGGCGGCGCGCTTCTTGGCATGAGCCTCGAGTTCGTCGAACCCCTGCGGCAACCGCACCCTGAGATCAAAGCCCTTGGCATTGACCGACTTCAATTCCCATTCGAACGTATACGGCCCACTCGCGCCGTGGCTTCGGGCAAAGCCCGTCATGGACGACAACGCCATCAGGTCAATTTCTCCAGAAGCACGGGATTCGCAGGGCTATCAAGCCACGCGAATCTTAAGACTATTTTGCAGGAAAATGTAATCCGCAAAGTCCCGCAGGCAGGTCTGCGCGCAGGCCTAGCGCTGCACCACCGGGGGCGAGGCCTGTACCGCACCTTGCCGGGCCGGCGGCGGACCCGCGGGGCGAGCGGCCGGCGGCTTTTTCTGCTGGTTCGGCCGCGCCGGCGTGGTCGCCGTCGGCGTATCGGCGGCACCGGGCGCGGCGGCGGCCGGTGGCTGCGCGTCCTCGGCCGGCTCGACCGTGTCGTTCTGGATCTGCTTTTCCATCGCGCGCAGCTTGGCGACGTTCTTCTGGTGCGCGTCGTAGGTCTCGGTGAAGGAATGCCCGCCGGTGCCGTCCGCGACGAAATAGAGGTCGCGGGTGCGGGCCGGATTGGCGGCAGCCTCAAGCGAGGCCCGGCCGGGGTTGGAGATCGGGCCCGGCGGCAGGCCCTCGATCACATAGGTATTGTAGGGCGAGGGCTGCGTGATCTCGCTGCGCTTGATCGGACGGCCGAGCGTGCCCTTGCCGCCGACGAGGCCATAGATGATCGTGGGATCGGACTGCAGCTTGATCCTCTGCTTCAGGCGATTGACGAACACCGCGGCGACGCGGCTGCGCTCGTCCGGCTTGCCGGTCTCCTTCTCCACGATCGAGGCCAGCGTCACCAGCTGCTCCGGACTCTTGACCGGAATGTCCTGACTGCGGCGCTCCCAGATCTCGGTCAGCACGCGCTTGTGCGCCTGCTGCATGCGTTGGATCACCTGATCGCGCGGGGTGCCGCGCGGGAACTTGTAGGTCTCGGGCAGCAGCGTGCCTTCGCGCGGCAGCTCACGCACGCTGCCGGTGAAGATGTCGTTGTCGGAGAGCCGCGCCACGATCTGCTCGGAGGTCAGGCCCTCCGGGATCGTCACGGCGTGCTGCACCACCTTGCCCTCGACGATGGTGGCAATCACGTCGCGCAAGGATGCGTTCTTCTGGAACGAATATTCGCCGGGCTTGAGGTCCGAGCTCGCCTTCAACGCAGCGACGCTGGCAATGAAGGCCCACGGATTGACGTCGGTCACGCCTTCGCGGTTCAGCGTCTCGGCGATGTCACGCTTGCCGGCGCGCTGCGGGATGTTGACGATCTTGTCTTCCTTCAGCGGTCCCGGCGCCTCGAGCACCTGCCGGCCGTAATAGTACACGCCGCCCGCACCGATCATCGCAATCAGCAGCAGGGTGATGATGGCGTTGCCGACGATCACGAAGGGATTGCGCGCACGATCCGATCGCTTCGGCGGCGGCGGGACCTGCTCGGGCTCGAGCGCTGCCCGCGGGCTCCGGGGCGAAATGGGCGGCCTTTCACTCATCGAAGCAACCTGAATCCTGCCGGTTCAATCGCGACCTGACAATCGCTTGCCGAGCCAAATGCACGCGCCCGCTTCCATGACTATCGCCGAATACGGCAAAACGGTGGATTCGTCGCAACAACAAACTAGTGGACCAGACGCCGGAAGATGACCGATGCGTTGGTACCGCCAAAACCAAAAGAATTCGACAACGCGACGTTGACCTCGCGCTTCTTCGCCTGATGCGGCACGAGATCGATCGCAGTCTCGACCGACGGATTGTCCAGGTTGATGGTCGGCGGCACGACATTATCGCGAATCGCGAGAATGGCGAAGATCGCCTCGATCGCGCCGGCCGCCCCCAGGAGATGACCGGTCGACGACTTGGTCGAGGACATCGCGACCTTGGAAGCCGCATTGCCGAGCAGACGTTCAACGGCACCGAGCTCGATCTCGTCACCAAGCGGTGTCGAGGTGCCGTGCGCATTGATGTAGTCGAGATCGGACGCGGTGAGGCCGGCGCGCTTGAGCGCCGCCGCCATGCTGCGGAAGCCGCCGTCGCCGTCGGGTGACGGCGAGGTGATGTGATAGGCATCGCCCGAAAGACCGTAGCCGATCACCTCGGCATAGATCCTCGCGCCGCGGCGCTGGGCGTGTTCGAGCTCTTCGAGGACCAGAACGCCGGCGCCCTCGCCCATCACGAAGCCGTCGCGGTCCTTGTCGTAGGGGCGCGAAGCCTTCTCGGGCGTTTCGTTGAAGGCTGTCGAGAGCGCACGCGCGGCGTTGAAGCCGGCAATGCCGATGCGGCCGATCGGCGATTCCGCGCCGCCGGCAACCATGACGTCGGCATCGCCGAGCGCGATCAGGCGGGCGGCATCGCCGACCGCGTGAGCACCGGTCGAGCAGGCCGTGACCACCGAATGGTTCGGCCCCTTCAGCCCATGCTTGATCGAGACGTAGCCGGAGGCGAGATTGATCAGCCGGCCCGGAATGAAGAACGGCGAGACCCGGCGCGGCCCGCGTTCCTTCAGCAGGACCGCGGTTTCGGCAATGCCGTTGAGGCCGCCGATGCCGGACCCAATCATGGTGCCGGTGGCGCATTTGTCCTCTTCGGTCTCGGGATGCCAGTTGGCATCGTCGAGCGCCTGGCCGGCTGCGGCCATGCCGAAGATGATGAAGTCGTCGACCTTGCGCTGGTCCTTCGGCTCCATCCAGATATCGGGATTGAAACTGTCGTTGGTACCGTCGCCGCGCACGACCGTGCAGCCGATCTTGGTCTGAAGATCGGAGACATCGAAGCTCTCGATCTTGCGTGCGCCGCTTTGGCCGTCGAGGATGCGTTTCCAGGTCGGCTCGACTCCGCAGCCGAGTGGCGAAACCATGCCAAGACCCGTAACGACAACCCGCCTCATATCCGAAAACTCCGCATCGAAACATTCACGGCCAATAACAAGAAACCGGCTGACCGCTGTTGGGCGGTCCGTCCGGTTTCAATGTTGTCCCCGCGAAAATGAAGAGCCTTAGCTCTTCGCGTTCTTCTCGAGAAACTTCGTGGCGTCGCCGACGGTGAGAATCGTCTCCGCGGCGTCGTCCGGAATCTCGCAACCGAATTCCTCTTCGAACGCCATCACCAGCTCGACGGTGTCCAGACTGTCGGCGCCGAGGTCGTCGATGAAGCTCGCAGCGTCGACAACCTTCTCGGGTTCAACACCAAGGTGTTCGACCACGATCTTCTTAACCCGCTCGCCAATCTCACTCATTGCATAACCTCGTGTTGTTCCCTGTAGACCCGACCCCCCGGGACGATACGAGCCGTCGTGGTCGTTGACTGCCTTCGCTTACGAACTTTGATCTGGCCCCATCCTAACCGATGCAGGCCCGGCGAATGACGGCCAAGGCTCCGCATCGCCAATATACAGGGTTTCAAAAACCTGCAATGGCGTTCTTTGCCCATCCGTTGAAGGTCCGGTTATCATACTTCAATTGCGTTGACTACAAGCCTCATTTCGCTCCGGAAACGGCCGTTTGCCGCATTCCGCACCGCCAGGGGGCGGTGCGGCCTGAAGCGTCAGATCATGGCCATGCCGCCGTTGACGTGGATGGTTTGGCCGGTGACATAGGCCGCTTCGTTCGAACTCAGGTAGACGGCGGCCGCCGCGATGTCCTCTGGCGTGCCCAGGCGATTGGCCGGAACCTTGGTCAGAATCGTTTCGCGCTGCTTGTCGTTGAGCGCATCGGTCATCGGCGTCTTGATGAAGCCGGGCGCGATGCAGTTCGCGGTGACGCCACGCTTGGCGTATTCGGCACCTAACGTCTTGATCATCCCGATCAGGCCCGCCTTCGACGCGGTATAATTGCCCTGCCCCGGGTTGCCGGTGACGCCGACAACCGACGTGATGGCGATGATGCGGCCGAAGCGCTTGCGCATCATCAATTTGGTGGCGGCGCGGGCAAGCCGGAAGGTCGAGGTCAAATTGATGTTGATGACCTCCTCCCAGTCCTCGTCACGGAGCTGCACGAAGAGATTGTCGCGGGTGATGCCGGCATTGGCGACGAGGATGTCGACCTGTCCCATCGCCGCTTCCGCAGCAGGCACCAGCGCTTCGACCTCGTCGGCCTTGGCGAGATTGCAGGGCAGCACATGGGTGCGCTCGCCGAGCTTGCCGGCAAGCTCATCCAGCACTTCCTTGCGCGTCCCCGATATCGCAACGGTGGCGCCCTGCGCGTGCAGCGCCTGTGCGATCGCGCCGCCAATGCCGCCGGTTGCGCCGGTGACGAGCGCCTTCTTGCCGGTCAGATCGAACATCTTTGCAACTCCTCTAGGCCTGCTTCGCAGCGGCCAATGCATCCTTGGCGGCAGCAATGTCGTTGGGACCACCGACCGCAACGCCGACGGCACCGTCCGCAATACGCTTGACGAGGCCGGTCAGCACCTTGCCGGCACCGATCTCGAAGAAACGCGTGACGCCCTGCCCCGCCATATAGGCAACCGACTCGCGCCAGCGCACGGTACCGGTGACCTGCTCGACCAGGCGGCGGCGGATCTCGTCGGGATCAGTGATCGCGCTCGCCAGCACGTTCGACACCAGCGGGGTCGCCGGGGCCTTGATCGTGACCTTGGCCAGCGCCTCCGCCATCGCGTCGGCAGCCGGCTGCATCAGCTTGCAATGGAACGGTGCGGACACCGGCAGCAACATTGCGCGCTTGGCGCCCCTGGTTTTGGCGATCTCCACGGCGCGATCGACCGCGGCCTTGTCGCCGGAGACGACCACTTGCCCGCCGCCATTGTCGTTGGCGGCCTGGCAGACCTGCCCCTGCGCGGCCGCGTCCGCCACCGCCACGGCCGCCTCGTAGTCGAGGCCGAGCAGAGCGGCCATCGCACCGACGCCGACCGGCACCGCTTTTTGCATTGCGAGACCGCGGATGCGAAGGAGCCGAGCGGTATCGGAGATCGTCAGGCTGCCGGCCGCGGCGAGCGCCGAATATTCACCGAGCGAGTGGCCGGCGACGAAGGCCGCATCCCGCCTTACGGAAAACCCGGCTTCGGTCTCCAGCACGCGCAGGGTGGCGACGGACACCGCCATCAGGGCCGGCTGGGCGTTTTGGGTGAGCTGGAGGGTTTCGGCCGGACCATCCCAGATGGTCGCCGTCAGCTTCTCCCCCAGCGCGGCGTCGACCTCGTCGAACACGGCGCGCGCCACCGGAAAGGCATCGGCCAGGGCCTTGCCCATGCCGACCGCCTGGGACCCCTGCCCCGGAAATGTGAATGCTGCCGTCATCGGCGCTCCCTGCTTGTCGGGCGTGATCCCTGCGAGAACCGGCAGCTGATGACGCACGGCCTTAGGCCATGGTTCCGGATCATGCTCCAAAGGGGGCCGTAGACACCGTCCGGGGCCGGAATGTCAAGCCAAGATAGGAACTTCGATCAGCATTCAACTGGCAGTCTTCAACTGATGAGACGGGTCCCTAAAATCCGCCGGCCGTCTGGTTGGCGTCGACCTCGGACCCCGCCTGCGCGCGGCGCGCGCTGTTGACCAATTGCCCCGGGCGGTCATCGCGGTTCGGCTTCGCGGTCGCAAGCCGCAGCACGGCCGCGTAACTCGGCTGCACCTCCATGCGGCCCGCGTGCCGGCTCTCGCTCAGCAGGCGATGCACCTTCGGCAGATTGTAGCAGGGCACGTAGAACAGGAGATGATGTTCGAGGTGGTAGTTCACGTAATACGGCGCGATGAACAGACGCTCGAGGAAATTGGCGTCCGTGGTGCGGGTGTTGCGCAAGGGATCGCTGCTGTCGGGCACGACTGCGTGCTCGGCGATGTTGCGGATACGTGTGATGACCATCATCCAGGTCAGGAGCGGCACCAGCCATAGCAGCGGATAGGCCCACCATACGCCGGCCGCCGTGAGCGCGGCGAACATCGCGCCATTGACCAGACATTGCGGACCAAGTTTCTCCCAAAAATGCGCCGCGCGCTGCCGCGACGGCCAGTCCTTCGGCCCGAGCGCATTGAGCAACTGCGCCTTGCGCTGCTGATAGCCGGTCTGCCCCGTGAGGTCGCGAATGAACTTGCGGCGATAGCTCAGCTTCGTGATGGGAAATGGCGCCGACAGCACGAGATCCGGATCATCCTCCTGCTGCGTGCGCGCATGATGCTGAAGGTGATAGCGCCGATAGCTGCGCGTCTCCGCAAACAGAGGGTAGGCGCAGAACCACTGGCTCAAGGTCAGATTGGTCTTCTCGTCGGCGGACAGGCAGCCATGCGCGCCGTCATGCATGAGGATCGCGAGCCCGAGCTGGCGCGAGCCGATGATGGCGACGGCGAAAATATAGGTGATTGGATTGGGCCACCACGCGACCAGGGCGATTGCGGCGATGATGAGGGCCCAGGCGTGCGCGATCAGCGCGACGCCTTTCCAGGTCACGCGCTGGCGCACGTCGGCAAGCTGGTCGTCGGTCAGGAAATCGCGGGCACGCATGCGAAGCGCAGTCATGACCTAACTCTCCTCATTCGAATTGCTCGATGCGTCGCGCGCGTCGACGAGGCGCAGGCGCGCAGCGCCATCATTGGATTTCGCCTGTTCGCCCAGCACGCGCAGCATCTCGGCGCACAGCGCCTCTGGCGAACGGCCCATGGCGTAGCCCTCGAGGATGATTCCGATGGCGACAGCCCAGAACCGCCGCGAACTCTCATCCGGTGCGCGCAGGGAGCGCCAGCCGTGCCGCGCGACCTGGCTCGCATAGGCCCGCGCGCCTTCACTGTGCAGGCGCTCGATGGTACGCTCGACCAGCGGCGCGAGATCCTGGCGCCGCCGCGTCAGCGTCAGCGCCTCGGCGAAGAAGGTCACCGAATCGCTCGCCGTCACGGTCTCGGCCAGCGCGTGGGTATAATCCTGCGGCGTGCGCGCCTTCAGCGCCGCCTGCTCGGTCGCTCGCGCCAGATACAGCAGCTCGCGGCAGGCGCATTCGACGAACAGCGCCTCCTTGGTGCGGAAGTAATAGGTGATCTGGCTGGGGAACGCGTTCGCAGCGGCTGCGATGTCGGCGATCGCCGTACCCGACAGCCCCCGCTCCCGGAACAGCGGGCTCGCGGCATCCAGCAGCAGCGAGCGCATTTTGCGGCCGGCCGATCGCGTGGCGCGGGCGGCGTGCTTGGGATCGCCTGCCGCCTCGATCGGCTCGTGGGCCGGCTTTTCTGCCATTGGGTTTCGCTCCCGCTGACTTATTTGTATGATATACAAACAAATAAATCAAGCCGGTATGGTAGCCGGCGGGGGATCGACCCGCCCGCATCGGGACCGCCGCGCCGAAAACGGCGCCTGCAACCTTGCCAAGTCGGCCGAAATCCGTATAACGCGCCCATCCGCAGACCCCGGCCGGGAGCTGAACGGACGGTCTCAGCAAATCATTCGTGATTTTGGTGTGGCAGGGCCAGTCGGCCCGTCGTCCCGTGTTTCCGCCTTCTGAGCTTCATCCCAGAGTCCTTTCCGAAGGCCTCTTAAGGGCTTGACGCCGGGCGATGCGCCAACATGAGGAAAGGACTTCCATGGCTCTCTATGAGCATGTTTTTCTCGCGCGCCAAGACGCGAGCACGCAGCAGGTCGAAGAGCTGACTGCGCAGATGACCGGCATCGTCGAGGGTCTCGGCGGCAAGGTCACCAAGACCGAGAATTGGGGCGTACGCTCCCTCACCTACCGCATGAACAAGAATCGCAAGGCGCATTTCGTGCTGCTCAACATCGACGCGCCGTCCGCGGCGATCGCCGAGATCGAGCGCCAGGAGCGTATCAGCGAAGACGTGATCCGCTATCTCAGCGTCCGCGTCGAGGAGCTCGAGGAAGGCCCGTCCGCGATGATGCGCAAGGCCGACCGTGACCGCGAGCGTGACGACCGTGGCGGCGGCTTCCGTGGCGATCGTGAAGGCGGTGGCTTCCGCGGCGACCGTGAGGGTGGTTTCCGTGGTGGCGATCGTGAAGGTGGCGGCTTCCGCGGTGACCGCGGTCCGCGCCGTCCGCGCGAAGACGCTGAAACCACCACCACCACGACGGATGGGGAGTAAGAACAATGGCTGAAGCTGGTGCACGCCGCCCGTTTTTCCGTCGCCGCAAGAGCTGCCCGTTCACGGGCGCGAATGCTCCGAAGATCGACTACAAGGACTCCAAGCTGCTGATGCGTTACGTCTCCGAGCGCGGCAAGATCGTGCCGAGCCGCATCACCGCCGTGTCCGCGAAGAAGCAGCGTGAGCTCGCCCGCGCCATCAAGCGCGCACGGTTCCTGGGCCTGCTGCCCTACGTCATTCGCTAAGACGAATTCGGCCGGCGGCGACATCGCCGCCGGCCGTACCACCTGGTTTCTCATAAGGCTTCCGGGTCGTCCGGTCGCCGATGGTTGGGGCGAGATGCCTCTAACCGCTCGAAGGGAGCGGGACAGCTGATGATGGCTTTTGGACTGATAGCCCTGATCGCCGGCGCCGCGTCGGCCCTGATGTTCGCCTCGATCATTTCGGGCGCGCTGATCTCGCTCGTCCTGTTCTATCTCGCACCGCTGCCGCTGATGGTCGCTTCGATCGGCTGGGGACCGCTTTGCGCGAGCCTCGGCGGCATCGCCGCCGCGGTTGGCCTCGGCGCGCTGTTCGGCCTGCCCTACTGCATCGCCTTCGCTGTCACCGTCGCATTGCCGGCCTGGTGGCTCGGCCATCTCGTCCTGCTGAGCCGGCAGGTCGGCCCCACCGCGCCGCAGGCCGCCGCCGAGCCGCCTACCGAGCCTGCGCTCGAATGGTATCCGGTCGGCCGCATCCTGCTGTGGATCGCGGGCTTCGCCACACTGACCACGATCGCCGCGCTGCTCACGATCGGCACCGACGCCGAGACCATCACCGGCACGCTGCGCCGTGGCTTGATGCGCCTCCTCCGCGCCGCCGACCCGCAGAGCTCCGGCGAGACCGACCAATTCGTCGGCGCATTGGTGCGTATCTTGCCGGCCGGTGCCACCATCGTTGCGATGATGACGCTGACCCTCAACCTCTGGCTCAGCACCAAGGTCACAGCGACGTCGGGCCGGCTGCGGCGCCCCTGGCCGGACCTGATGACGGCGGAGCTGCCGCCGATGACGCTCGTGGCGCTCTGCATCGCGCTGGCGTTCTGCTTCACCGGCGGACTGCTTGCGATCGCGGCGCAAATTGCGACGGCTGCGCTGATGATGGGATATGCGCTGACCGGCTTTGCCGTGCTGCATACGCTGACGCTGGCGCTGAAGAGCCGCACCTTCTGGCTCGGCTCGACCTACGCCGTCGTGGTCGTGTTCGGATGGCCCGTCATCGCGATGGTGATCCTCGGCCTCGCCGATGCCGTGTTCGGCCTCCGCGAACGCTTCCTTCGTACGCGCCAGCCGCCGCCACTGCCGACCTCTTGAGTTCAAGTCCGAAAGTTCACGTTCGAAATTCCAACTCACTCAACACATCAAAGGAGAACGAATATGGAAGTCATTTTGCTGGAACGCGTCAACAAGCTCGGTCACATGGGCGAAGTCGTGAAGGTTCGCGACGGCTATGCCCGCAATTTCCTGCTCAAGCGCGGCAAGGCGCTGCGCGCCACCGCCGACAACCGTGCCAAGTACGACGGCATGAAGGCCGAGCTCGAGGCTCGCAACCTTGAGTCCAAGGGCGAGGCGTCGAAGGTCGCCGAGAAGATCCAGGGCAAGAACATCATCGTGATCCGTCAAGCTTCGGAGGCCGGCCAACTGTTCGGCTCGGTCAACGTGCGCGACATCGTCGTGGCGTTCGAAGCCGACGGTGTTTCGCTGTCGCGCCCGCAGGTTCAGCTCGACGCGCCGATCAAGACCATCGGCAAGCACACCATCACGGTCGCCATCCACCCCGAGGTCGAGGTCGAGATCAGCGTCACCGTGGCGCGCAGCCAGGACGAGGCCGAGCGCATCAATCGCGGCGAGGACATTTCGAGCCGGAACGAAGACCGGGATGCTGCGGCCGAAGCGATCGCAGCCGCCGGCGAGTTCTTCGACCCGGAAGCCCTGCAGGACGGCGCCGAGCCGACGCCGGCTGCGGAAGAGACCGAGAAGTAAGCCTCGCGCTCGCGCAGGCTTTCGAAGCCCGGTCGCCTCAGGCGGCCGGGCTTTTCGTTTTAGCGGCAACGTCCTCGCTGAACATCGCGATCGAGGCGAGCGCCGTTGCCGTATGGTTTCTCGACGCCGTCGCCGACGCAGAAAACGTCGGCTGCGACCACGGAGACCTGACGCCCCGGCTTGATCACCCTCGCCCGGCAAATCGGCTTCTCGCCGGCCGCGGGCGACAACAAGATTGAGCTTGTATTCCAAGACGACGAAAGCCGCGCCAGAGCGCGCCTTCGCGTGACTAAAAAATGTGGTCGCTTATCGCGAAATCGGCGGCGCCGGCGGACCGGACGATTCGGCAGGCGCCGGCGGGGCCGCAGCGGTCGCGGGCGGCGCCGGATCCTGCGACTTCGCTGGCGGTTCGGACCTCGCGGCGGGCTTGGGAGCAGCCTCTTCCGCCGCCTTGGGCGCAGCTGGCTCGGGAGGCTTCGCGGCGGACGGTGCGGCCGGCGTTACCTGCGGCACCGGATCGGGCCGCAACGTCGGAGCTTCGCTGCCGCGCGGCTCCACCTTGGCGCTTTCCGGCTTGGCCTCGGCGGGCTTCTCGGACGGCTTACCGCCTTCAGATTTGCTGCCGTCGGATTTTGCCTCGCCGGAATCCACCTTCGCAGTCTCGGGTTTTGTCTCGGGCTTTGTTTCGGGCTTGGACTCGACCTTCGGCTCGCTCTTCTTGTCGTCTGCTGTCGGCGCCGCGGCATCGACCTTCGGCGCCTCATCACTTGCGGGCTTGCCGCGCTTGCCGAGACGCTTGGCCTTGCGCCCTTCGGGTGCGGCCTGGCCCTCGGGCTTCGCGCCTTCCTTCGTTCCTTCTTCGGCCGGCCGCGCGGCGCGCTTCTGACGCGCGCCCTCGGCCGCGGGAGCGGCACCCTCGCCTTCCGGCTTGGCGGATTCCTGAGAACGTTGCCGGCGGCCCTGATGTTCAGGGGACTGCGCGGGATTGGTATTGGCTTCCTTTTCCTTGGCGCCGTCCTTCCTGTCCTTGCCGTCCTTATGGCCGTCCTTCGCCTGGTAGCGGGTGTCGGTGGCCCCGTTGGAGACGAGGTACGAGGCAAGCACGCCGGCCATGTCGGGGCTGGTCGTGTAATGCTGACGCAGAAAGCCTGGCAGCGAGCCCGGCGCCACCGTCTTCAACAGGCCGCGCGGGCTTTTGTGACATGCATTGCAGGTCTGCGCGAAAAGCTGGGATGGGGCCTTGCCGGCCTCGAGGTTCGTCGCCTGCGCGAGAACGGTATCGGTCGCGCCGAAGCCGATCAGAAGCAAGATCGTCGCGAGGCTGAGCGCTCGGCTCGACATTCCCATCATCTCCATTGAATTCCGAGAGGTGCAGCCGGCAGGCGGCGCCGCGGCGGGTCACCTTTTATCCGATTGAGCCGCGAATGGAAGCAGGCTGCGCGCGCAAGGATGTGATTAAGCGGTTTTGGAATATCCGCTTTGAGCACAGCGCAATAGCGGGCCCGGGCCACCTCCTTAGATCTAGATGCAAACGCATAGGAACCGCTGAGATGCCCGGGCGTAGGGTGTGAAAGGCCGGGTTAGTCGCATCTCTTCGGGTTCGCTCGAGAGGATGGGTGCCGATGGATCGATTGTTGCGTCAATTCCTGTCTCAATTCATCCGCCGCGGGTCGATGACGGTGACCACGGCGAAGGGCTCGAAGTTCACCGTCGGCGACGGCTCGGGCGAACCGGTCGCAGTCCGCTTCGTCACCGCGGACGCAGAGCGGAAGATCCTCGTCAATCCCGAGCTCGGGCTTGGCGAGGCCTACATGGACGGCGAGTTCGTCGTCGAGCACGGCACCATAGCTGATGCCCTCGCGATCCTGCTCGATCAACCCGACCTATTGCCGCACTGGGCAAAACCCTGGTGGCACCTGCGCTATCTGGTGCGGCACCTGAAGCAGTTCAATCCGCGCCCGCGATCCCGCAGCAACGTCGCACACCATTACGATCTCGATGCAAGGCTCTATTCGCTCTTCCTCGACGCCGACAAGCAATACAGCTGCGCCTATTTCGAGACGCCGGAGAGCACGCTCGACGATGCACAGCTCGCCAAGAAGCGGCACGTTGCCGCAAAGCTGCTCGTCAAGAGCGGCCAGCGCGTCCTCGACATCGGCTCGGGCTGGGGCGGACTTGGGCTCTATCTCGCCGAGATCGCAGGTGCTGACGTCACCGGCATCACGTTGTCGACCGAGCAATTGCAGATCGCCAATGCGCGCGCAGCCGAAAAGGGCCTGACCGGATCGGCCAAATTCCTGCTTCAGGATTATCGCGACATCGCCGGTCCGTTCGACCGCGTCGTCTCAGTCGGCATGTTGGAGCATGTCGGCGCCCGCTTCTACGACACCTACTTCCAGCGCTGCGCCGAGCTGTTGGACAAGGACGGCGTCATGCTGCTGCACTCGATCGGCCGTTCGCAGGGCCCGGACTCCACCAATCCCTGGATCGCCAAATACATCTTTCCCGGCGGCTACATCCCCGCTCTCTCGGAGGTGCTGCCGGCGATCGAGCGCGCGGGCCTGCTGGTCTGCGACATCGAGATTCTGCGCCTGCATTACGCCGAAACGCTCAAGGCATGGCGCGAACGCTTCATGGCGCGACGCGAAGAAGCCGTGCAGCTGTATGACGAGCGCTTCGCGCTGATGTGGGAATTTTATCTGGCAGCCAGCGAGATGACGTTCCGCAAGCAGGATATGATGAACTTCCAGATTCAACTCACCCGCCGCCAGGGCGTCGTGCCGATGACGCGCAACTACATCGCGCGTGAAGAAGCCCGGCTGCGGGCCGTCGAAGCCGGCGCCACGCCGAGACTGAAGTTGGCTGGTGAATAAGGCCTAGTGGCGCAGGGTCGAAACCGGAGCGGAAGGGTAAGAGGCCGTTAAGGCCAATTGCATCCGCAACGCCTTCAGGATTTCGGGGGCGACCGGTTCCCGACGCACTTCCGGCCGTTCAGCGTGCTCCATGGCCGCGATCAGCCCCGACAGCCAAAGCCGGCTGCCTGCTTCGCTTCGCCAATTCCGGAGCCGCCGTTCTGGCCGCATCGCTTGCCTCGTTCCCTGGTGGCAGATCGGGAGACAACCCCCGCCCGCTAGCCTGTTCCGGCTGGACCCCCGAAAGAATCCGGGGAGATGTGATCTGCTTCACATAAGTCTCGTCGGCCCTGGCTTAGACCGTCGCCATGAGCAACGAGACCAAAACCTCATTCGACGTGCAGGACGACCTCCGCACCGATTACGCCCTGATCGCTACCGGCGTCGGGGCGGCCCTGGTTGCACTGGTCTACCTCCTGCTGGTCTGAACCGAGCCAAAAGCGCCTAGCGTGCGTCATTCACGCGCGTCTCGATAGGTCTGCCCGGCAACCCATCAGGTTCACTTCATCCGGCGTTTTCCGTGTCGCGGCAGCGGCCGCTTCCAGCGCCGCGACCTGGTTCCACGAAAATCCGTCAAGCGCGGCGCGGGCTGCGGCGAACAATCATCCACCATTTTAATGATCGGTTGATAGCGGCGAGCTTTCGCTTCCGCTTTGGCCAGAGGCGGCGCTTTATCCCGGCCCCGCATCCGCCCCAGAAAATTGCTATCGCTCGACCATGGCCCTGACTGATTCGAACGTTCTCAAACTTGCGCCCGAAGTCGGAACCCCCGCCTATCGCAGCGCGCCGCATAATATCGAGGCGGAACAGAGCCTTCTGGGCGCGATCCTGGTCAACAACGACGCGTTTTACCGCGTCTCCGACTTCCTGGAGCCGAAGCATTACTTCGAGCCGCTGCACCAGACCATCTTCGAGACCGCCTCGAGCCTGATCCGGATGGGCAAGATCGCGACGCCCGTCACGCTGAAGACCTTCCTGCCCGCCGACACCGACATCGGCGGCATGACCATCGGGCAATATCTGGCGCGCCTCGCCGCCGAAGCGACCACCATCATCAATGCGCAGGATTATGGGCGGACCATCTACGATCTCGCATTGCGACGCGACCTCATCGGCATCGGCGAGGACATGGTCAATGTCGCCTATGACGCCCCGGTCGACTTCGCGCCGCGGGCGCAGATCGAGGACGCCGAGCGCCGCCTCTACGAACTCGCCGAATCCGGCCGCTATGACGGAGGCTTCCAGAAATTCTCGCAGGCGCTGACGCTTGCGGTCGATCTGGCCGCGAAAGCGTTCCAGCGCGACGGAAAGCTGTCGGGCATCTCGACGGGCCTGCGCGACCTCGACACCAAGATGGGCGGATTGCAGCACTCCGACCTCATCATCGTCGCCGGCCGCCCCGGCATGGGCAAGACGTCGCTCGCAACCAACATCGCCTACAACGTCGCCCGGGCCTATGTCGGTGAACTCCAGGCCGACGGCACCATGAAGGCCGCCCATGGCGGCGTCATCGGCTTCTTCTCCTGCGAAATGTCGGCCGACCAGCTCGCCACGCGTATCGTGGCCGAGCGCACCGGCATTCCCTCCTCCTCGATCCGCCGCGGCGGCATCTCGGAGGCCGATTTCGAGAAGATCCGCGAGGTCTCGATCGAACTGCAGTCGCTGCCCTTCTATGTCGACGAGACCGGCGGTCTCTCGATCGCGCAGCTTATGGCGCGCGCCCGCCGGCTGAAGCGGCAGAAGGGCCTCGACCTCATCGTCATCGACTACATCCAGCTCTTGTCGGGTTCGGGCAAGCGCAGCGAAAACCGCGTGCAGGAAATCACCGAGATCACGACCAGTTTGAAGGCGCTCGCCAAGGAACTCAGCGTGCCCGTGATTGCGCTCTCGCAGCTCTCGCGCCAGGTCGAGTCGCGCGACGACAAGCGACCGCAGCTCTCGGACTTGCGCGAATCTGGCTCGATCGAGCAGGACGCCGACGTCGTGCTGTTCGTCTACCGCGAGGAATATTACCTCGGAAACAAGGAGCCGCGCCCGGGCACACCGGAGCACGAAAAATGGCGCTTGGACATGGATCTTGCGCATGGCAAGGCCGAAGTCATCATCGGCAAGCAGCGCCACGGCCCGACCGGCACCGTCGATGTGGCCTTCGAAGCGTCGATCACACGGTTCGGCGATCTTGCGCCGGACAGCCAGGTGCCGGACCGCAGCGGCAACGACTACTGAGTTCCCTGGGTTGAACCCGACCGGCCTCTTGCGTAAAACGGCGCCATGACAATGGCGTCCGACCCGAAAATGATCCCGCAATCCGGCCTTCTCTCCGCGGAGGCCAATCAGGCTGCCGCGCTCGCGACCTTCGGCGGCGTGCTCACCGTCGATCTCGATGCCATTATCGCCAATTGGCGCAAGCTCGAGAAGACGGCGGTGCCGGCCGAATGCTCGGCGGTGATCAAGGCAGACGGCTATGGCTGCGGCGCCGAGCAGGTCGCCCGTGCCCTGAACAAGGCCGGCTGCAAGACCTTCTTCGTCGCTACCATCGAGGAAGCGCGCAAGGTGCGCGCGGCGGTGCCGGAGCCTGCGATCTACGTGCTCGGGGGCTATTTCCAGAACACCGGCGAACACTACGCCCAGATCAACTGCCGCCCGGTGATCGGCGATCTCAACGAGCTCGCCGAATGGGACGTGTTCTGTCGCCGCACCGGCTGGACCGGTGGCGCCGCCATCCACATCGACACCGGCATGAACCGGCTCGGCCTGACGCTTGCGGAAGCGCAGGCCATCATTCCCCGCATCAACGCCGGCGATCACGGCATCACGCTGGTGATGAGCCATCTGGTTTCGGCCGAGCAGCTCAACAGCCCGGTGAACGCCAAGCAACTCGCGGCCTTCCGCGGCATCGCCAGCGAATTCTCCGGCGTGCCGGCGGCGCTCGCCAATTCGTCCGGCGTCTTCCTCGGCGCACCCTTCCAGTTCGACATGGTGCGGCCGGGCGCCGCGCTCTACGGCGTCAACCCGACGCCGGAGGCCGACAATCCGATGCAGCCGGTGGTCGACCTCAAGGCCCGCATCGTGCAGATCCGCAATGTCGAGCGCGGCGAGAGCGTCGGCTATGGCGGCACCTGGACCGCGCGGCGGCCGACGAAACTCGCGATCATCGCGGTCGGTTATGCCGACGGCTATTTCCGCGCCGCAAGCTCCAATGACGGCACCCGAGGCGCCGAGGTCATCGTCGCCGGCAAGCGCTGCCCCGTCGCCGGCCGCGTTTCGATGGACCTGATCGCGATCGACATCACCGATCTGCCGCCGAACGCGGCGCGGCGCGGCCACATGGTGACGCTACTCGGCGAGGGCATCACCGTCGACGAGCTCGCGCATCATTTCGGCACGATCGGCTACGAGGTGCTGACCAGCCTCGGTCGCCGCTACGCCCGCATCTACAAGGGCGGGAATGTGGTGGAGCCGCTGGCCAAGCCGGCTCCCGCGCAGGCGGTCGAGCAGCAGCCGCCTGCTCCGCCACCGATCGAGCAGCCCGCAAGCCCGCCGCCGCTGCCGGGCTGAGCGGCTCGCCGCCTACTTCTTTTTCCTGCCGTCCAGCGCCGTCTTGCAGGTTGCGCTGAGCTGATCGCGCTTGCCGTTGAGGCAGGCGACGATGCCGCCGCCCGGCGCAAGGCCGGCGCAGAATTTGTCATAGTCCGCCTTGCACGCGCCGCGCGGATCGGATGATTGTGCCGAGGCGACCCCGGAGAACGCAACGGCGACGGCAATTGCGGCAAAGCTCAACTTGGACATTGTTTCTCCGGTAACGGAAGTCAGGAGCCGGTAGCTCTACATGAAGATCGCGACGTTCAACATCAACAACATCAATCGCCGCCTGCCCAATCTGTTGGCATGGATGCGAACGGCGAAGCCAGATGTCGTCGCACTTCAGGAGTTGAAGGCAAGTGATGGCGAATTTCCGGCGGCCGCGATCGAAAAGGCCGGTTACGGCGCAGTGTGGTGTGGACAGAAGACCTGGAACGGCGTCGCGATTCTGGCCCGCAATGCCGAGCCCATTCTCACCCGCGATCGCTTGCCGGGAAAGCCTGCCGATCACGAAGCCCGCTACATCGAGGCCGCGGTACGCGGTGTCATCGTCACCAGCATCTACCTGCCGAACGGCAATCCGCAGCCGGGACCGAAATTCGACTACAAGCTCGACTGGTTCGCGCGGCTCAAGCGCCACGCCAAAACGTTGATCAAGCAGGACCTGCCCGTGGTGCTCGCCGGCGACTACAACGTTGCGCCTGATGAGATCGACATCTATCCGACGCGCTCGTGGGACAAGGATGCCTTGATCCAGCCGAAGAGCCGTGCGGCCTTTGCCTCGCTGGTGGCGCAAGGCTGGTGTGACGCGATCCGCGAACTGCACCCGGAGCAGCGCATCTACACCTTCTGGGACTACAAGCGAAACCGCTGGCCGCGCGATGCGGGCCTGCGGCTCGATCATCTCCTGCTCAGCCCTGCCCTCGTCTCACGCCTGGCAAAAGCCGGCGTGGACAAGAAGGTTCGCGGCGAGGAAGGCGCGAGCGACCACGCACCGGCGTGGGTCGTGCTGCGCTAGGTCAACGCCCGTAATACTCCTGCACCGTGTCCCACGCTGTTTTTTGCAGAAGCTCCACCGTCGGCGCATCCAGTCCCATCGTGTAGGAATTGCCGACCGGCGAGCGGCCGGTCAGCGCGGCGAACGTCACGCAGGTCGCCAGATACGTGCCTGCGGGGCTCGGGTGCCGCTTGTCCGGCGCATACAGATTGAGCTCCGGCTGCAGCTTGCGCACACGCGCAAAGGCAAGGCCTGCGGGGATCACCAATGCATCATTGGCATTGCCTGCGATCGTGTAGGCGTCGGCCAACGCTTCGGTCATTTCAGGCTTGTCGGCGTAAGCCCAGGACATGAACAGGACCGGCCGCATGCCGTGGGCGCGGACGATCTCGCTGTCCTTCTTCACGAAGGTCGCGAATGCGTCCTTCAACTGCGGATGGATCGGGCACTGGCTGCAATCCATCATCACGACGGCGTCGTACTGCCTGCCCGGCTTGTTGAAAACGACGTTGTTCTGCTCGTCGAACGAATAGGCGCCGAGGCCGCCCGGCCGCAGCAGATTGTCCATGTCGTGCCAATCGAGGCCGGAGCCGCCGATCGTCGCCATGGTGTTGCGATAGGCCGCCTTATTTTCGGGATACGCAGCCCGCTCCATGAAGGAGAGATGTCCGGGCATGCCGTTGTTGTAGTAGAAGAAGCTGTTGCCGACGAACAGCGTCGCCTTGGGGAAATCCGGTCCTGACGTGGTGACCTTGGGCTTGGTCTGCGCCTGCGCATTGAAGCCGGCTACAACGGCCAGACACATCGCGAGCATCACTCGCGCGAAAAGACGCATCATCGGCTTCCTCCCTTTTTCTGTCGGGCCGGAAACAGATCAGCTTTTCAAGAATGCCTCAAGAGCACGGACGAGCAGCAGACATGCGCGCGAGCGCATGCTCACCACAAATTCTTGCCATCGATCATGGTCACCGGCACGGCCTCCAGATCGAATTCGTCGAACAGGCGCGCGTTGACGGCGACCCTCGGATTGTCGAAATCGGGCTTGCCGGTCGACCAGTCCGGCGACTCCGAATAGGTGCCGCAGCCGCAGCTTGCGCAGAAATGGTGTTTGACGGTGCGGCTGCCCCAGAGATAGGTCGCGACGTTCTCCGCCGGCGACAGCAGCCGAAACTGCGCCGGCGTGTAATAGGCCCACAAGGCGCCGCGCTTGGCGCAGAGCGAGCAGGTGCAACGGGTCACGCTCGAGGGCGCCTCCGTCACCTCGAACACCGTCTCACCGCAATGACAGCTTGCCTCGATCGGCATGACCCGCTCTCCGTTTTGTCAGGAGATGGTCGTAGCCGGACCCTGCTGCCAACATGCTGTCAGCAGCGCGCAGCCGGCGTTGCCCCATGTGCTGCGAGCACCGACTTGCCGCGCCAACTCGACAAAACATCAAAAACAACCCCATGCACAGTAGCCGACCGCTGTCGAATCAATGGGTTACACATACCCCGAAACGCAGGTTTTCACAGGTCGAGACACTTCGCCCGACACGCAAACGGTGCGATGGGCCAGGAGCTGACCTCGTAGGCGCCTTGCATTGCCTCCTTGTCCTCAGTTGCAGGATGAAAACCGAGCACGCGTTACCGGGCCTCGGCGATCTTCGGTCCAGGTGACGGCATCTGCGCGTGAGTTGCCGAGGGCCGGCTCGACGGCGATGCCGGGTCCGGTAATCGGAAAGCGGCGTCGGCCGGCGCTCCCTGGGGTGGTCGGCGGGCAACGGTTGTCGGAAGCACGATCACTTTCGCGCCGACTTTCACGCGATCATAGAGGTCAACGACGTCCTCATTGGTCAGCCGGATACAGCCGGACGAGACCCGCTTCCCGATCGTATCGGGCTTGTTGGTGCCGTGAATTCGATATTCGGTGTCGCCCAGATACATCGCCCGAGCGCCAAGCGGGTTGCCAGGACCGCCTGCCATGAACCGCGGCAGATAAGGCTGACGCGAGACCATCTCAACAGGCGGATGCCAATCGGGCCATTCTGCCTTGCGAGCCACAGTCTGCTCACCGGACCATGTGAAACCTTCGCGGCCAACACCGATGCCATAGCGCAGCGCTTGCGCGTCGTTCAGGACGAAATAGAGGAATGTGTTCTTGGTATCGATGATCACGGTGCCTGGCGTCTGACGGCTGGCGTAGTCAACCACCTGCCGAACAAATGCTCCCGGAACGTCAGCCGCTTTTGGTGGTTCGACCAGAGGCGCCGGGGCCGGAAGCGGAGCCGGGGCTGGCGTCGGTGCCGGAGCTGATGCATGAACCGGCGTTGCGACGTAAACCGGAGTTGACGACGCTTGAGCTTCGTGCGCGGACGGCTTTCGTGCCGGTTGCAGGTTCGTCGGCCGGGACAGCAAACCGTACCCCAATGCGCCAACGGCCACGGCGCCAATTGCAACTCTCGCGGCCATCGGGATTGCGAACGTCTCCGCCTTTCCGCGTTTGGCCCGCTTACCCATTACTCTTCCCCCAGGTCACTATGCTCACGAGAGGTACCCAGTAAGATTTAAGAAACTTCGAAGCGATTTCGCTCAGACTGGAACCATCGGCGATGGTTAACGCCGGCCTCTCGTTCGGCAAGACAGGGTTCCCTCGCCTCGCGAATCGCCCGCGCCGCTGGCCGCGGCTAAGCTCTCCCGATTCGTGGAGACCGTTTTGGCTTTCCTCTTCGTCCTCATCGTCGGCCTCGTCGCAGGCACCATTTCCGGCATCGTCGGCACGGGCTCGTCGATCATGCTGATGCCGGTGCTGGTCTATGCCTACGGGCCAAAGGAGGCGGTGCCGATCATGGCGGTGGCCGCCGTCATGGCCAATCTCTCACGAATCCTGGCCTGGTGGCGCGAGGTCGACTGGCGGGCCTGCGCGGCTTATTCGGTGACAGGCATTCCGGCCGCCGTGCTCGGCGCGCGGACGCTGCTGGCCCTGCCCTCGCACGCCGTCGATCTCGCCATCGGCGTCTTCCTGATCGCGATGGTGCCGGTGCGACACTGGCTGGCGCGACACGATCTCAAGGCCAATCTATGGCACCTGGCGATCGGCGGGGCCGTCATCGGCTATCTCACCGGCATCGTCGTCTCCACCGGCCCGCTCAGCGTCCCGCTATTCCTGTTCTACGGCTTGTCCCGGGGCGCCTTCCTCGCCACCGAAGCGGCTTCTTCGCTCGGGCTCTATGCCGCGAAATCCGTGACCTTCGAACGGTTCGGCGCGCTGACCGGCGATGTGTTCGTCAAAGGCCTGATCGCTGGATCTTCGTTGATGGCGGGCGCCTTCATCGCCAAACGCTTCGTGCTGCGCCTGAAGCCCGAAATGTTTCGCGTGGTGATGGACGCGATCATGATCGCCGCCGGCCTCTCCATGCTGTGGAATGCGGCGCAGCCGTAGCCGCGCTGCGCTCAGACGGCAAATTCGGGCGCGATCGACGGGCTATCCTCGATGACGCGGCTGTGGTGGGCCGGCCGTCCCTCGAGCCATAGCAACACGGCCGCGAGGGGCTGCGGCCGATGATAGAGAAAGCCCTGGCCGAACCTCACGCCCATCTCGCGCATCGCCTGGGCCTGCTCGGCGCGCTCGATGCCTTCGGCCACCAGAGTGAGGCCCAGCGTGCCGGCGAGCGACGCGATGACGCCCACAATCGCCTTGTCTTCCGCACTGTCGGGGATCTCGCTGATGAAGGCCTTGTCGATCTTGACCTTGTCCAGCGGAAACCGCCTGAGATGGGCGAGTGAGCTGTAGCCGGTGCCGAAATCGTCGAGCGCGATGGTGGCGCCCAGGCGCCGCAGGCGGTGCAGTGTCTCGGATGCGCTGGCCATGTTGTTGATCAGCGATCCCTCGGTGATCTCGAGCTCCAGCAATGATGCCTCGACGTCGAAGCGTCCGCAGGTCGCGCGCAACTCGGCGGCGAACGAATGGTCGGCGAGCTCGGACGGCGGCAGATTGATCGCGATCCGGATCTGCGGCCTGCCGGCCGCAGCCAGGTGTTGCAGCGCGCGGCAGGCATCGGTGAGCACATAGCGCGTCAGCCGCGCATTGTTGCCGCTGCGCTCGATCAGCGGCAGGAATTCGCCCGGACCGATCACGCCATGTTCCGGATGGCGCCAGCGGATCAGCGCTTCCAGGCCGACGATGTCGTGGCTTTCGAGATCGACCTGGCTTTGATACCAGACCTCGAATTGCCTCTCGTCGAAGCCCGTGGGAATGGCAAGTTCGAGATCGCGGCGGCGGCGATAGTCGCGCTGAAGCGCTTCGTCGAGGACCGCGACCGTGCCAGGCGCCTTGGTCTTGGCATGGTAGAGCGCGATGTCGGCGAGCGCCGGCAGATGCGAAAGCTCGGGATCTCCGGCACGGCGCACGGCAAGGCCGATGCTGGCACGCGGCACGACCTGCTTGTCGTGAAGCCGGATCGGTTCGGAAATCGCATCCAGCAAGTGGCGCGCAAACCTCTGCGCGCTCTCCTCGTTGCTGACCTCGGGTCGGATGACGACGAATTCATCGCCGCCGAGCCGCGCCACCCAGTCTTGCGGTTCGACCGCACCACGAAGGCGCGCGGAAATGTGCACCAGGAACTTGTCGCCGGAATCATGGCCAAAGGTGTCGTTGATGCCCTTGAAGTCGTCGAGATCGATGAAGCAGAGCGCGATCAGCGCATCCGGCGAGCCGGCATCGTGGCTGAGGGTCGCGAGGTGCTCGGATAGCGAGCGGCGATTGGGCAGCCCCGTGAGCGGATCGTGTGCGGCCATGTGGCCGAGCCGGTCGAGCGCACCAGACGTCGTGTGCTGCATGGCGTTGAAGGCGTGCGCGAGCTGACCGAACTCGTTCGAGGATTTGACTTCCGCAGGATAGGCGCGGCCGTCCTGCTTGCTGCGCTGGATCGCGGACATCATTGCCGCCAGCGGCCTGCCGATGAAGATGTTGGCGGAGATCCGCATGGCGATCAGGGTCGCAAACGTTCCCAACAGGCCGACGACCAGCAGCAGCACCAGTCGGCTGCCCGCGTCCGCGTAGAGCGCCGCATGCGAATATACGATCGCGATGCGGCCTGCTTGCACCGCCATGTTGCCGTTGCTGTAGTTGATCGGACGCGAGACTTCCGTCACCGCCTGCCCCGCAGGGCGCGCCAGCACGCGGGCAATCGCGATACCGGTATCATCGTAAACGGCCGCCGCGGCGATGCTCTCGTCGTGCATGATCTCGTTGAGCACGCTCGTGACCTGGTCGTAACGCATCTTCCAGAGCGGTTCGGCGATCAGCTCGGCGCGGCTCTCGGCGACGCGGGCAATGCGGGCGTCGAGCTGCCTGATCTGCGACCAGAAGCTCGAGGCCTCGACGCCGGCGGAGGCGAGCAATTGTACCAGCAACAGAACAGGTACGGTGGCCCAGATCATTGCGCGGACGACCGAGCGCAAGCGCGGCGGCGCCACCTGCTGCCTGCGATCCGGACCGGTCATATCGTCACCGTTTCGCATCAGTCGGCAGCGCCTTCCACAGGGGTCAGCGACGAGATGAGCGCATCGACGGAGAAGTCGTACTGGCCGCAGTGCCCTGCCTTGGCCTTGAAGCGCGCGAAATCGATCCGATCGAAGGCACGCGTGGTGATGAGGTCGCCGACCGCAGCGAGGTTGTCGCGCGTGATCGCGGAGGTCTTGACCTCGATGCGGGGTGATACGGCCGCGAAATCGCAGCCGTCTGCGTAGTCGCGCAAGAGAACGATCGACCAGCCGCCGAGCAGGAAATGCCCGCCGTCGGTCAGGAGCAGGCGGCCCGCCTTGATCTCGCGCAGCGCATCCTCCGACCAGTTGAGGCCGACCAGCTGGATGTTCCGCCCGGGCGTGAGGCCGGCAGCGCTCACCGCGCGAAGCGCACCGAGCGCCATCGGATCGTTTCCGGCCCATATGCCCGCAGGCCGGATCTCCTTGCGTGCGGCCCAGCTCAGATAATTCGTGGTGACATGCTCGGCCTCCGACCGCGTCCAGTTGGCGAACAGCATCCGATCCACCACGACGTCGGGCGCGGCGTCCACCGCGAGCTTGAGACCCGCGTTGCGGGCGATCGAGGCCGGCGTGATCTCGTCGCCACCGATGCCGAGAATGTGGATCTTGCCGTCCGGGCTCTGCCATTTCTCGGCACGCGCCGCGTCGATCAGGGCATTGGCCATCCGCGCGCCCGCGGTCTGAAGATCCGTCGTGATGTCGCCGAGCCAGGTCTTGAGCTTTTGACGCGGCGGTCCAAGACGCGCCGCATCGTCGCCGATCAGCGTGTTCGAGAGCAGCAGCGTCCTGACCCCGGCGGCCTCGGCCGCCTCCATGATCGGGACGGCTGCGGATTCCTCATTCGAGAGAATGAGGAAGTCGGGCTTGTCGCTGCGTGCCACCACGCCGAACCCGAGCTCCTGCATGGTGCGGTAATTGCGCTCGCTGGTCAGCACCTCGACATGCGCGCCGAGCTTGCGGCCGGCGGCCTGCATGGTCAGCGAAACCATGTCCCAATAGACCTCGCCGGTCTTGCCCGGGTTGACGAAGACGACGTTGAGGCGCTTCGCGTCGGCCGCCCTAGCGCCAGGCGGCATGAGAAAGCCGCAGACGACCCCCACAGCAAGCAATATCCGCAAAAGTCCCGTCATTCGTTTCGCCATCCCGTATTGGTTCCGAAGCTGGACCCGCGTCCGCTAACATTTGGCAAAGTCCGGCCTGTTGCGGCGGCATACAGCTAACAAAGGGTGTATCCGGCGTACCGAATTGCGATATTCGAGGTGCGCCCGGACTCACTCTCTTGACCCGTCATTCCGTGCTATGAGCAAATCTGAAACCCTCGACTCGCTGTCCCCGGGCGCTCGCTGTCCTCATGGCCAAGAACACACTTTCCTTCGTCTGCCAGAACTGCGGGGCGGCCTATAACCGCTGGCAGGGCAAGTGCGAGTCCTGCGGCGAGTGGAATACGCTCGCGGAGGAGGACACGACCGGCAGCGTGCCGGTGTCGATCCGCTCCAAGCGAAAGGGGCGGACGTTCGCGCTGGAGAGCCTGTCCGGAAAAACCCAGGACGCCCCGCGCCTGTCCTCGGGCATGACGGAGCTCGATCGCGTGACCGGCGGCGGCTTTGTCCGCGGCTCGGTGCTGCTGGTCGGGGGCGATCCCGGCATCGGCAAGTCGACGCTGCTGACGCAGGCCACAAGCCTGCTCGCGCGCGCCGGGCACCGCGTCGTCTACATCTCCGGCGAAGAGGCGGTCGCGCAGGTGCGGTTGCGCGCGGAACGGCTAGGGCTGTCGGATGCGCCGGTGCAGCTCGCCGCCGAGACGTCGGTCGAGGACATCGTCTCGACGCTGTCCGAGGGCGCGGTGCCCCGGCTGATCGTGATCGATTCGATCCAGACGATGTGGACCGACACGGTGGAATCGGCGCCCGGCACGGTGACGCAGGTGCGCGCTTCGGCGCAGGCCCTGATCCGTTTTGCCAAAAGGACCGGCGCGGCCATCATCCTGGTCGGCCATGTCACCAAGGACGGCCAGATCGCAGGCCCTCGCGTGGTCGAGCACATGGTCGATGCGGTGCTGTCGTTCGAGGGCGAAGGCTCGCAGCAATTCCGCATCCTGCGTGCCGTGAAGAATCGTTTCGGGCCGACCGACGAGATCGGCGTGTTCGAGATGACCGGGCTTGGCCTGCGCGAAGTCACCAATCCCTCCGAGCTGTTTTTGTCGGAGCGCGATCTCGGCACGCCCGGCACCGCAGTCTTCGCGGGCATCGAAGGCACAAGGCCCGTTCTGGTCGAATTGCAGGCGCTGGTGGCGCCGACCTCGCTCGGCACCCCGCGACGGGCCGTGGTCGGTTGGGATCCGAGCCGGCTTTCGATGGTGCTGGCGGTGCTGGAGGCCCATTGCGGCGTCAAGCTGTCCGGCCACGACGTCTATCTGAACGTCGCCGGCGGCCTGCGCATCCACGAGCCCGCGGCTGATCTGGCCGCCGCGGCGGCGCTGGTGTCCTCGCTGGTTAATGCGCAGTTACCCACCGATGCGGTCTATTTCGGCGAGATCTCGCTGTCCGGCGTGGTGCGCCCGGTGGCGCAGACCCCGGCCCGGCTGAAAGAAGCGGCAAAACTCGGCTTCCAGCGTGCCGTGCTGCCCGAATCGGCCCGGGGCGAAGCCGGCGGCGATGCCGGCCTGTCGCTGAACGCGATCAACAGCCTGACGACGCTGGTCGCCGAGATCGCCGCGCGCGGCTCCCGGCGGGGCGAGCAGAGCGCTCCGGCAGAGAAAAATGCCACACCGGCAAGATTCCGCCGTGGAGAGGGTTAGCCGGTGGTGACGTCCCCCGCCCCCGCCGCTATACAGCCGTCACAAAAGCAGCATGGGATTGCGTGGTTGCGGCCTTGCCGGGAACGTCGTCTAGCCCTCACTTAGGGCGGCGGCCAAGCACCGATTCGCTGAGCACCTTGAAGTACGAGCGGACCAGACCAGCCGATGCCAGTAACCATCCTCGACCTGATCCTGCTCGGTGTGATGCTGATTTCGGGCCTGCTCGCCATGGTTCGCGGCTTCATGCGCGAAATCCTGTCGATCGCGGCTTGGGGCACGGCGGCGATCGTCACTCTTTATTCATTCTCGAAGCTGCTGCCGACCGCAAAGACCTATTTCAACAACGATACCGTCGCGAGCGTGGTCGTGGTCGCCGGCGTGTTCGTGGGCACCCTGGTCGTGGTCTCCGTGATCACGGTGCGGATCTCCGACATGATCCTGGATTCGCGCATTGGCGCGCTGGACCGCACCCTCGGCTTTCTGTTCGGGCTGGCGCGCGGGCTTTTGATCGTCGTGGTCGCCTTCCTGTTCTTCACCTGGCTGGTGCCGGACAAGCAGCGCCCGGACTGGGTTACGGGAGCCAAATCCCGCGTGGTGCTGCAGGGAACCGGGGATTGGCTGATGGCCCTCTTGCCTGACGACCCCGAGAACACCATCTTGAAGAGATTCAAGAAAAACAAACCAGATGAAGAGCAAACTGATTCCGAGCAGCAGCCTTCGGGCAGTGGCGACGGATACAGCAAACCGGCTCGTGACAGCCTTAAAAAGCTGATCGAGAAACCCGCGGCGCGTTGATTAAGCCCTAACGAGAGGCTCGGACGAGATGCGAAATCCTGACCAGGACGCCCTACGTGATCTCGGCCCGGCCGCGCTGGAACTTCAAGACGATCTGGAGGGGGATACGCTGCGCGAGGAATGCGGCGTCTTCGGCATTTACGGCCACCCCGATGCCGCCGCCATCACGGCGCTCGGCCTTCACGCCCTTCAGCACCGTGGCCAGGAAGCCGCCGGCATCGTCTCCTATGACGGCGGCCGCTTTCATTCCGAACGCCGCCTCGGCCTCGTCGGCGACACCTTCTCCCGCCGCGAGGTGATCGACCGCCTGCCCGGCACAATGGCAGTCGGCCATGTCCGCTATTCCACCACCGGCGCGACCATCCTGCGCAACGTGCAGCCGCTGTTCGCCGAACTGAATGCCGGCGGCCTTGCGGTCGCCCACAACGGCAACCTCACCAACGGCCTGACGCTGCGCCGCGAGCTCGTGAAGAACGGCGCGATGATGCAGTCGACCACCGACACCGAGGTGATCCTGCATTTGGTCGCGCGCTCCAGGCGCAGCCGCTTCATCGAACGCTATATCGACGCGCTGCGCGAGATCGAAGGCGCCTATGCGCTGGTCTCGCTGACCAACAAGAAGCTGGTCGGCGCGCGCGATCCGCGCGGCATCCGTCCGCTGGTGCTCGGCGAACTCGATGGTTGCCCGATCCTGACCTCCGAGACCTGCGCACTCGACATCATCGGCGCGCGCTTCGTCCGCGACATCGAGCCCGGCGAGGTTATCGTGTTCGACGAGAACGGGCAGGACATTCACAAGCCGTTCCCGCCGATCGCGCCGCGTCCCTGCATCTTCGAATACATCTACTTCTCCCGTCCGGATTCCATCGTCCACGGCCGCTCGGTCTACGAGGTGCGCAAGGCCTTCGGTGCGCAGCTTGCGCGCGAGAGCCACGTGCCGGTCGACGTCGTGGTGCCGGTGCCGGATTCCGGCGTCCCCGCCGCAGTCGGCTACAGCCAGCATTCCGGCATCCCGTTCGAGCTCGGCATCATCCGCAATCATTATGTCGGCCGCACCTTCATCCAGCCGACGCAGGCGATCCGCGAATCCGGCGTGCGCATGAAGCATTCGGCCAACCGCGCCGCGATCGAAGGCAAGCGCATCATCCTGATCGACGATTCGCTGGTGCGCGGCACCACCTCGAAGAAGATCGTGCGCATGATGCGCGATGCAGGCGCCAAGGAAGTGCATTTCCGCCTCGCCTCGCCGCCGATCCTCTATCCCGACTATTACGGCATCGACCTGCCGGACCGCGGCGGTCTTCTTGCGGCGACGCATTCGCTGGAAGAGATGCGCGAGATCATCGGCGCCGACTCGCTCGCGTTCCTGTCGATCGACGGCATGTACCGCGCCATGGGCGAGCCGGGCCGCGACCCCGCCAATCCGAAGTTCTCGGACCATTGCTTCACCGGGGCCTATCCGACCCACCTCACCGACCAGACCCAGACCGAGCAGCAGCCGCGGCAATTGTCGTTGCTGGCGGAGGCGAGCTAGGCTGTCGTCCTGGCCTAGTGCGCAATTGCGCACGGGAGCCAGGACCCATTACCACAAGCCTCTCTGGTTCGAAGAAGGTGTGACAATCATCTTCCCTAGCCATAAACGTCACGGCGTGTGGGTCCTGGCTTTCGCCAGGACGACGCTGGATAGAACCTTTCAATGACAAATCCCCTCGCCAACCGCATCGCTCTCGTCACCGGCGCCTCGCGCGGCATCGGTTTTGCCACAGCCAAGGTGCTGGCCAAGGCCGGCGCTCATATCGTCGCCGTGGCGCGTACGCAGGGCGGGCTGGAAGAGCTCGACGACGAGATCCGCAAGGACGGCGGCAGCGCCACGCTGGTGCCGCTCAACCTCACCGATACCGACGGCATCGCGCGGCTCGGCGCCGGCCTGCACGAACGCTACGGCAAGCTCGACATCCTCGTCGGCAATGCCGGCGTGCTCGGCCCCTCCTCGCCGATCGGCCATATCGAGCTGAAGGCCTTCACCGACGTGATGGCGGTCAACGTCTCCGCGAACTTCCAGCTGATCCGCTGCATGGAGCCGCTGCTGAAGCAGTCCGACGCCGGCCGCGCGGTGTTCGTCACTTCCGGCGCTGCCAACAAGGCCACCGCCTATGTCAGTCCCTACGCCGCCTCCAAGGCGGCGCTGGAAACGCTGGCGCGCGCCTGGGCGCAGGAGACCGCGAATACCAAGCTGCGCGTCAATTTGTTCAATCCCGGCCCGGTCCGCACCCGGATGCGTGCCACGCTGATGCCGGGCGAGGATCCGGCGACACTCGATACAGCCGAGCAGGTCGCCGAATTCATCGTGCCGATGTGCGCGCCTGATTGGACCGAGACCGGCAAGTTCTACGACTACAAGACCCGCAGCCTGATGAGCTTCCGCTCGCCGGCCTGATTGACTTGACGGCCTCCCCGCGATTGACTGCCCGCGCTCAAGCGGCAGCAAGCCGCAAGCCAATAAAGGGAGGTTGCCATGGCACCATGGCGGAATCGCGCAGGCTTTAAGCGTGCGCTCGCAGATGTCTCTCGCGTCCTCTCTGTCCTGATCGCGGCCATCGCGTTTGCGCTTCCGGGCACCGCGACCGCCGGCGATATCCCGACCTTCGCGGTCGATGCTTCCTGGCCAAAGCCGTTGCCGAACAACTGGATCCTCGGCCAGGTCGGCGGCATCACCGTCGACTGGCAGGGCCACATCTGGGTGATCCATCGGCCACGCTCCCTCACCGACGACGAGAAAGGTGCGAGCCTCACCCCGCCGCGTTCCAAATGCTGCGTATCGGCACCGCCGGTGCTCGAATTCGACAGCGACGGCAATCTGCTGCGATCGTGGGGCGGCGCGGGCGAAGGCTATGAATGGGTCGGCCGCGAGCACGGCATCGAGGTCGACGAGCGCGGCTTCGTCTGGGTCGGCGGCAATGCCGACAACGACAACGCCATCCTGAAATTCACGCTCGACGGCAAGTTCGTCGCCCAGATCGGCAAGATCGCGCCGAGCCTCGGCAGCAACGACACGACGCAGCTCGGCAAGCCCGCCGAGACCGCGATCGACAAGGCCGCCAACGAAATCTACGTCGCCGATGGCTACGGCAACCGCCGCGTCATCGTGTTCGACGCAACCACGCTTGCCTACAAGCGGCACTGGGGCGCCTACGGCAACAAGCCCGACGACACCAAGCTGGCGGCGTACGATCCCAAGGCGCCGGTGTCCCAGCAGTTCGGCAATCCGGTCCACTGCGTGAAGCTCGCCAATGACGGGCTCGTCTACGTCTGCGACCGCATCAACAACCGCATCCAGGTGTTCAAGACGGACGGCACCTTCGTGAAGGAGTTCTTCTTCGAGAAGAACACGCTCGGCAACGGCGCGGTGTGGGACATCGCGATCTGGCCCGATCCGAAGCAGACCTGGCTGCTCAGCGCCGACGGCGAGAACAACGAAATCAGGGTGGTCAGGCGAGACGACGGCAGCGTGGTCGGCAGCTTCGGGCACAACGGCCGCAATGCCGGACAATTCCATTGGGTGCATGCCATGGCGATCGACGCCAAGGGTAACGTCTATACCGCCGAGGTCGACACCGGAAAGCGGATCCAGAAATTCAAGCTGACGTCGGACGCGCTGAAATAGCGTCTTGACGCATTTTGCCCAAAAGTTAACCGATGGATGACGCTACGACGCAGCTTCATCCGGCTTTAGGCGCATTGCCGCCGGCCGTGGGACACGGTAGAGCCATCAGCCGGAACAAGGCCCATTCAAGAGAGCCGTCCGCATGTTTGACAATGGAGGAAACCTTTTATGACGACGACGTTCGCGCGCCGCTCTGCGGCCCTTCTGGCCTGTGCCGCCTTCGGTTTTGCCACATCCGCCTTCGCCCAGGACAAGACCGTCAAGATCGGCGTGCTCAACGACATGTCCAGCCTCTATGCCGACATCGGCGGCCCGAACTCCGTGGTCGCGATCAAGATGGCGGTCGAGGATTCCGGCCTGCTCAAGAAGGGTTGGAAGATCGACGTCATCAGCGGCGACCATCAGAACAAGCCCGACGTCGGCGTCAACATTGCCCGTCAGTGGATCGACAACGACAAGGTCGATGCGATCGCGGACACGCCGAGCTCCGGCGTGGCGCTCGCGGTGAGCAACCTCGTCAAGGAGAAGAATGCGGTCCTGCTCAATTCGGGCGCCGCCACCGCGGACCTCACGGGTAAGGCCTGCACACCGAACACGATCTCCTATACCTACGACACCTACATGCTCGCCAACGGTACCGGCAAGGCGTTGACCAAGGCCGGCGGCGACAGCTGGTTCTTCCTCACCGCCGACTACGCGTTCGGACATGCGCTGGAGCGCGATACCAGCGCCGTCGTCACCGCCAACGGCGGCAAGGTGCTCGGAGGCGTCAAGCATCCGCTCAACACGGCCGACTTCTCCTCCTTCCTGCTGCAGGCCCAGTCGTCGAAAGCGAAGATCGTCGGTCTCGCCAACGCCGGCGGCGACACCACCAACGCGATCAAGCAGGCCGCGGAGTTCGGCATTGTACAGGGCGGGCAGAAGCTCGCGGCGCTGCTGCTGTTCATCAATGACGTGCATTCTCTCGGTCTGAAGACCGCCCAGGGGCTGACCTTCACGGAATCCTTCTACTGGGACATGAACGACCAGACCCGCGCCTGGTCGAAGCGCTTCTCGGCGCTGGCCAACAAGAATGCGATGCCCTCCATGACGCAGGCCGGCAATTACGCGATGGTGCTGCATTATCTCAAGGCGATGGACGCGCTCGGCGGCAACCCGCATGACGGTGCCAAGGTCGTCGCCAAGATGAAGGAGCTTCCGACCGACGATCCGCTGTTCGGCAAGGGCCCGTTGCGCGCGGACGGGCGCCGCCTCATCCCGGCCTATCTGTTCGAGGTGAAGAAGCCGGAAGAATCGAAGGGACCGTGGGACTACTACAAGCAGATCGCCACGATCGCGGCGGAAGACGCCGCAAAGCCGCTCAAGGACAGCGAGTGCCCGCTGGTGAAGAAGTAAGAAGTCGCAGGGTGGGTTAGCTCTGCGGCTGCGCAAAGCGCAGTCCGCACGGCGTAACCCACCTCTTCTCCCGCCTCGGACAAGGTGGCGGATTACGCTTCGCTAATCCGCCCTACGGTTCTGATCTCGCCGCTCCCAGCGCCCGCACCGCGATCGCCACGCACGCCACCATCAACACCGCCGCGAGCAGGAAGGGCGCGCCGGGCAGCTGCCACGGCGCGCTCGCGCCGATGAAGTATGAAAACGTCAGCGTGAACAGGAACGGGCCGACGAGCTGCGATACGCTCTGCACGCTCGCGGTCGCGCCCTGCAACTGCCCCTGCTGATCGGGCGCGACCAGCCGCGTCATCAGCGATTGCATGGCGGCGCCCGAAATGCCCCACAGCGACATCACGGGAATGCCGAGCCAGAACAGCGGCCCGGTCGGCGCCGCGCCGAAGATCACGAAGCCGACCGCACCACAGCACAGGCCCGTCAACAAGGCGTTGCGCTCGCCCAGCACGCGCACGATCGGGCCGATCGCGAGCCCCTGCACCACCATGGCGCAGATGCCGACCATCGCCAGCGTCAATCCCACGGTTTTCGAATCCCAGCCGTAGCGATAGGTCGCGTAGAGCACGAAAGTCGAGGGAAGCACGACATGCGCGACCTGCGCGATAAAGTTGACGACGGACAGCGCAGCGAGCACCGCGTTGGAACGCAGCAGGCGGAGCGCTCCGAGCGGATTGGCGCTCCTCCAGCGGAACGGCGCGCGCTTGTCCGGCGCCAGCGATTCCGGCAGGACGAAGAGCCCGTAGAGCGCATTGGCCAGGCTTAAGGCCGCCGAGGCCCAGAACGGCAGGCGCGGATCGATATCGCCGAGCAGGCCGCCCAGCGCCGGCCCCAGCACGAAGCCGGCGCCGAAGGCAGCACCAATCCTGCCGAACACCGCTGCGCGCCGCTCCGGCGGCGTGATGTCGGCAATATAGGCAAAGGCGGTCGAGATGCTGGCCGAGGTGATGCCCGAGATGACGCGGCCGACAAACAGCCAGACCAGCGACGGCGCCAGCGCCATCAGCACATAGTCGGCCGCGAGCCCGAAATTCGACAGCAGCACCACCGGCCGCCGCCCGAAGCGATCCGACAGCGCGCCGAGCACCGGCGAGAACACGAACTGCATCAGCGCCCAGGCGGTGCCGAACAGGCCGAAGATGCGGGCCGCATGCGCCGTGTCGTTGTCGACGAAGCTCTCGATCAGTTTCGGCAGGATCGGCATGATCACGCCGAGCGCGAGCATGTCGAGCAGGATGGTGACGAAGATGAAGGCGACCGCACCGCGCCGGACCGGCGCAGCGCCCTGCGCCATCGCCTCGCCGGCCTCGTTGCTCACGACGGCCGCTTGCGCTTGTGGGCGAACGGATTGGCCTTCTCGCGCAGGGTGATACGCACCGGCGTGCCGGGCAGTTCGAAGGCCTCACGCAGCGAATTGGTGAGATAGCGCAGATAGGATTGCGGCACCGCGTCCGCACGCGAGCAGAACAGCACGAAGCTCGGCGGGCGGGCCTTGGTCTGCGTGATGTAGTTTAGCTTGAGCCGTCGGCCGGACACGGCCGGCGGCGGATTGGCCTGGACAGCCTCCTCGAACCAGCGGTTCAGCGCCGCGGTCGACACACGCCTGTTCCAAAGCGCATAGGCATCCTGGATCGCCTGCATCAATCGATCGATGCCCTCGCCCATCAAGCCGGAGACGGCGACGATCGGCACGCCCTTGATCTGCGGCAGCAGATGATCGGCATCGCGGCGCAGGTTCGAGATCGCACCGCCACCCTTGCTCTCCATCAGGTCCCATTTGTTGACAGCGAGCACGACGGCGCGACCCTCGCGCTCGATCAGGTCGGCGATGCGAAGATCCTGCTCCTCGAAGCGGTTCTGCGCATCCATCATCATCACGACGACTTCGGCAAAGCGCACCGCGCGCAGTGCGTCGGCAACCGAGAGCTTCTCGAGCTTCTCCTCGATCCGCGAGCGCCGGCGCAGACCCGCGGTGTCGAACACGCGAAACTCGCGACCCTTCCAGTTGATCTCGACCGCGATGGAATCGCGCGTGGTGCCGGCCTCCGGGCTCGTCAGCAGGCGCTCCTCGCCGAGCAGATGATTGATCATCGTCGACTTGCCGGCGTTCGGCCGCCCGACGATCGCGACCCGGATCGGACGCGTGGCCGCCTCCTCCTCCGTCAGCGGCTCGTCGTCCTCGACGTCGTCCTCCTCGACGGGCTCCGGCATCAGCTCTCTCAGCGCGTCATAGAGCTCACCCAGGCCCTCGCCGTGCTCGGCCGAGATCTGGATGGGATCGCCGAGGCCGAGCGCGAAAGCCTCCATCGCGCCGGCATCGCCATGCTTGCCTTCGCTCTTGTTGGCGACGAGCAGCACCGGCTTGTTGGCCTTGCGGGCGAACTCGGCGAAGGCGCTATCGTTGGGTGTGAGGCCCATGCGGGCATCGATCACGAAGAACAGCGCGTCGGCCTGTGCGATCGCGGCCTCCGTCTGCTCCTGCATGCGGGCGGTCAGCGAGCCCTTGGCGCCCTCATCGAGGCCGGCGGTATCGATGATCGTGAAGTCGAGATCGCCGAGCCTGGCCTCGCCCTCGCGGCGGTCACGGGTGACCCCGGGCAGGTCATCGACAAGCGCGAGCTTCTGCCCAACCAGGCGGTTGAACAGCGTCGACTTGCCGACATTGGGTCGGCCGATAATGGCAATCTTAAAGGACATGGGTCATTCGTGCGCTGCCGGAGCCGCGCCTGTCAATGAAATGAAAAATTAGCGCGAGAAGCTGCCGCTCGGCATCGGCGCCGGGAAGGCGCCCTGCGTTTGCTGCTGGGTGGTCTGGGTCGGTTGCGCCTGCTGGACGGGTTGATCGGGCGGCGGCGCGGTGGTGCGCTTGCGCACGATCTTCTGCCTGGGCGGCGGAGTGGCCGCGGGCGGCGCGGCCTCGGGTTGGGCCTCGCCATCGACTTCCCCGGCGGGCGCCTCAGCCGGCGCGACGGCCGCGCTGGCCGGCTGCCTGGTCTTTTTCGCCTTGGCACCCTTCGCGGGCTTGGCCGGCTCGGGCGGAGGCTCGGTGGGCAGAGCCGCGACGGCGGGTCCGTTCGGATCGGGCTGTTGCTGTGCGCCCTTGTACATATCCTTCGGAACGCCCTGCTCGAGGCCGGGCACGCCTTCCGGGAACACCAGCTTGCGGTCGCCCGGCAGCTTCTTCTTGGTATCGAGGAAGTCGAGCATGTCGCTCGGATCGAAGCTGGAGCAACCGCCCAGGACGCCCGTGAAGGCGATCAGGACGGCGGCTGCGATCAAGCGTGGCGTGCGGCGCATGTCGGTATCTCGTCTCAGCTCTCGGCTCAGCTCTTCGCTACGGGCGGCAGCAGGGCCTGCAGCGCCTCGGCGCGTGAGCGCAGGCCGGGCGGCGTTTCGCCATCCTCGGCAATCGCGTCGAGCCATTTGCGGGCGGCAGTCATATCGTTGTTGCGCCAGGCCGACAGCGCCAGCATCTCGCGGGCGGTATGACGGAAGGTCGATTTAGGCGCGGTGGAGGCTTCCAGCCGCTGCTGCATGTCGGCATAGCCGGCGCTGTCGAGCAGGAGACCGGCCGCGCGAATCTTTGCCAGATCCTGCCACTCGCCGCCTACGCTGCGGTCGGCGGCGATGTCGTCATACAGCTTGGCGCCCGCCTTGGGATCGCGGGCCGCCGCCTCGGCCGCGGCACGCAGCCGCGCCAGAGTGCGATAGCCCGATGGAGCCTTGGCAGCGAGCTCGGTGAAGGCCGCTTCGGCCTCCGCATGCTTGTCCTGATCGGACAGTTCGGCGGCCTTCTCGAAGGCGGCACCGGCCTCGGCAGCCTTCTTGGCCTCCAGATACTGGTAACCGCGCCAGCCACCCACGGCGGCGACGATCAGCACCATCAGGGCGATGAACAAAATCGAATACTTGTCCCACAGCTTCTTGAGCTGTTCGCGACGTACTTCCTCGTCGACTTCGTCAAATAATTCAGACACTTATGCTTATCCCATGCCCGTCCGGGTGCGCGCGCCAAAGCGTTCGCGTCAGGAATCCCGTCCCCACGTGGCGGCGAGGTACCCTAACGATATGGCGGTGGCAAGGCAAAGCGAGCCCGATCAAGGCGTTAACCACCCGGGACAGCCCGGAGAGACCGCCTCCTCGGGTCAGGTCCCCAGCAGCTCCCGCAACTGCCGCTTCAGCACCTTGCCATTGGCATTGCGCGGCAACGGCTCCGCGGTGATCACCATGGTCTCCGGGACCTTGTAGTCGGACAGCCGCTCCGCGCACCAGGCCCGCAAGGACTCGCTGTCCACCGGTGCGCGCGCCACCACCACGGCGTGAACGCGCTCGCCCAGCACCGGGCACGCCTTGGCGACGATCGCGCTCTCGACCACGGCCGGGTGGCCGGCCAGCACGGATTCGACCTCGGCCGAATAGATCTTCAGGCCACCGCGATTGATCATGTCCTTCTGCCGATCGAACACCCGAACAAATCCCTCCGCGTCGACCGAGCCGAGATCGCCTGAATGCCAGAACCCGCTGGTGAAGCTTTCGGCCGTGGCTTTTGGATTGTTCCAATAGCCCTTGATGACGGAGGCACTCTGGATCCAGAGCTCCCCGATTTCCCCAGGCGGCAGCTCGCGTCCGTCCGCGTCCATCGCCAGGATGCGCGCACCCGGACACGGCAGGCCGACGCTGTCGATATGGCTTGCCGTCAAGCTGCCCGGCATGATCGTGGACGGCGATGTGGTCTCGGTCGCGCCGTAGCAGTTCGCCAGCTCGAGGCCGGGAATGATCGCCTTGAGCTTCTCGATGGTGGCAACCGGCATTGGTGCGCCGCCAAAGCCGCCGATGCGCCAGCTCGATAGATCGTAACTCTCGAAATCCGGCTGGAGCAGGCAGAGATTGTACATCGCCGGCACCATCACCGTGTAGGTGACGCGCTCGCGCGCGGCGAGCTTGAGATATTCGCCGGCCTTGAACTCCGGCATGATGATCAGCGCGCCACCGCAGCAGATCATCGTGGTGATGTTGGCGACGACACCGGTGACGTGGCCGAGCGGCACCGCCGCGATCGAGCGGTCGGCCGCCGTCAATTGCAGGCAGGACACGAAGATCATCGAGGAATGGACGATGTTGCAATGGGCCAGCATCGCACCCTTCGGCTTGCCTGTCGTGCCCGAGGTGTAGAGGATCATGGCGGTGTCCTCCTCGCTCGTCTCGACCGGTGTCGAGGCCGGTGAGTTGTCTGCCAGCACAGCGAAACGCGACAAAGCCGGATCGTCGTCGACAGCGATGCGGTGGACCAGTTCGGGCACATCCGGCAGCCGTTCCGCGAGCGCCGCCTCGTGGATCAGGATTTTGGCGCCGCAATCGCTGAGCACATAGGCGATTTCCGGCTTCTGCTGCCGCGTGCTGAGCAGCACCGTGACGAGCCCCTCATGCGCAGCAGCAAACAGCAGCAGCGGGAATTCGAGGCGGTTGCCGAGCAGGATCGCGACACGATCGCCGCGCTGCAATCCAAGCTTGCGAAATCCCGCCGCGATCCGCGCGGCCTGCTCCGCGGCCTGCCGCCAGCTGAGCCGCACATCGCCTGAGATCAGCGCTTCGCCGTCGGGATTGCGGGCGCAGGCGTCCGCAATCATCGCCCACAGGCTCGACGGCCGATCGCAAAATGCCGGCACGACCCGATCGCCGAAGCGCGCCTCGAACCGCATGGGCGGGATCTGAGAATGCGACCAGTCCATCGGAATGCCTTGGCTTGTTGCTCTCGTTATCTTCCGCGCATGGGCATGCCGTCTTGTCTTGTGCTGATCGGCTAGCCGCCCATCACGGGAACGCCGATGACGACGGGATGGAACGCAAACGCCAGCGCCAGATAAGCGACGATTCCAACCACGACCGCGATCAGATCGTTGGTGACGCCGCCGACCGGAATCGGCGGACCGCCACCATCGGTCCGACGCTTCAGCGTGATGCGGTCGTACACCGCCCAGCCCAGGAACGAGCCGAACAGGATGATGGAGCCGAGATCGCCATTGGCCAGAAGATGCGCCGCCGCCCACAGCTTGATGCCGGCCAGCATCGGATGCTTCAGCGTCGCATAGATGCGGCCGCGCAGATAGGACGCAACCACCAGGATGACCGCGGGCAGCATCAGCGCGAGCGTGATGTGCTTCAGCGCCTTCGGCGGATACCAGACGTCGATCCAGCCCGTCGCGCGATAATGCGCGAAGCCCCAGATGATCAACGCGAGCCCCGCGAGCGAGGCAAGCGAATAGAGGATTTTGTAGGTCCCCTCGCCCAGTCTCGCGATGGCCTGCGCGCGCGCCTCGCGTTTCGTCGTGAACACATGCGCCGCAAAAAACAGCGCAAGCCCCAGGATCATAACCAGCAGACCCACGAGATTCTCCCCTCAACCAGCGCCCCAGCCCATGGCCTATCATCGATTGGCCGCGGGTCGCAACTCTCACCCCTCGTGGTGAGGAGGCGCGAAGCGCCGTCAGCGGACGATGCTTCGCATCGCCGCGAGAACCATGCAGGCCCGGCTGCTGCAACAGCGCGGCCTGCATCCTTCGAGACGCGCGTAAGAACGCGCTCCTCAGGATGAGGGGATAGAGATGTCCCGGCTGTTATTTTCCCAAGGTCCGATTGTCGACATACCGGATCGCGATCGGCCGCCCGGCGAGGGCACCGCCAAGACCCCCGGTGAATTTCAGCGGCAGGCAGGCATTCAGCGATGAATTGATCGCATTGAGATAGGTGGTTCTCGTCTCGGGGGGCACGCCCGCGGTCGCAAAGGTCAGGCGCGGCGGGCCGATCAGGCCGCCCGACTTGTTGAAGCTGAAGCGCACGGCGATCTGCATGCCCGCGCGGGCATTGTCCGTTGGCGGCGACCAGCAAGTGCGCAGCTCGGCGAAGAGATCGCCGATCGTATCGAGATCGTGATCCGGCTTTTGATATTTGGCGCGATCGGCCTCCGCTGGCACGCTTTGGATCGTGAGCTGGAGGTTCTGGCCGTAGGGATAGTCGATGTCGGGAATGCAGGGACCAGGCTCGAGCGGGCTGCAATAGGACGGCGTGCAGGGCCTTCCATCGAGGACGCTGCACGGCTCGTGCGAAAACGGAATGGGGTTGATTTGCCGGGGCCGCGCGTCGGCGGCGCCAACGGGCAAGACGGTCAGCAACAGCACGAGGATTGCGCGCAACATCGGGAGCACCAAACGGGCGACCCCATTCAAATTGGTAGAACTTGAAGCGGCTTCAAGTCCATTTCGCGTTCACGTGCTCGCGTTTACCCACGGTGTCGTCGTCCGGCTTGACCGGACGACCCAGTATTCCAGAGGCGATTGTGATTGAGCCGAGAGGCTGCGGCGTACTGGATGCCCGCTTTCGCGGGGCATGACAGCGGAGGGGGGAGTGGCTGCAGAGCGGACGGAGCCGCACCCTACCCCTTCTTCTTGACGTCCTTGACGTTGGTGAACTCGATGCCCTCGGCCCGTTCCCTGGTGTAGCCGAGGTAGAACTCGTTCCGCGCCAGATAGACGGGATCGCCGTCGACATCGTCGGCGATGCTGGAGGTGTTGGCCGCGATGAAGGTGTCGAGCTTCTTGCGGTCGTCCGAAGAGACCCAGCGCGCGAGCTGGAACTCGCTGACCTCGAATTCGACCGGCAGGGAATATTCCGCATCGAGCCGCGCCTTGAGCACGTCGAGCTGGAGCGCGCCGACGACGCCGACCAGCGCGGGCGCGCCGTCGCGCGGGCGGAACACCTGCACAACACCCTCTTCCGACATCTGCTGAAGCGCTTCCTTCAGCTTCTTCGCCTTCATCGCATCCGTAAGACGTACGCGGCGGACGATTTCCGGCGCAAAGCTCGGCACGCCAACGAAGTTGAAATCCTCACCGTCGGTCAGCGTATCGCCGATGCGCAGCGTGCCGTGGTTGGGAATGCCGACGACGTCGCCGGCGTAGGCCTCGTCCGCAACCGAACGGTCCTGCGCGAAGAAGAATTGCGGGCTGGACAGCGGCATGCTCTTGCCGGTGCGCACGAGCTTCGCCTTCATGCCGCGGCTCAGCTTGCCGGAGCACAGCCGCGCGAAGGCGATGCGGTCGCGGTGGTTGGGATCCATATTGGCCTGGATCTTGAACACGAAGGCGCTCATGCGCGGGTCGGTGGCTTCGACCTTGCGCTGGTCGCTCTCCTGCGCACGCGGCTCGGGCGCGAACTTGCCGAGCCCTTGCAGCAGGTCGCCGACGCCGAAATTGCGTAGCGCGCTGCCGAAATAGACCGGCGTCAGATGGCCCTCGCGAAACGCTTCGAGCTCGAACGGTTTTGAAGCTGCGGTGACGAGCTCGAGCTCGTCCTTGACCGCCGACACGTCGAGATTGGCGTTGAGCTTGGCGAGTTCGGCGATCTCGATCTGCTGCGCCGCGCCGGTCTTGGCACCGCCGCCTTCGAGCAGGCGCACGCCGCCATTGACGACGTCATAGGTGCCGAGGAACTCGCGGCCGCGGCCGACAGGCCAGGTCATTGGCGTGGTATCGAGCGCCAGCGTCTTCTCGATCTCGTCCAGAAGCTCGAAGACGTCGCGGCTCTCGCGGTCCATCTTGTTGATGAAGGTGATAATCGGGATGTCGCGAAGACGACACACCTCGAACAGCTTTCGGGTGCGCGCCTCGATGCCCTTGGCGGCGTCGATCACCATGACGGCGGAATCGACCGCCGTGAGCGTGCGATAGGTATCTTCCGAAAAGTCCTCGTGGCCCGGCGTGTCCAGAAGGTTGAACACCAGCCCCTCGAACTCGAAGGTCATGACCGAGGTCACGACCGAGATGCCGCGCTCGCGCTCGATCTTCATCCAGTCCGAACGCGTGTTGCGCCGCTCGCCCTTGGCCTTGACCTGGCCGGCCAGATTGATGGCGCCACCGAACAGCAGCAGCTTTTCGGTCAGCGTGGTCTTGCCGGCGTCCGGATGCGAGATGATCGCAAAGGTACGCCGCCGCGACACTTCAGCGGCAAGCGAGGAACGGGCCGTCGATTCGGCTGTGGTGGCGATGTCGGACATTGCGGCAGCGTTTGGCAGGGAAAATGAGCCTGATCAAGCCTCATCTGGTGATTGCGGAGCCTTCCGGCCAGTCCCATATCCGGCCTGGGAGGGACGGCCTTCCCTTCCTATCAGCACACCAGTCGCGGGGACGCCCCTGCCTTGAATGGAGGGTCGTCATGGCCTGGAGCATCCTGTTTGTCGCCGGTCTGCTGGAGGTCTCATGGGCGATCGGCCTCAAATATACCGAGGGGTTCAGCAAGCTCGTTCCGTCGGTCCTCACGCTTGGCGCCATGGCCGGCAGCATCATCCTGCTCGGGCTCGCCCTCAAATCGCTGCCGATTGGAACCGCTTATGCAGTCTGGACCGGCATCGGCGCGGTCGGTACCGCGACGCTCGGCATCATCCTGTTCGGCGAGCCGGCCACCGCGTTCCGCCTCGCTAGCATCGGGCTGATCGTCGCCGGGATCGTCGGGCTGAAGCTGGTTACCTGAGGAAGATCTTGACCGCCCACCAGGAGAGCGCGGCGACGATGGCCGAGGCCGGCATCGTGATCACCCAGGCATAGACGATCGAGCTGGCGACGTTCCAGCGCACCGCCGAGAGGCGCCGGGCGGCGCCGACACCGACGATGGCGCCGGTGATGGTGTGGGTGGTCGAGACGGGAACGCCGAGGAAGGTCGCCATGAACAGGGTCGCGGCACCGCCGGTCTCGGCGCAAAAGCCTTGCATCGGGGTCAGCTTGGTGATGCGCAGGCCCATGGTGCGGACGATGCGCCAGCCGCCCATCAAGGTCCCCATCGCCATCGCGGCCTGGCACGAGAGCACCACCCAGAAGGGGACGAAGAATTCGCCGCCGAGCTGGCCCTGCGAATAGAGCAGCACGGCGATGATGCCCATGGTCTTCTGGGCGTCGTTGCCGCCATGGCCGAGCGAATAGAGCGAGGCGGAGGCGAATTGCAGGATGCGGAAGGCGCGATCCACGGCAAAGGGCGTGGAGCGCACCGAAGCCCAGGAGACGATCGCAACCAGCACCATCGCGAGCAGGAAGCCGACCAGCGGAGACAGCACGATGGCGATCACCGTCTTGGACAATCCGCTCCAGACCGCCGCCGAAAGGCCGGCTTTGGCCACACCGGCACCAAACAAGCCGCCGATCAACGCGTGAGACGAGGACGATGGAATCCCGAGCGCCCATGTCACCAGGTTCCAGACGATGGCGCCGACGAGCGCCGCGAAGATCACCTGGGCATCCACGATCGCGGGATCGATGATGCCGGTGCCGATGGTCTGGGCGACGTGCAGCCCGAACACCATGAAGGCGACAAAATTGAAGAACGCGGCCCAGAACACCGCGTATTGCGGCCTCAGCACGCGGGTGGACACGATGGTCGCGATCGAGTTGGCGGCGTCGTGCAGGCCGTTCAGGAAGTCGAACAGCAGCGCGACGGCGATCAATCCGACCAGGACGGGAAGACCCAACGCAACATCCACGGCGTGGCCCCTGCCCTAAACTTGCTCGATAACGATGCTGTTGATCTCGTTCGCGACGTCGTCGAAGCGGTCGGCGACTTTCTCGAGATGGTCGTAGATCTCTGCGCCGACGATGAAATCCATCGCGTTGCCGTCGCGATGCTTGAGGAACAGTTCCTTCAGCCCGATATCATGGAGATCGTCGACGCGGCCTTCCAGCTTGCCCAGCTCTTCCGTGATCGCGGTCAGCATGGCCACGTTCTGACCGATCTTCTGCATCAACGGCAGCGCACGGCCGACCAGATTGGCGCATTCGATCAGGAGCCCGCCGATCTCCCGCATCGGCGGCTCGAAGCTGCGGACCTCGAACAGCATCACGGCCTTGGCGGTCTGCTGCATCTGGTCGATGGCGTCGTCCATCGAGGTGATCAGGTTCTTGATGTCGCCGCGGTCGAACGGGGTGATGAAGGTGCGGCGCACCGCGGTCAGCACCTCACGGGTGATATTGTCCGCATCGTTCTCGAACTGGTTGACGCGCTGGCAATAGACCGGCGTCTCCTCGCCCCCGTTGAGCATGCTCTGGAGCGCGATCGAGCCCTGGATCACGGTCTGGGCGTGGCGGTCGAACAGGTCGAAGAACCGTTCTTCCTTGGGCAAGAAAGCGCGAAACAATCGCATCATGGGGGAGAGACTACCGGTTGGATAATGGCCTGGCCCGAGCGGGCCGTCATAAAACTGTCATAGACCATTTTCGATCCACGCGCGTGCCACCTCACGCCCGTGGAGCCGGATCATCCACCGCTTTCGCCCGTCAGTACATCTTCCAATATATCAACGACTTACAGTGACCGCCGGAAGTAATGCGCGATTTCGCCGATGACGCCACGGCGGAAGGTGAGCACGCAGATCACGAAGATCGAGCCCTGGATCACGGTCACCCACTGGCCGAACCCCGCCAGATATTGCTGCATGGCGATGATCACGAAGGCGCCGACCACGGGACCGAACACGGTTCCGAGTCCGCCGACCAGCGTCATCAGCACGACTTCGCCCGACATCGACCAGTGCACGTCGGTGAGCGAGGCATTCTGCGCCACGAAGACTTTCAGCGCACCGGCAAAGCCGGCCAGCGTGCCCGACAGGACGAACGCCAGGAATTTGTACTGATCGGTGCGGTAACCCAGCGAGATCGCGCGCGGCTCGTTCTCGCGGATCGCCTTGAGGACTTCGCCGAACGGTGAGTTGATGATGCGGAAGATCAGCAGGAAGCCGGCGAGGAAGCCGACCAGCACCACATAGTAGAGCACGGTCGGCTTGGTCAGATCGAAGACGCCGAACATGCGTCCCTGCGGGATGCCCTGGATGCCGTCTTCACCATGGGTGAACGGCGCCTGGAGGTAGATGAAGTACAAAAGCTGCGACAGCGCCAGCGTGATCATCGAGAAATAGATGCCTTGGCGGCGGATCGAGATATAGCCCGTGATGAGCGAGAGCACGAAGGCACCGGCGACGCCGACGAGGATGCCGAGTTCGGGCGGCAGCGCCCAGACCTTCAGCGCATGCGCGCTGCAATAGCCGGCCGTGCCTAAGAACATCGCATGGCCGAAGGACAGCAGACCGCCGTAGCCGATCAGGAGATTGAAGGCGCAGGCGAGCAGCGCGAAGCACAGCGCCTGCATCACGAAGAACGGGTAGACTCCCGTGAATGGCACCGAAGCCAGCAGCAGCGCCATCACCACGAACACGATCATCTCATCGCGGATCGAGCGCGGGGTTACCGGCAGCGTGTCGTCCGTCAAGGCTGTCATATCAGGCCGCCCTTCCCGTCAATCCCGTTGGCTTCACCAAGAGGACCAGCACCATCAGCACGAACACGACGGTGTTGGAGGCCTCGGGGTAGAAATATTTGGTCATGCCCTCGATCACACCGAGCGCAAAGCCGGTGATGATGGAGCCCATGATCGATCCCATGCCGCCGATCACGACCACCGCGAACACCACGATGATCAGGTCGGCGCCCATCAGCGGCCGCACCTGGTTGATCGGCGCCGACAGCACGCCAGCAAGCGCGGCCAGGCCGACACCCAAACCATAGGTCAGCGTGATCATGCGCGGCACGTTGACGCCGAAGGCGCGCACCAGCGTCGGGTTTTCAGTGGCGGCACGCAAATAGGCGCCGAGCCGCGTCTTCTCGATCAGGAACCAGGTCGCGATGCAGACTACCAGCGAGAAGATGACGACCCAGCCGCGATAGATGGGCAGGAACATGAAGCCGAGATTCATGCCGCCCTTGAGCTGGTCCGGAATGGCGTAAGGCATGCCAGAGGAGCCGAAATAGTTCTGGAACACGCCCTGCACGATCAGCGCAATGCCGAAGGTCAGGAGCAGGCCGTAAAGATGATCGAGCCCCGTCAGCCATTGCAGCATGGTCCGTTCGAGGATCATGCCGAAGATGCCGACGATGATCGGGGCAAGCAGCAACGCCCACCAGTAGTTGATGCCGCCGATGTTCAGCAGGAAGTAGGCGACGAACGCGCCCATCATGTAGAGCGCACCGTGGGCGAAATTGATGATGTTGAGCATGCCGAAGATCACGGCAAGCCCGAGACTGAGCAGCGCGTAGAACGAGCCGTTGATCAGTCCCACCAGTAGCTGAGCGTAAAGAGCCTGCATCGATCCCGCACCCGGTTCCTTCGGCGTTCCCTGAAAGTCGCCCGCAAGCCTGATGGCCTGCGGGCGGTTATCTTACTTCTTCAACAGCGCGCACTTGCTCTCGGACAGCGGCGTGAAGGCCTGGTCGCCCGGCACCGTGCCGACCAGCTTGTAGAAGTCCCACGGCCCCTTGGACTCGGAGGGCTTCTTCACCTCGAACAGATAGGCATTGTGGATGGTGCGGCCGTTGGGCTGGATCTCGCCCTTGCCGAACAGATCGTCTTCCGTCGGCATCGACTTCATCTTCTCGACCACCTTGGCGCCGTCATGCGGGTTGCCGCCGAGCGCTTCCAGTGCCTTGAAATAGTGACGCACGCCCGCATAGACGCCGGCCTGCACCATGGTGGGCGGCGCGTTGTTCTTCATCTTCTCGGCGAAGCGCTTCGAGAACGCCCGGGTCTGGTCGTTCATGTCCCAGTAGAAGGTCTCGGTGAAGTTGAGGCCCTGAGCGGTCTCGAGCCCGATCGCCTTGACGTCGGTGAGGAACAGCAGCAGCGCCGCGAGCTTCTGGCCGCCCTTGACGATGCCGAACTCGGCCGCCTGCTTGATCGTGTTGGTGGTGTCGCCGCCGGCATTGGCAAGGCCGATGATCTTGGCCTTGGAAGCCTGCGCCTGCAGCAGGAAGGACGAGAAATCCGGCGTGTTCAGCGGGTGCTTGACGCCGCCGACCACCTTGCCGCCGTTGGCGGTGATGACCGCGGTGGTGTCGCGCTCCAGCGCCGCGCCGAAGGCGTAGTCGGCGGTCAGGAAGAACCAGGTGTCGCCACCGGCCTTCACCAGAGCCTGGCCGGTGGTGTGGGCCAGCATGTAGGTGTCGTAGGTCCAGTGCACCGTGTTGGGCGAGCACTGCGCGTTGGTGAGGTCCGAAGTCGCAGCACCCGAGTTGATATAGACGCCGTTCTTTTCCTTGACGACGTTGTTGACCGCGAGCGCCACGCCGGAATTCGGTACGTCGACGATGACGTCAACCTTGTCGACGTCGAACCATTGCCGCGCGATCGCGGTGCCGATGTCGGGCTTGTTCTGGTGATCACCCGAGATGATGTCGATCTTCCAGCCCTTCGCGGCCAGGCCGGAATCTTCAATGGCCATCTGCGCGGCGAGCGTCGAGCCCGGTCCACCGAGGTCGGCATAGAGCCCGGACTGATCGGACAGCGCGCCGATCTTGACGGTCTTGTCCTGCGCGAAAGCTGCACCGGTGGCGGTCACGGCCAGCGCCGTGCCGAGCAGAAACGACGCAATCGACTTTGTCATCATGCTACTTCCTTATGAATCTTTTTATTGGCCGTTCTAGACGCCGAGATACGTGTGGAGCTTGTCCATATTGGCGGCAAGCTCCGCATTGGAAAATCCGTCAATGATCTTGCCGTGCTCGACCACGTAATAGCGGTCGGCGACGGTGGATGCGAACCGGAAGTTCTGCTCGACCAGGAGAATCGTAAAACCCTCCTTCTTGAGCCGCGCAATGGTGTGGCCGATCTGCTGGATGATGACGGGCGCGAGACCCTCGGTCGGCTCGTCCAGCATCAGGAAGTTCGCGCCGGTGCGCAGGATGCGCGCGATCGCGAGCATCTGCTGCTCGCCACCGGAGAGCTTGGTTCCCTGGCTGTTGAGCCGTTCCTTCAGGTTCGGAAACAGATCGAATATCTGCTCGAGCGGCAATCCGCCCGGCCGCACCACCGGCGGCAGCAGCAGGTTCTCCCGGACATCGAGGCTGGCGAAAATTCCCCGCTCTTCCGGGCAGAACGCGATTCCCATCCGCGCGATCTTGTCCGAGGTCGTGCGGATGATGTCCTGGTTGTTGAACTTCACCGAGCCGGTGCGCTTGCCGATGATGCCCATGATCGACTTCAGCGTGGTGGTCTTGCCGGCGCCGTTGCGCCCGAGCAGGGTGACGACCTCGCCCGCGTTCACGTCGAAGCTGATCCCGTGCAGGATGTGGGACTCGCCGTACCAGGCTTCCAGGTTGCGGACCTGGAGGAGGTTGCCGCCGCTCGCGGCCTTTGCGGGAGCTTCCGCCGTTGCAGTCTCAGCCATGACCGGCTCCCAGATAGGCTTCCTTGACGCGTTCGTCCTTGGTGAGCTCGCTGTAATGGCCTTGCGCCAGCACCTGCCCGCGCGTCAACACGGTGATGATGTCGGAGAGATTGGCCACGACGCTCAGATTATGCTCGACCATCAGGATGGTGTATTTCGCGGAGATGCGCTTGATCAGCGCCGCGATCTTGTCGATGTCCTCGTGGCCCATGCCGGCCATCGGCTCGTCCAGCAGCATCATCTCCGGGTCGAGCGCGAGCGTGGTTGCGATCTCCAGTGCGCGCTTGCGCCCGTAGGGCATCTCGACCGCGGGCGTATTGGAAAACTCGCTGAGGCCAACATCGTTCAACAGCTCGCGCGCGCGATCGTTGAACTGGTTGAGCACGGATTTGGAGCGCCAGAAATCGAAGGAGCTGCCGTGCTGGCGCTGAAGCGCGACGCGGACGTTTTCCAGCGCTGTGAGATGGGGGAATACCGCCGAGATCTGGAACGAGCGAACCAGTCCCAGGCGGGCCACGTCGGCGGGCGCCATCGCGGTGATGTCCTGCCCCTTGTACAGGATTTTTCCGGCAGACGGTTTGAGGAACTTGGTCAAAAGATTGAAGCACGTCGTCTTGCCGGCGCCGTTCGGGCCGATCAACGCGTGAATGCTCCCACGGCGAACCTTGAGCGCAACGTCGCGGACGGCGAAGAAGCCCGCGAACTCCTTGGTCAAGCCTTCCGTTTCGAGAATGAACTCATCGGCCAAACAGTTTTCCCCCTGCCCGCACAACGCGCGTGGCTATCCTTGTTGCTTCGGCTTTCCGGAGGCCTTGGAGCCACTCCCTGGAGCCTATCCGGAACGCCGCCTCCGGGCGCGGAATATGCCGGAGGTGACGGGGGTTAGGCAAGGCGGAAAGCTGAGCAGGTCAGGCCTCCGGCCGGGAGACTTATGCTCCCTTAGTCGGACGTGTTTTGATGTCGCGCCTGCCCGGCTTCCCGGTTCGCAAAGCGCCGGTCATCAAGCCGTCGTTAACGGTCTTTCGTTCCATGCGCCAGCCTTCATAGAAAATTTTCCCGCGGCGAGGATCATGCGCGGGTTTCATGCGTCCGGAATTTCTATTCGCCGGGAATATTGTCTTGGATTTTGCAAGCGCCGCTCCTTCCGTGGTCAAGTCGATCAGGCAGCGTGATCTCCTGAACACGTGGCTGCGGCTCTATGCGCGCGAGCAGACGGCCCCGGCGATCTGGGAGTACCAGCCTGCGCGGCTCGAGGAAGAGCTCTCCGATCTGATCTATTATACGGTGGACATGTCAACGCCGACACCGCGTCTGACCATCCAGAGCGAAGGTACGCGCATCTCGCGCGCCTATGGACACACCGGCAAGGGCGTTCTGCTCGACGACTATATCGGGCCGCGTCTCGTGCCCCTGGTGATGCCGGTCTATCATGAATGCGTGGCGCGCGGGCTGCCGGTCTACAGCATTGCCGACGTCGACGACATCTACGGCCGTGTCGTCGCCTATGAGCGCCTGCTGCTGCCCTTCCAGACCGACGGCAAGGTCTGTCACATCATCGCATCGCTCAAGACCTTCTGCGAGGACGGCGGCTTCGAGATCAAGAATCTGATGCGCGGAAATGACGCGCTGCCGCGCCCGAGATTGCGCAAGGTGATCGACCGCGACCTGTTCCATCGCACCCCCGGCCGCATCGCGCCGGCCGAGCTGGTCGAGTTCGTGGACCAGCAGGGCTCCGGTGTTCCCACCGAGATCATCGAGCTGAACTAGCGCTCAGCGCGATTTGGCGCCGGCGTCCTTGGTCGTGACTTCCTTGGCATAGATATCCGGCTTGAAGCCGACCAGCAGCTTGCCGCCGACTTCAAGCACCGGTCGCTTGATCATCGATGGTTGCGCTAGCATCAACGCCAGCGCCTTTTTCTCGGAGAGGCCTTCCTTGTCGGCATCGGGCAGCTTCTTGAAAGTCGTCCCGGCGCGGTTGAGCAGCGTCTCCCAACCGACCTTGTCGCTCCACTGCTTGAGCTTGTCCTTCTCCACGCCCGCCGTCTTGTAGTCGTGAAACGCGTAGGCGACGCCATGGCTGTCGAGCCAGGCGCGCGCCTTCTTCATGGTGTCGCAGTTCTTGATGCCGTAGATGATGTTGGGCAAAACGTTCCTCGCGCATGCGTCGTATCGTGATCCCAAAGCGTTGTACGCAACTCCGGTTCGCGCGACAATATTGCGAACGACGCCATCTCTTCGAACGGACACTCCATGCACGTCACCCACGATCCAGGCGCGACTGCGTCGCCGACCATCGACTTCGACACTTTTCTCGCGGTCGATATCCGCGTCGGCACCATCGTCGATGCAAAGCCGTTCCCGCAGGCGCGCAAGCCGGCCTGGCGGCTGTGGATCGACTTCGGTCCCGCGATCGGCGTGCGCAAGAGCTCGGCGCAGATCACCGAAAATCATCCGCTTGAAACGCTGGTGGGCCAACAGGTTGCTGCGGTCGTGAATTTCCCGCCGCGCCAGATCGGCCCTGTTGTCTCGGAGGTGCTGACCCTCGGTTTCCCCGATGTCGACGGCAAGGTCGTCCTGGTGCAGCCGAGCAAGCCCGTGCCGAACGGCGGACGGCTGTTCTAGCACCGCGCGATCGAGAGCGGTCCCTGGCCGCCGGCGGCCCCCCTTTAAAGAACCTCCTGTTTCCCGGCCCCGGGTCGTCGGGCTTGACCGGGTTACTCTTTGATAATAAAAATGACTGACTGATCGTTTTTTATCTTGTTAAGTGCTGTAGAGCCATGTCTCCTACAGAACAAGTAACCGATCGATCTGTCAGTTATTTATGGACGCCAGATGCCAAAGATCAGCGACAAGCAACGTGAAAGCCGGCGGCAGCAGATTCTCGAAGCCGCCCTCGCCTGCTTCGCCGAGGACGGTTTTCACCAGACCGGGATGGCCGACATCGTCAAACGGTCGGGGCTGAGCCACGGTGCGGTCTATCTCTACTTCCAGAGCAAGGACGATCTGATCGAGGCACTCGCCGACGACCGGCACCGGCGCGAGGCCGTGCTCAACTCGGTCGCGCAAGGATCGGGCAATCCGATCGAAGGACTTCACGCGCTGGTCGGCGTCTATGCGCAATGGCTCACCGACCCCACCGGCGAAGCACGCCGCCGTGTCGGCATCCATGGCTGGGCCGAAGCCCTGCGCAATCGCCGCGTCCGGACCAGCGTCGTGGAAGGCGTCGACATGCCGCGCGCCCTGATCGTCGCGCTGGTCGAGCGCGGCCAGCATGACGGCCTCATCAAGCGCGATCTCGGTGCGGAAGCGATCGCGCGCGTATTGATCGCGATCTTCCAGGGCTTTGTGCTGCAAAAATGCTGGGGCCAGGATTTTGACATCGAGACCTGCATGGCGGCCGTGACCAGCGTGATCGATGGATTTCGCACCACGAAGGCCGACGTCAAGCGACGGAGCAGGAGCTGAGCGATGTCGTGGATCCATGACCTGCTCGCAGGCATTGGGGTCGGCCTCATCGGTGGGCTGACATCGGGCTTCATGGGCACGAGTCCCGGAGGCGGTCTCGTGATCTTCAGCGTGCTGCTGCTCGGCACCGAGCAACACGTCGCCCAGGGGACGTCGCTGATCACGCAGGTGCCGCCGACCGGACTCGCGGGCGTTCGCCGATATCGGCAGAGCGGTAATCGCAGCCCCTTGCTCTGGATCGTCTGGATCGGCATGGGCTTTCTCTTCGGCGGCGCCGGCGGCGGCTACGCTGCGGCCGCAGTCTCCGACTCGGTGTTGCAATGGACCTACGTCGTCTATCTCGTCGCGCTGATCGCTCTCCTGATCCTGCGCCGCGACCGCGAGGAGAAAAGCAACGAGACTGGCGACCGGGACAAGCTGCCGTGGCTGCCGCTGCTCCTGATCGGCATGCTTGCCGGATTTTCCTCCGGCTTCATGGGCATCGGCGGCGGGCTTGCGATCACCGTGGGGCTCGCGGCGGGCCTGCGGGTGCCGCAGCACCAGGCGCAGCTCGTCAGCCTCGTCTTCTCGGTCATCCCGACCAATATTCCGGCCGCGTGGATCTATTGGAGCAAGGGACTCATGGTCGGCTGGCCGGCCATCATCGGCATCCTTGCCGGTCTTTGGGTCGGCACCGATCTCGGTGCACGCGCGGCCAATGGCGTCAGCAAATCGGTGCTGCGCCGGGTCATGATCGCCCTCATCTTGCTGATGGCGCTCTACATGACCCACAAGGCGCTCACCTGATCTTACGGGCGCTTCGGAATGTTCAGCCCACGCTCGACCGCCGGACGCGCCAGCCCGCGTTCGAGCCAGGCGGCGACGGAATTGAACTGGCTGAACGCGACGAGATCGCCGGCGCCGTAGAAACCGATGAGGTTGCGCACCCAGCCGAGCATGGAGACGTCGGCGATGGTGTAATCGTCGTCCATGAACCATTGCCGGCCGGCAAGATGCATCTCCATCACCCCGAGCAGCCGCCTGGCCTCGCCCACGTAGCGCTCGAGCGGCCGCTTGTCCTCGAAATCCTTGCCGGCGAATTTGTGGAAAAAGCCGACCTGCCCGAACATCGGCCCGATGCCGCCCATCTGGAAATGCAGCCACTGAATGGTCTGATAACGGCGCGCGGCATCCTGCGGCAGCAGCTTGCCGGTCTTCTCCGCGAGGTATTGCAGGATCGCTCCGGATTCGAACAGCGGCAGCGGCCTGCCGCCGGGACCGTTGGGATCGAGGATCGCCGGGATCTTGCCGTTCGGATTAAGCGAGAGGAACTCCGGTGTCTTCTGGTCGTCCTTGCCGAAATCGACGAGATGGACTTCGTAGGGAAGCCCGATCTCTTCCAGCATGATCGAGACCTTGACGCCGTTCGGCGTCGGCAGCGAATAGAGCTGGAGCAGCTCCGGGTGCTTGGCCGGCCAGCGCTTGGTGACGGGAAAGGCGGACAGATCGGACATCAGGACCCCGGCTTCGTTCATGAGATGCCGCCTAGTTTAGGCAAGCGAACGAACGACGCAAGGTCGAGTGGTCAGATCATTTTCCCGTACAGGTCACAACGGCCGCAGCAAATGGTTGGTTGCGTGCATCACATCGCGCTGTGCGCGTTGCTCGATGAAGAGCTGGCCGGTGACGAGCAGTGCTCCGGTGAAGACGAGCGCAAGCATCGCGGTCGCGAACTGACTGGCATCCCTCATCGGACGAGCTTCTCCGTGTTAGGTTCGCACGGGGAACGCGGGCCGGCCGTCGTCTGTTCCTGCAAGCTTCAAATAAATTGCAGCTTTTTCCCGATGCTCGCACGCCGGCAGCCTCAATAATTGATCTCCATCCGCAAGCCCCGCGGGTCGGTCTCCTCCCCGCCGAACCGCTGCGTGCTGTCGCGTGCCGCGACCGCGCAGGCACAGGCGTCGATGAGATCGTCGCGGCCGATTCCGGTGCCGTGTCGCTGCGTCAGCCATTTCGGCAAGCGCGCGAAGCCGCGCTGCTCCAGGAGCGTGATACGCTGCTCGCGGCCCTCCGCCGATGTCTTCTTTGCAAGCCGGACCCGCCCAGCCAGATTCCAGAAAATCAATTCCGGATGCGCTTCACCGATGGTCGCCTGCCGCGTCGGCGTCATGATCGCGTCGACGTCCCCGATCTTGTCCCTGATGTTCCAGAGCTGCGCCGACACGCCCCTGCCCTTGCCCTCGCGCTCCCAGTAGTGACGGTTGGCTGCGGCCATGTCGGCAAAGCTCCAGAGGCCGCGGCGCGCGCCGAGAAACACGGCAGGACCGACCAGCTCGCGTGCGCGCAAATCGCAGACGCGATATCCGCTCCATTTCAATCCGATCGGCATGTCGATCATCGCCCGGGCATGCGGCAGCGCGAGCAGCCGCGCGAGACCCGGCGAATAATCGAAGCCGTGATCACCGCGATCGTCGATCCAGGCGGCGACCCAGCCGAAGCGGAATCCATCGAGGCCGAGATAGCTTGGCAAGTTCCTGATCCCTGACGGGCATCCGCCCGCTCCTCTATCCCAGCTCCTCGCCCCGATGCCGCTCGAACAGGCGCTGCGCCAACAACGCGTGGCCGAGCGTGCCGCCGGCGCGAACCGCCGCCGCAATCAGCGCGGCTTCCGCGATTTCTTCGCGCGTTACACCGGCCTTCGCCGCCTGCGCCGTGTGCACATCGAGGCAATAGGCGCATTGCGTGGTGAGCGCGACCGCGAGCGAGATCAGCTCGCGATATTTTGGCGGGATCAATCCGTCCTTGCGCTCGACCGCGTGGTTGAACGCAAGGAACGCGTTGGCCTCGACCGGCGCGAGCGCCACGAAGGCCGGGATGGATTTCAGATCGTCAGGGCTTTGTTAACAGGTCATGGCTCATCTCGTCAGATATTCGCGCAGCAGGGCGCGGGCGCGATGCAGACGTGCCTTTACGGCCTGCCGGGTCGCGCCGAGTGCGTCGGCGATTTCGTCGATGGTCATTTCCTTGACGTCGCGCATCAGAGCGACATCGCGGTAGTGCGGCGGCAGTGCCTCGAAGGCCGCCGCGACGTCGAGCCGCAAATCGGCTTCAGCACGCGACAGCAGCAGCGCCTCCGCCTCTCCGCCGTCGATCGCCGGCACGAGGCCTGCCTTGCGGGCGAGCCGCAGGCATTCGCGGCGGACCACGCTGAACAGCCAGGCCGAAAACGCCAGCCACGAGCGGATCGTGCCGACATGGCGAAACAGGATCCACAGCGCCTCCTGCGCCGCATCCTCGGCATCCGTCGAGCTGCGACAGGTGGCGCCGGCATAGCGACGGATGTTCGGCTGCGCCGTCTCGAGCAGAGACGCGATCGCCTGGGGATCGCCGAGGCGCGCGGCCTCGAACAGGTCCGGCGAGATCACAGTAGCGCTCACGACGCGCCTCCCCTTCCGATGCCGGCCATCGCGCACATCGGACAATAACCGACGAGGCCGGTCAGCGCGAAACCGGCACCGCCGAGCGCAACCAGCCACGCCGCGGCGCCGGTGAGGTACACGAATGCCGCGACGGCTACTGCCACGCCCAAGGCGATCCGCACGACCTGATGCAGGCCGACGATGTTCTTCCTGTAAAATGCCATCACATCCTCCGAGACGAGCCGAAGCAAAATGCCTCGACCCTCAAGAGAGGGCGCGACAGCCGGAAAGGATTCGCGGCGACCTGCAATTTTTTTCGCGATCAGCCTCCGAGAGCCTGATAGGCCAGACGCTTGAATTCGAAGAAGAAAGGATTCCAGAAGCCCATGTAGCGCTGCGTCATCAGCACACCGGCGGTATTCGCCTGCGGGCAGATCCACCAATGGGTGCCGGCAAGGCCGCCCCACTGGAATTCGCCGGTCGAATTCGGGGGATCGAACGGCATCGGCGCGAAGGTGACGGCGCCGCCGAGGCCAAAGCCCTTGCCGGGGATCGGGCCGAGATTGGCGAATCGGATGTTCTCGCCGGCGGGCAACTGGTTCGTCATCATCTGCCGCAACGTCTCCGGCTTCAGCAGAGCATCCGAGCCCGGGAGCAGCGCCCGTATCAAAGCGAGCATGTCGGGCAAGCTCGAGACCAGTCCACCGCCGCCCGACAGCCGCGGGAACTGCCGCCGATAGGCCTGCGGATAAGGCAGGTCGTCGGCCCGGGTGAGGCCGGGCTTCATGGGGTCGAGCACATCCGCGCCGTTGTAGAGTGCCACCAGCCTGCCCTGCTGCGCGTCCGGCACGTGGAAGCCGGTGTCGGTCATGCCGAGCGGCTCGAAGATGCGCGCCTTGAGGACGGCGTCGAGCGACTTGCCGGAGACGACCTCCACGACACGCCCGAGCACGTCGGTCGCGACCGAATATTCCCAGGACGCGCCGGGATGAAAGGACAGCGGCAGATCGGCGAGCTGGTCGATCATGCCGGTCAGCGGCGTCAACGGATTGAGAACCCGTGCCTCGTTATAGGCTTTGAACAACACCGTACCGGGATCAAAGACGCCGTAGCAGAGGCCGGAGGTATGAGTCAGAAGCTGCCGGATCGTGATCGGGCTCTTCGCCGGTTCGACGTCGGCAAGGCTCAAAGCGCCCGGCTTCAGAACCTTGCGATTGCCGAGTTGCGGCAGGAATTTCTCGACGACGTCATCGAGCCCGATGCGGCCTTCCTCGACCAGCAGCATGATCGCGCAGGTGACGAAGATCTTGGTGTTGGAGAACGCGCGAAAAATGTGATCGGGCCTCAGCGCGGTGCTCGCCTCGCGATCGGCAAAACCAACGCATTGCTGATCGACGACCTCGCGGCCGCGCAGCACCGCCCAGGATGCCCCCGGAATGATCTCCTGATCGACGTAACGCTGCATTGCCGTCCGCGTGGCGGAAAAATCAGGTGTTCTGGCGTCCATGTGCTTCCCCCAATGATGGTGGGATCGATATAGCGTGAATTCGCCGGATGAGAAGCCTGACCGGACGGCGCGGCTCATTCCTGCTTCATGAACGCAGTGACGTGCAGGCTGCGCCGAATCCACATCCCCTGCCGCTGGTACAGCGCGATGGCCGATGAGTTGCTCGAGAACACGTGCAGGAACGGAATTTCGCCGCGCGCCTCGATCTGGCGCGCGACCGCCGCGAGCAGCGCCTGCGCGTAGCCCCGGCCGCGATGGTCGGGGTGGACGCAGACGGCCGTCATCTCGACGAAGTTGCCCGGCTTCATGCGCTCGCCGGCCATCGCGACCAATTCGCCGCCCGCGCGGATGCCGAGGAACGTCCCGAGTTCGTGCGTGCGCCGCGCGAATGGACCGGGCTTCGTCAACTCCGTCAGCGCCATCATGGCGGGAACGTCGGCTGCACCCAGCCGGACGATCTCGGCATCGCGAAGCGGACTGTCGGCCGGAGAGCCGATCATCTGCTCGCAGGGTCCGGCCAGCACAACCTTGAAACCTGCGGGAACGTCGACGGCCTCCGGAGTGAACAGCGCGGCGACCTGCGAGCCCGACAGGAGATCACGGAGCGCGGCAAAGCTCGTCTCGGACATGTCGACCATGTCGGCAAAGGGCGTCACGTCGACCGGATAACGCAGCGCTCGCGGGCCACCTTCGGCCAGATGTTTGTGGCTGGTCGTCAGCGCGCTCCAGATCGGGCGATCCAGCAGCGTTGCGTCACCGTTGGACACCGGCCTAGTCCTTGTCGAAGCTGACGATGACGGCGGCATTGGCGATGAGGATGGGGTCGTTGCCCTGTTCCGCGGCCGAGGGGATCTCCAGCCCGCCCTTCACCGCGTTGACGGTGACAGTACCGTAAGGCAGCTCCTTGGCGACGGCTTCCTTGTCGACGGCTTCGGGATTCGGCACCGCAATTGTGACGTCCACGAACATGTCGTTCGCGGTCTTGTCGATCATCCGGAAGAAGCCGAGGCTCGAATGCCTGATGGCATCAGACACGGCACGCTTCGCCGCCTTGGTGGCGTCCCTGCCATGAACGTCGACGCCCATGCCCATCTCGGTGATACAGCGAACGCGGGTCATGTTCTTATTCCTGTGATTGGTTGGATGCTTGGGGAGTGTGGGCGATCGGACGGCACGAGACAAGTGAAGTCGTTCCTCTCGTGTCCCGGACGCGCTGCAACGCTTTGGCGTTGCTGCGCAGAGCCGGGACCCAGGAGGCGCAGAGTCCGCTGATGCATGGGCCCCGGCTCTGCAGCGCACCGCCGAAGGGGCGCTGCGCTGCGTCCGGGGCACGAGATCGCAGTTCTCACGCTTTTGCTTTCTCCCTCGCCCGCAGCTCCTCCACGAGCACCCGCACATTCTCCGAATAATCGATCGGGATCACGACCAGATGCACCCCGCCCTCCTTGAAGGCGGCATCCAGGGTCGGGGCAAAACTGTCGATGCTCTCGATCCGATGTCCCCTCGCTCCATAAGCCTTCGCGTACAGGACGAAATCGGGATTGCCAAAGGTCATGCCGAAATCGGCGAAGTGATCGACGGCCTGCTTCCAGCGGATCATGCCGTAGGCGTTGTCCTCGAGCACCAGAACGACCAGATTGAGCTTGAGCCGGACGGCGGTCTCCATCTCCTGGCTGTTCATCATGAAGCCGCCGTCGCCGGCAACCGCGAGCACGCGGCGCTCCGGATAGAGCATCGCGGCCATCATCGCCGACGGCAGCCCGGCGCCCATCGTCGCCAGCGCATTGTCGAGCAGCAGCGTGTTGGCGACGCGGGTGCGGTAGTTGCGCGCGAACCAGATCTTGTACATGCCGTTGTCGAGCGCGACGATGCCGTTCTCAGGAATGACCTGCCGGATATCGTGCACGATGCGTTGCGGCGTCGGCGGCCAGCGCGCTTCGGTGGCGCGGTCGGCGATCTGCGAGAGAATCTTTTCGCGCAGTTGCAGCAGCGCGGCGGCTTGCGGCAGCTTGCCTTCGAGCCGGTCGGCGAGCAGTTCCAGGCTGGGGCCGACGTCGCCAACGACCTCCGCATCGGGAAAATAGACCAGCTCGACGCTGGCCGGCGTGTAGCTGACGTGAATCACCTTCGGGCCCGACGGTCCCATGATGAAGGGCGGCTTCTCGATCGGGTCGTGACCGATCGCAACGATCAGGTCGGCGGCGTCGATCGCGTCATGAACGTAGTCGCGCTCGGACAGCGCGGCGGTGCCCATGTAGAGATTGGTGCCGCCGGGAACCGTGCCCTTTCCCATCTGCGTGGTGAAGAAGGGAATGCCGGTCCGCCGCACGAAGCTGGCGATGCCGTGGGTCGCGCGCGGCCGGCTGGTCGCAGCGCCCATCATCACCAGCGGATGCTTCGCGGCCAAGATCATCTCGGCGGCGCGGTCGAGCGCGGCGCGATGGGCGACCGGGATCTCGATCGGATGAACCGGGATCACCGGGACATCAGGCACTTCATCGCCCGCGATGTCCTCGGGCAGTTCGAGATGCACCGGCCCCGGCCGCTCTTCCATCGCCACGCGAAACGCGTCGCGGACCACCGTCGGGATGCTGGAGGCGCTGATGATCTGCCGCGACAGTTTCGTCAGCGGCTTCATGGTGGCGACCACATCGACGATCTGGAAACGCGCCTGCCGGCTGCTCATGATCGGCTTCTGGCCGGTGATCAAGATCATCGGCATCGCGCCAAGATGCGCATACGCCGCGCCCGTCGACAGATTGAGCGCACCCGGGCCGAGCGTCGAAAGACATACTCCGGGCTTGCCGGTCAGCCGCCCGTGCGTCGCGGCCATGAAGGCGGCGGCCTGCTCGTGGCGGGTCAGGATCAGTTCGATTTTGGAGGTGCGCAGCGATTCCACCAGATCGAGGTTCTCCTCGCCGGGCACACCGAAGATGCGGTCTACACCTTCGTTCTCCAGCGCGGCGACGAACAGGTCGGATCCTTTTACTTTGCGTTCCTGCCCACTCATGTCGCCTCCCGGTCACAATGTCGGCTCCCGTGTTCCACGGCAGCCGGCGCATGGTAACGGTCCGCGGCGCGGGCACAACTCACAAAGAGGCGCGCAACTGCATCATCCCCGTGGCGACAACGCTTGTCCCCTCCGTGTCCTTGCCGCGTGCGCTGTGCTATTGCTCGGGCGATGACTCCCAAAACCTTCGAGACCCGCTGCCTGCGCCTGCCGGCCGTCACCAAGGTGGTGCAGTGGGAGGGCACCTCCGTGTTCAAGGTCGGCGGCAAGATGTTCGCGCTCGGCGGCGGCTTTGCCGCGCGCTCCGGCGGCTACATGTTCAAGGTCTCGAACATGGCCTACGCCATGCTGATCGAGCACGGCCTTGCGCGGCCGGCGCCCTATCTGGCGCGCGCCAAATGGGTGCAGCTCGTCGGCAACAACGCACTGTCAGACGCTGAGCTCACGAGCTATCTGGCGCAGGCGCACGCGCTGATCGTGGCGAAACTCACGCGGAAGTCCCGCAAGGCGCTGGGCCTGGACTGAAGCGCAGTCGCTGCTGAAGCGAAAGCCTGCGCTGATTGACTTCGATGATATGCCTGACTAAAGTCAGATACATCATGCTCGACCCGGTTTCCCGCGTCCGCCGCTTCAATCGTGCCGTCACGTCCGCGGTCGGCGCACTCGACACGTCATTCCTCGGACGCGGGCGGCCGCTGGGGGCGGCGCGCGTGCTCAACGCAATCGGGCACGGACGTTCGGACGTGGCCGAGATTCGCGACTATCTCGGCCTCGATTCCGGCCTGATGAGTCGCCTGCTCCGCAGCCTCGAGGACGAAGGGCTGGTCGAGACCAATGCGCATGAGGACGATGCGCGCCGCCGCGTGGCGACATTGACGCGTGCGGGCCGGCGCGAGTTCGCGGCCTACGAGGCGCTGTCGAACACGCAGGCCGGGGGCTTCCTCGCCCAGCACTCGCAACGCGAGGCGCTGCTGGCGGCGATGGATTTGATTGCCTCCGCATTGACGCGCGAACGCGTCACACTGGACGAGATGGATCCGCGGAGCGAACAGGCCCGTTATTGCCTCGGCGAATATTATGGCGAGCTCGGCCGCCGCTTCAAGCAGGGCTTTGACGTCTCGCTGTCGCGCGATCCCGACGCCAAGGATATGCGCCGCCCGCGCGGCACGTTCATCGTCGCGATCTCGGACACGCTGCCGGTCGGCTGCGTCGGGCTGAAGGGCACGGATCACGGCTATGCCGAGATCAAGCGGCTGTGGGTCGCACCGGCGGCGCGCGGATTGCGGCTCGGCCGGCGCCTGATGGACGCGACCGAGGATGCCGCGCGCGGGCTCGGCGTCAAGCTGCTGCGGCTCGACACCAACAGCGCCCTGGCGGAGGCCGGCCAGCTTTACCGACGAAGCGGCTGGACCGAGATCCCCCGCTTCAATGACGATCCCTACCCGGACCTGTTCTTCGAAAAACGTCTGTGAGCGCAGGCGCCGATTGCCCTGTTGCCGCGTTATGGCGGGAGCCGCAGGAGCAACGCCATGATCAGATCCGATCTCGCCGACGTCTACCGCAACTACATCGCCTGCCTGAACCGGCAGGATTGGCCCGCGCTCGGACAGTTCGTCCACGATGACGTCGTGCACAATGCGCGACCGTTCGGACTGTCCGGCTATCGTGCCATGCTGGAGCAGGATTTTCGGTCAATTCCGGATCTGCATTTCGAAATCGAACTGCTGGTCTGCGATCCGCCCCACATCGCCGCCCGGCTGAAGTTTGATTGCACGCCGGCTGGAAAGTTTCTGGGCCTGGATGTGAACGGCAGGCGCGTGTCCTTCTGCGAAAACGTGTTCTATCAATTTCGCGACGGAAAAATATGGCAAGTATGGTCCATCATCGACAAGCCCGCGATCGAGGCGCAGCTCTAGCGTTGCGCCTCGACGAACCTGCTTACGCCGCTGCCGGCGCCAACTCCGCTCGCGGCTTCGGGAACGGCTTGAAATTCATCGCCATCAGGAAGGCGCCGAGGCCCATCGCCCAGGAGGCGATATAGAGCCAGGCGTAGCTCGAGAACGCATCGTAGATCAGGCCGCCGGCGAGCGGGCCCGTGGCCATGCCGAGGCTGCCGGCCATGGCGGTGCCGCCGATCACCGTGCCCATCATCTTGAGCGGGAAATTTTCGCGGATCAGCACCGCGTAGAGCGGCATGGTGCCGGCATAGATGAAGCCGAAGACGGCCCCGACGGCGTAGAACGTCGCAAGCTGGTGCGCGAAGACATAGGCGAGCGCGCCGAACGCCTGCAACAGCAGGCCCGAGACGAGCACGCGCTTGGCGCCGAAGCGGTCACCCATCAGGCCGAAGGCGATGCGTCCGCCAAGGCCGGCAAAACCCTCGATGCTGTAGATCGTCACCGCCGCGACCAGCGGGATGCCGCAGCTCACGGCATAGGAGACGGTGTGAATGATCGGACCGGAATGGGTGGCGCAGCAGAAGAAATTGGTCGCGAGCAGGATCAGGAATTGCGGCGAGCGCAGCGCCTCTCCCATCGACATCTCACCTTGCACGGCGCCCTCGCCCGCAGGCGCGGCGACGGCGTGCGCGAGCGCCGGCGGGCGGCGCACCAGGAATGAGACCGGGATCATGATGGCGCCGACCACCAGCGCCACAATCTGCATCGAGGTGCGCCAGTCATGGCCGGAGACGAGCCAGGCCGCGAGCGGCGCCATCGTCATCGGCGCCATGCCCATGCCGGCCGACACCAGCGAGACCGCGAGGCTGCGATGGGTGTCGAACCAGCCGGTCACGGTCGCCATCATCGGCGCGAAGATCGCGGCACAGGACGCCCCGACCAGAAGGCCGAAGACGAACTGAAACGCCAGCAGCGAGGTGGCGTGGCTCGCCGCGAACAGGCTCACGGTCAGCACCGTCGATCCCGTCAGCACCACCAGCCGCGGCCCGAACCGGTCCGTCAGCGTGCCCCAGACCATGCTGGTGCAGGCCATCGCCAGAAAGCCGATCGTCATCGCGCTGGAGATGCCGGTCACGGACCAGCCGGTATCCTTTGCGATCGGCTGCAGGAACACCGGCAGCGAAAACATACCGCCGATGGCGACGCAGCCGAGCAAGCCGCCCGCGGCGACGATCACCCAGCGATAGGAGGAAGAGTTCATTTTTGGTCTCCCGTCAGGTCTGTCTGGGTGGAAGACGAATGGGAACTCCGGCGGCCGACATTGGCAATGGACGAGACCGCAAGATTTTTCCGCCCCCGAAACAAAAAACGCGAAAACAACCCCATGCACAGTAGCGGGGGTCAGCTTATTCAAGGACTTACCAACGGCCGACAATGTCAGAACGCGATTTGACTCGTCGGGCAAAACACCTGCACAATGTCATCATCCCGAAAACGCGATCGCATCCCGCTGAAGGCGCCTGCCAGCTACGCATGGCTATGCGTCGAACAGCGCGTTCACATCACCCTCAGTGAGGCCCGAGGCGATCCCGCCATCGCGATCGAACAAGCCGTCGGCGAGCGCGCGCTTTCTGGCTTTGAGCTCGTCCATCTTTTCCTCGATCGTCCCGGCGGCCACCAGCCTGTAAACGAAGACGGCCTTGTCTTGTCCGATCCGATAGGCCCGATCGATCGCCTGTTCCTCGACAGCGGGATTCCACCATGGATCGAAAATGACGACGGTGTCGGCGGCGGTCAGATTGAGGCCGACGCCGCCTGCCTTCAGGCTGACCAGGAATATCTCGGCAGCGCCGTCCTGAAAGGATTCGATCGCGGTCTTTCGGTCCCTGGTTTGACCGGTGAGAATGCTGTAGCGCAGGCCTGCCGTCTCGACGCGCTGCCGGATCAGATCGAGCATGGACGTGAATTGCGAGAAAATGATGATCTTGCGCCCCTCGCTGAGCAGCTCCCCCACCATGTCGATCAAGCGATCGAGCTTGGCCGACGGCCGTTCGACGCCGTCGTTCAGTTTCAGCAAGGCCGGATCGCAACAGGCCTGCCGCATGCGAAGCAGGGCTTCGAGCACCACGATGTGACTCTTGGCGAGGCCGCGTTTTGCGATGGCCTCGCGCACCTTGCGCGACATCGTGAGCCGTATCGAATCGTAGAGATCGCGCTGCGGCCCTTCCAGCGCGATGGTCTCAACGATTTCGCTCTTGGCGGGCAAGTCCGTAGCGACCTCCGTCTTGGTACGGCGCAGCAAAAACGGCTTGACCCGCTGCGCCAACGCCGCAGTCCGCGCCTTGTCGGCGCGCTTTTCGATCGGCGTGCGCCACTGGCGCGAAAAGGCCGCCTTGTCGCCGAGAAAGCCGGGGTTGACGAAGCTCATGATCGACCAGAGTTCGCCGAGATGATTTTCCATCGGCGTGCCCGTGAGACAGAAGCGATGCTGCGCCTTGGTCTCGCGCAGAAATCGCGTGGTCGCGGCATCCGGATTCTTGACCGTCTGCGCCTCGTCCAGCACCGCGATATGCCACTCCCGCGCCAGCAGAATTTCGCGATCCCGCGCAATCAGCGGATAAGTGGTCAGAACCAGATCGTGCTCTGCGATGGCAGGAAATCTGTGCTTGCGATCTGCCCCGTGCAGAACGAGAACCTTCAGCTCCGGCGCGAACTTCTGCGCTTCGGCGGACCAGTTCGTCATCAGGCTGGTCGGCGCGACGACCAGCACGGGATTGGCGAGGTGACCGCGCGCTTTCTCGAGCGCGATCAAGGCCAGGATCTGGACGGTCTTGCCGAGCCCCATGTCGTCGGCGAGGATTCCGCCCAACCCGCTCTCGCGGAGCAGATCGAGCCATGCCACACCCTGAGCCTGATAGGGCCGAAGCGTGGCGCGAAAGGTCGGCGGCAGTTCGGGCGGGGTCAACCCTCGCGCCTGGAGCAGGCCTCCGAGGTGGCGAAGACTGTCGGCTCCCCGAAAGGCGAAGCGCTCGTTCTCGACGCCGAGCAGCGGAACGACGTCCGCGCGCGACAGTCTGATCCTCCTGGAGGCGTCCTCGAAAGCGCCGCTCATATGCAGGCCATGCAACGCCAGCACGAGCGGCAGGAAGCGATCCGCAGCCAGCGCGACGTGCCGGCCGTCGGCCAGAGGCAGAAGGAAACGCTCGCCCTTGTCCGCGAGTGCCGTCAACGATTCGGGGCTGAAGCCGGGTGCGGAAACCAGCGCCGCCAGCAGCGGCGCGAGATCGCGCCGCTCGCCTTCGATCTCGATGCCGAGTGACAGCTCGAACCAGTCGATGCCACTGGACTCGAACTCAGCGTCAAAATCGCCCGACGACTCCGCCAGCCGGAACGGAAAATCGTCGTCGACCAGGATCTCGAACCCCTCGGACCGCAATTGCTCCCCATGCAGCGCGAGAAAGTCGAGCCAGCCGTGCTGGTCGCGCAGCGTCAGGTCCATGGCATGGCGGTAATCGAGCATCGGAAGCACCGACCTTGCCTCGATGAGCCCCGCGTCGGCGAGGCGCTTGCGCGCTTGCCTCTCCTTCGGCTGACGGCGGGCGATCGCATAGACCTGCCCGCCCTGGAACAGTTCCAGCCGGCTTGCCCGCTGGCTCGGATCGATGTCGAACCCACCGTAGCGGAAGCCCAGGCTGGCCACGCCGGCAGGACCTGAGGCTTCGTTCTTGTTGCGATAGTAATAATAGCTTGCACCGACATGACCCAGCTTCAGCCTCAGCACGGGACGCGGATCCTCGTCGATGAGCACTGCGGCGGCCGGCGGCACCGGCAGCAGGCCGTGATGAAGCTCGGGCAGCCTCTGGCTCAGACGGCGCGACACTTCTTCGAGTTGGGCGCGGGGAATGGAGGGCGCAGCGAGGAACTGGCAGGCGAGCCGAGGCGGCAGGCCGAGTTGGACGGGCCCGATGACCCCGCTGGCTTCATCGACATAGACCGGCGGTTCGGCGTTCAACGCGACCGCTCCCGATACGACGAGGGTCGGTGCAACACCCTTGCCGCGCCCTGGCTGCCATTCAATCCGGCCTTCCCGCGCTTCGCCCCAGCTCAGCGGCGCGCCCTTGTGGTCAAGCCAGAACGCGCGTCCGGTCGCGACAATTCGGCGCAACAGCTCTTCCGAATACGGCCCCTGAGTGTAGTAGTTGCGCAACCGGCGCGATATCTCCGTCACGATATCGATGTCGACGTCACGGAAATATTTTGGCGCCCGGTCCGGCTTGAATTCGTACGGACTGGGACTGCTGTAGTTCTGGGCGTAAATTCCGCCCTTGCGGAGTTGGACCGATCGCAGGGACACCGCGGCCAGAGGCACCGGGTCATCCGAGGCCTCCAGGCAATACAGCAATCGCGGGCTCTCGTCCGCGGCATAATCGCTGCTCCTTACCGCCCGGCCCACATTGTCGATCCAGCTGTTCACTTCGACGCCGAGGACCGGCGGAGCCGAAGTCGCTTGCGCGTTGACGGGCTTGGCTGCCTGCGGGGTCGGCACAGTAGCCAGTTTCGACGGCTCGGTGTCGCTCAGCGCTTCAAGCAGGGTCGCCGCGACATGCTTGCAGTTGAGGGCCATCGGACAACTGCAATCGCCATCGATGCCGACGAGCCTGCCGCGGTCGAACGTTAATTCGATGTCGACGCGATAATTTCTGGACTCGCTGCCTCGCACCTGGGAACCGACGTGGGTCAGGTCGTCGCTGACGTCCAGCGCAGAGACCCGGCCATGCGCCTGATAGGCGTGTGCCTTCTCCATCGCCGAGCGGCTGAAATAAGTATAGATTTCTTTTTGCTTGAGGACGTCCGAGAGCACTTGCAGCGATTCCGCGACCCAGCTTTCCGGCTTGTAGCATAACCATTTGGGCCGGAGAGTTGTAGTCGCGAAATCCGCTTCGCCCCGGCTTCGTCCGGATCGTTCATAGACCGGGAGGGCAGCGGGCCGCTAAACGCGCTTGGCGTGCTGCCGCCACTCGCCGACCGTGAGCCAGATTGCCGAGACCAGAAAGTAGAGCGCACCGACGGCAGCATAGCCCGCGACATTCGCGATCGAAGGAACCTCGGGCATCGTCGCCTGAAAGATGAAGAAGCCGCCTGCAAGCGCCGACTGGCCACCGCTGAGCACCATGGCCCATTGCGCGCCAAAACTCCGCCAGCGGCGAATGGCCGTCCCCAACTGCAGCAGTCCGGACACAATCGCCCATGCCCCGAAGCTTCCGAGCACCCGGTTCATGCTCATCTGCAAGGTCACAAGCACCGCAACGGTGGTCGCCAGGCTGACCACAACGTTCAGAGCCTGCGTGCGGCTTTGAGCGAGAGCGCCGCTACGAACCGCGTCCGCGAAATTGGCTGCGGCGTCCCATGCGGGATAGAGGACGAGCAAGGCGGCGGCGATCACTGGAGAAGAAGCCCCGGCGGCAAACGCAGCAGCGACCCAGGCAACCGAGAATGCCGCTCGCACGAAGTAGTATTGCTTCAGCCATCGCTCGCGATCGGCACGAACCGGATCCAGTTGATATTGCGCCATTGCATCTTTCCTATACCTACTAGTTGGTAGTTTTCTTGCACGCAGCGAAACCGACTTCGCTCCAGCCCGCTTGTGGACCGTCGCCATCGTCTCGCTGATATCTCTCAGTGCTTGTTGGCCAGCCGGTCCAGCAGCGGGGTGGTGATCACACCGAACATTTTTGGATCGCCATAGGCACGCGCCGACAGCATTGCGCCGTGAATGGTCGCCATGAATCCTTCGGCCTCGACGCGGGCTGTGCCGGAGAGTTTGAGTTGCCCTTTCCGCTTGCCGCGCTCCATGACGGCCGTCAGCCAGGACGCCAGGGAGCGGAAGTGCGCACGGACTTCGAGCGCGACCTCCTCCGGCAAAATGGGGAGCTCGCTGGCCAGCAGCGCGCACACGCAGAACGGCGCCGTCGCATCATTGATGCACGCCTTCCAGTACGCGACATAGTTTTCGAGCTGGGCGCGCGGATCAGGGACATTGCGCTCGAGCGCGGACAGTCCCGCCTCGGCCTCTGCGCGGTAGCGCGACACGAGGGTGCGGACCAGGTCGACCTTGCTGGCGAAATGGTGGTGGATGCTCGGCTTGCGGATGCCGACCACCTCGGCCACGTCGGCGTAGCTGAAACCATTATAGCCGCCCGCGATGATCAAGCTGCGCGCGCAGGCCAGGATATCGTCGGCAGTCGAGGAAACGTTGGTCATGGCTCTTAGCTACCTTCCAGTTGGTAGGGAGTCAAGAACGAGATGCTTCAACCATCCGTGAGTGGTAGGAGCCTGCATGACCATTCGCCCGATCGTCCGCTATCCCGACCGCCGCCTCGCGATGCCGGCCCGCCCCGTCACCGCGTTCGACGATGCGCTCCGCGAGCTTGCGAACGATCTGCTCGATACGATGCGCGCCGCGCCCGGCATCGGCATCACGGCGCCGCATATCGGCGTACCCATGCGCGTCGTCGTGCTCGAGCTCGACGCCAGGGAAGGTGCGCAGACCTATGTCAATCCGGAGATCGAATGGGCCTCACCCGAGATGATTCTGCATCGCGAAGGCAGCGTCTCGATGCCTGGCGTCAACGGCGACATCCAACGCCACGCCCGCGTGCGGATCAACTATCAGGATCTCGGCGGCGAGATGCACACTGAAGAATCGGAAGCCTTGCGTGCCGTCTGCCATCAGCACGAGATCGACCAGCTCGATGGGATGTTCTGGATCCAGCGGCTGTCGCGGCTGAAGCGGGAGCGGCTGGTGAAGAAATTCGAGAAGATGTCGCGCGAGTGAGCGGGCCAGCAGAGATCAGGCTTGTGTGAAATCGCGCCGGCTGCTCGATGTGGCGAAATCAAACCAGCCTGATATGATTGGAACGGTCGGCCCCGTCGGGAGGGAGACGAATGACATATTCAGGTCGTTGCGCCTGCGGCGCGGTTTGCTACACCATTGCGTCCGCGCCGATCCGCGGCTTCCAATGTCAGTGCAGCGACTGTCAGCGCGATACCGGCAGCGGCCACAGCTCCATCTTCGTGTTCGCGCGCAGCGCAGTCTCGGTGACAGGCGAGGTGCGCGAAATCGCACGCATTGCCGACAGCGGCGCAGTCAAGCGCAAGGGGTTCTGTCCGAACTGCGGCTCGCCGATCTACAACAAGCCGGACGAGAAGCCGGAGTTCATCGGCATCTATGTCGGCACGCTTGACGATGCCAGCACGTTCAAGCCGTCCGTCGTGCTGTTCTGCTCGCGCGGATATGCCTGGGATCACCTCGATCGCGAGATTCCCAAACTCCCGGAATGGCACCCGGGATCGCGCTGATTTCTTGCAGATTGGGGGACAGCCAATGGCGATGAGCTTCGAGCTATCGATGCTGGCCGCCGCAATCATCTGGGGCTTCGTACAGCTTGTCGCCGCCGCGCAAGCCGCGAACCTGCAGTACGGCCTCAGATGGGCTGCGAGCCCGCGCGACACCGAGATGCCGCCGCTCAAGCCTATCCCCGGCCGGCTCAACCGAAATTTCCGCAACTACATGGAGACGTTTCCATTCTTTGCCGCCGCGATCCTCATCTCTCACGCCGCAGGCGTTCACAATGAGCTGACTTATTGGGGATCGATCGCCTATCTTGGCGGACGCATCTCCTACACCGCGCTTTACTTATCCGGCATACCGCTCGTCCGCTCGCTGTTCTGGAATATCGCCAGCTTTGGCATGCTTGCTGTCTTGGCAGCGCCTTTCGTGCCTCACTGAAGCGGCGCGATGCTACGTGGCCTTTGCCGCGATGCCTTCACGCCCGCTTCCCGCTCCGCTTGGTCATCGGAGCATTCCGACGCTCGCGTTTGCCGCGCGCGATCTCCGTCGCCAGCGCATCCAGCTTCGGCTCCCAGAAATTGCGGAACTGACCGACCCATGCATCCACCGCTTGAAGCCCCGCAGCATCGACCGAATAGAGCCGCCGTTGCGCCTCCGCGCGAACCGTTGCGAAGCCGCTCTCGCGCAGCACCTTGAGGTGCTGCGACACGGCGGCCTGCGTGATCCCGAACTCGGCTCCGATCACTTCGACGACCTCGCCGGACGCCATCTCGCCGGGCGCAAGCAGCTCGAGGATGCGACGGCGGACGGGGTCGGCGAGGACCTCGAAGATTTGCATCAGCTTCCTGTGCCCGGATGCGCGACGTCGGGCGGCGGCTCGCCGCGATAGAAAGCGATGGTACGGTCCGACCGCTGTTTCGCGGAGGCAGGATCCACGCCACTTGCGACATGCGCCGCGCGCCAATACTCGCCGCTACTGGTCATGAATTCCTTGCCCGCGGGAGAGCCCATCCATGCCTCGGCCGTCTCATGGTCGACCGATGCCCCGGTCGCAACATATCGCTCCAGCCCCGCAATGGCGAGATCCCAACCGATCCCGACCGCCCCTGGACCGAACTGCTCCCAATGATCCTCGATCATCGCGGTGTGCTCAAGCGTCAACCGCGCCTGGCTTCGTTCTGCCGTCAGCTTGACATCGATCCAGCTCATCGCGCCGCCGAATTCCCAGGTCGCCGCAAAATGGGTCGGCGGCGTGCACGCCGTGATGGTGCCGCCGGCATTCCCCTTGAGCTGGTACTTTCCACCGATCTGGAAATCTCCCTCGACCGGCAAGAACCAGCGCGGAATGCGTTGCTGGCTGGTCACTGCGTCCCAGAGATCGTCGACGCTGGTCTCGTAAAGCCGCGTCAGTGTCACCGCACTGGCCGCTTTCCCGTCCTTCTCGAAATCCCTCACCGAACGCGTAACCAGCCCCAACACTCGTGCGACGTCGATCTCCATGGCGCTGCTCCTTGTCGTGTGCAAGGATCAATATCGACCCGCACTAATATAAGTCAAGCCTTATATTAATGGGGTATTCGATGTCTGGATTCGAGGGCGCTATTTCAGTGGCAGAAAGAGGTCCGCGACCGTCTCGTGCTCCGGCACCTCAGGGAAGAAGCTCAGCCGCTGGCAATAGATCGGGAAGTCGCGGGCTTCCTCGCCGCTGGCCGGAAGCCAGTCGCGATAAAGATAGCGCGCGGCCGGCTCGAGATTGTCGGTGTAGCCGACGACGCGCAGCACCGCGCAACGTCCGCCGGGAATCTCGCCGATCTTGATCTCTTCACCGTTCGCCGCGATCGGCTGGTCGGTCCCGACGCAGAGGTCGATGCTGTAATCAGCGGGCGATGCGGGCCGCCGCTCGGAGCGCCAGACCGTGAAGGTCGGGCTTGTGCTGGGGTGCAGGTGAGATGCCCTGCGCCACGCGATGAACCGCCGGATCGTGTCACCAAGTGTCTCAGAGCTGCCCCGATGCTCCATGATCGCCACCTTGGTGGGTTGCACATCGCGGATCGTCACGTCGTCGGTGATAAACGTCGTCTGCATGAGCTTGCTCCTGGCGTTGTCGAGAGGCCCGAAGGCCGCAAGCCACGGCTCCCAGTCGGGAGACTTCCGGAACGACGACGGCGATTGCCCGAACCGTTGCCGAAAGGCACGTGCGAAGGCATCAGGGGCCTCGTAGCCGGCATCCATCGCGATCTCCGTGACATCAAGGGCCTCCATGTAGGCCAGCTGATGCGAAGCGCGCTTCATGCGGGCCAGCTGGACATAACGATGCACTGATAGTCCGAAGGTCGCCGAGAACTGCCGGTGGAAATGAAACTTCGAGAAGGCCGCAACAGCACTCACCGTGTCCAGATCCAGATCGCCGTCGAGATGCCGGTCGATATGGTCCAGCACCCGTCGCATCCGGTCCCGATAGCTTTGCAGCGCCGCCTTCATCGTCCCTCCTCCGTGGCGGCTCCATCTAGTCGCTAACGGCCATGACTTGCTCGACCGATCTTGCGGTTTGGCACGGATCGACCCTGACCGTCACTGTTCGCGCGGAACGAAGCGACAGCCCTCCTACGTGTTCAATGTTTGAAGCAATGCTCGCGGTGCCACTTAAAAAAATGCGGATGAGGCCGATCTGATAGTCGCTTTGGCTCATGCGCGCGGCCAGTCTTGTTGATTACCGCTCGGACTCCGTCCAGATCGTTTGTCTGGCGCGAGATCAGTATTTTCAGATCATCCGCCAAGCTGATCAAGCCACGATCGAACATCCAATGAGCGGTACCGGACAGAGCGATGCCATTGCTCACGATGTCCGGCCCATCTGCCTCCACAGACCGTATATGCGCCGCCGCGACCTCTGCGCGCCCCATTCCGTTTATGAGCTTCAGCCCGGTAATGGCGCAACGTTCGTCGTAGGCGCGCAATACAATGCGACGAAAAACCCGATCGCGCAAAATTCTCGATACCGTAAGACTGACACGATCCCGCTGCTGCTCGAATTTGAAGGGCGCCTGCTCTTTTTCGCCGAATTGAGATTGAACATCAGCATCAACGCGCGGCAGCATCGGCGCAGTCTCCGCGAATCCAAGCTCGAATATTCGATTGAAATCGTCGGGTGAGATTGCGCGGACCGCAGACTGAGCACGCCCTGAAATTCGTCCCTGCGCGTTCAGCACGCCCCGTTCCACTAAACCGGTCGGCCCGTTGAAAGCCACCGGATTGGCAAAATCGAGGTAACTTCCGGGTTCCATCAGAGCAAGATATATCCCCGAAGTACCGGGGTCGGGAATAACCTGCTGAACGCGAGCAATCGCAAAGTAGCCGCGCGTCTCAGCGACCTTCCTTGGTTCGTAATAGATAATCCAATCGCCGATGCAGGCTTCGACGCGGCTGAGATACTGACCGGGAAATTGGTACTGCTCAGCTGGGCTGTCATCGTAAATCGAGTCCAATCGATGGATGAATACCCCAAATCCCATGACCTAAGCGGCGCTGCCTCTCCAGGAAATACCCGATGCTGGACGAATAGCAGTCACAACCCTACTCCCACTCGATTGTTCTGAAGCACGATAACGCACTGATCTGTCGAGGCCAACCTTTCCGCCGCCGACCTGCCGCGCCTCAGTCGCGCACCACCGACAGTCCCGCAAGAAGCGGCGCGTACGCGGCGAGCCTGCGGGATACGAACTCGGTGAACAGCCGCACGCGCTTGGTCTTGCGTGTCTCGCCCTGCGTGAGGAGCCAGACCGTTCCGTACATGTGCAACTCGGTGCCCGGCACCCTCACCAGCAGCGGGTCGGCATCGCCGACGAAGCACGGCAGTGTCGTAATGCCCAGCCCTTGCCGGACAGCAGCGATCTGCGCCCCGGCGTCTGAGGTCCTGAATGGAACGCCCGCGGTGCGAACCTCACCCGCGCTGGCCCAGTCCGGGATGCCGTGAATGCTGATGACGATCCAGCGGAAGGGATCAGGCGCGCCGGCACGCCACGCGGCCAGCCGATCCCTGGACGTGTAGACGGCGCCGAACAGCTCCGGTCCCTTCACGCCGTGAAGATTGAGCGGCAGGGTCTTGCGGTCGTAGACGACGCGGATCGCGACGTCGGCCTCCCGGTTGGTCAAATTGACCAGCTCGCCGAACGACAGGATATCCATCTCGATGTCCGGATGCAGACGCGCGAAGTCGGCGAAATCAGGCATTAGCAAATGTGTCGCGAGCGGCGGCGCCAGCGTCACCCGCAGACGCCCGCGCACGCTCTGATCGCGCCCGAACACGCGCGTCTCCAGCTGGTGCGACGAGGCTTCCATCTGGTCCGCGAATTCGAGGACCTCCTCGCCCGCAGCCGTCAGGCGGTAGCCCGAAGGCAGCTTTTCGAACATCTGGACCCCGAGGCGTTCCTCGAGCTGGGCGATGCGCCGCAGCACGGTCGCATGGTTCACACCGAGCTGCTCGGCCGCAGCCCGCACCGAGCCTCCGCGCGCGACGGCCAGAAAATAGCGAACGTCATCCCAGTCGATCATGGTGCAATCCCGCACCGCGCGGTGCGCCTTTCAAGCCCTCCGGATGCCTCGTACAGCAGTACGGACAGTCATCATAGCCCGTTCCGGCAGGCGCAGCCCTTCCCAACGGCAGACACCGGCCGTCGCGGCTGGCGTCGATCGTGCAGCCGGATCGATTTCGCACCACCGATGTGCGCGCTTCCGCACTCAACGCCTGACGCCGGCGGACCTATGTCGGGGACGTCGGGGGCAGATGCTGTCCCGGCACCACGACAGGAGAAATCATGGGAAAGCTTGACGGCAAGGTTGCAGTCATCACGGGTGGCGCGACCGGCATCGGCCGCGCTGCGGCAAAGCGCTTCATCGAAGACGGCGCCTTCGTCTTCATCTTCGGCCGCCGACAGCAAGCGCTCGACGCAGCTGTTGCCGCCCTCGGATCCAATGCCCGCGCGGTGAAGGGCTCGGTCTCGGATGAGGACGACCTCGACCGGCTCTACGCGGCGGTGAAGGCCGAACGCGGTACCCTTGACATCGTCTTCGCCAATGCCGGAGCGGGAAGCCAGCTTGCGCTCGGCAAGATCACCGCCGCGCACATCGACGAAACCTTCGACACCAACGTGAAGGGGACGATCTTCACGGTGCAGAAGGCGCTACCGCTGATGCGCCGGGGCGGTTCGATCGTCCTGACCGGGTCGAGCGCCGGCACCACGGGCGCCCCGGCCATGAGCGCCTACAGCGCGAGCAAGGCGGCGGTGCGCAACCTCGCGCGGACCTGGGCGGAGGACCTGAAAGGCAGCGGCATCCGGGTCAACGTGCTGTCGCCCGGGGCGACTGCGACCGAACTCGCGAAGGAAGCGCTCGGCGAGGAGGGACAGAAGGTGTTCGCCGCGATGACTCCGCTGCAGCGCATGGCCGATCCCTCGGAGATCGGGGCCGTGGCTGCCTTTCTCGCCTCGTCGGACAGCAGCTTCATGACCGCCAGCGAAGTCGCCGTCGACGGCGGCCTGGCGCAACTCTGATCCCGGCGCGGTCCCGCGCCTGGCCCACACACAAGGAAAGATAAACATCATGAAAAAACTAGAAGGCAAGATCGCAGTCATCACCGGCGGAAGCAGCGGCATTGGATTGTCCACAGCCAAGCGCTTCGTGGACGAAGGTGCGCATGTGGTGATCACCGGGCGACGCGAGAAGGAGCTGAAGGAGGCCGCGGCCTTCATCGAGAGAAACGTGACGACGGTCGTGAGCGACGTGTCGCGCCTGGAAGATCTCGACCGGCTCTATGCCGTCGTGAAAGAGAAACATGGTCACATCGACATTCTCTTCGCGAATGCGGGCGCGGGAACGATCGCGCCGCTCGCGGCAGCGACCGAGGCCCATTTCGACCAGACCTTCGACGTCAACGTGAAGGGGCTGTTCTTCACGGTGCAGAAGGCCCTCCCCCTCTTCAAGGACGGCGGTTCGATCATCCTGAACTCTTCGGTCTCGAACGTGAAGGGGCTGCCAGGGTTCAGCGTCTACGCCGCCAGCAAGGCGGCGGTGCGCAGCTTCTCGCGCGCCTGGACGCTGGAGCTGAAAGACCGCAAAATCCGCGTCAATACGATGAGCCCCGGGCCAACCGAGACCCCCGCCCTGGAGACGACGACGGGCTTGACCCGCGAGCAAGCCGAGCAAGCCGCCGCCGGATTTGCTTCACAGGTCCCGATGGGTCGCAGGGGCAAGCCGGAGGAAATCGCGGCTGCCGTCACGTTCCTCGCCTCCGATGAAAGTTCTTACATCACCGGCGTGGATCTCGCCGTCGATGGCGGCATGGCGCAGGTCTGACCGCGACATCAACACAAAATCAGAGAAACATCATGAGCTACGCAATTATCGGCTTCGGCCATATCGGCCACGCGCTGGCCAGAGCGTTTGCCCGCAATGGCATCGAAGTCTCCGTTGCAACCACGCGCGACCCCGAAAATTTTGCATCCGCCGCGGCCGCGATCGGACCCACGATCATTCCCAAAAAGCTGGCGGACGCCGTCAAGGCGGACATCATCTTCTTGGCGGTCCGTTTCGAGTCGCACCAGGATGTCGCGAAGGCGTTGCCCACCTGGCAGGGCAAGACCATCATCGATGTGACCAACGCCTACGGCGTGCCGCCTGAGAAACTGGCAGGACAACCTTCTTCCAAGGCCCTCGCGCAAGCCTTCACCGGCTGTCGACTGGTCAAGGGCTTCAACCATTTGGGTGCTGCCGTGCTTGGTCAGGATCCGGCCGTCCATGGTGGCAGAAGAGTGGTGTTCCTGGCGAGCGATGATGACGCTGCCGCAGCGGAGATTGGCACGCTTGCGGAAAAGCTCGGCTTCGCGCCGATCAAACTCGGCGGGCTTTCGGAAGGCGGGCTGCTTGTGCAAGCGCGCGGAAACAGCTGGGGCCACCTGATCTTCAAGGATTTGGTCAAGTTCGGCTGATGAACACGACGTCCCCACCGGCAGCAGGGCTATAGCAGCTGAAGAGACATAAGGCTGGAAGCTCGGCTGCGGCCATCCTTCGAGACGCCCGCCTGCGGCGGGCCCTCAGGATGAGGGATACGTGTGCGGCAGCATTCGACGCGGATGGATGGGGCTGAGCCTCATCCTGAGGAGGCCGCGAAGCGGTCGTCTCGAAGGACGAGGCGCTCGCTCAGGCGTCGCTGAGACGTCGTCTGCGACGCGCTGCCACCGGCCGGGACACGACACACGGGATCGGATCGCGTGCGATCCGATCCGAGCAATGGAGAAATCCCATGAGCATCGAGAACAACATCCAGACCGTGAAGGACTTCTTCGCCGCGATCGGCCGCGGCGACAGAGAGGCCCTGCTGACGCTGGTCACTGAGGACATCGAGTGGATCATCCCCGGCGAGGATTGGCCGCTGGCCGGAACGCATCGCGGGCATGACGGGGTGACGGATTTGCTCAAGACGGCATCCACATCGGTAGAAACGTCCACGAAACCCCGCGAGTTCGTCGCGCAAGGAGACCGGGTCCTGGTCGTCGGCTTCGCGAAGGGAAAGATCAAAGCGACGAGCAAGACATTCGAGGACCACTGGGTCTTCGCCATCACCGTTCGAAACGGCAAACTGACGAACATCCGGGAGTACGTCGACACGCAAGCACTGGCGCGAGCCGCGCGCGTGTCGAACACCCGAGCCTAAAGGAGATTCCGATGTACGAAGAATCCAAGCTAGCCGAGTTGATCCGGTTCGCACGCGTAAACGCGGGCTCAACCGTCATCGACGTTTACCCAGGCGATGGCGACTGGACGCGTCTCTTCTCCGATATCGCGGGAGGCGAAGGACGGGTCTCCAGCTTCGTGCCAGCCGAAGTCGCGCACTTCAAGAACGATCCGGTCAGTCGCATCCAGACGCTTGCAAAGGAGCCGGGCCGAGAGAATGTCGAAGCCGTCTCGGCGGACCTCGTGGCGATGCCGCAGGCCACGCGACCAGCGGATGTCCTGTGGCTGCACCTGTTCTACCACGATCTCCACACCGCGCTGATCCAGGCCAGGGGCGCGACGGCGGCGCGCTTCAATCGCGCCGTCTACGAGCGGCTGAAGCCCGGCGGGTCCTACGTCATCATAGACCACGCCGCCGCGCTCGGCGCCGGCGCGAGCGACGCCCAGTCACTGCATCGGATCGAGCCTGCCTCCGTTCGCGAGGAGGTGGAGGCGGCCGGCTTCGTGCTGGACGCGGAAAGCACCCTGCTCGCGAACAAGGACGATCCGCATTCGATCAAGGTGTTCGATCCCGCGATCAAGGGCAAGACCGATCGCTTCGCCTATCGGTTCGTGAAGCCCTGACAGAGATCGTAGGGCGGATTAGCGAAGCCTAATCCGCCCTACGCATCCGCTGCGGGTCAGTTGCAGTTCTTGAGCTTCCGGTGCTGCCGGATCACTTTTTAGGCGTGCCGTCAGATGGCAGCCCTGCCGACCCGCCGATTTTCTTCGAGACCAAATAGACGTCGACGCCGCTCATCGAGCATTCCTCGCTTGATGCCTGGTTTTTCGTGATGACCTCGATTGTCTTGCCATCCTTGGTGTGAAACGTGATGTCGTAAACCTGCTGGTGGAGGTCCTTGCCGATCTTTTCGGATGCGAGACGAACGGCCTTGGTCTGCGCCTCGACCACTGATGGGATATCAATCAGGCCGGCGTTCTTGAGGTGCACGAGGGCCATGTTGGTGGGCCAACTCGCGCAGTCCGGAGACTTCGCCAGAGCCACCGCAGCCGGCATGGCAAATGTTGCGGCCATCACCACTTTCAACGCGGCGCGCATCAACGCACCACCTCGATGGTGTGGTGACCACTTTCCCGGATCTGCTTACGCCCATTGATGGGCGGGACGGCAACGTACATGCCGTCGCGGTCGCCGCGCTTGCAAAGCGTCTTGCCACGCTTGAGCTTCGGAAGTCCCGTATCGGTCAACAAGGTCTTCTCCGTTCGATTCGCCGCCAAGTACCATCATGGACCATGATGGTACAGAACCGACCGAAACGGAGCCACCGTATTTCCGTTTATGCAATGGGCTCCGCGAGCATGAACGGTTGGTAGAGAAATCAGCGGTCGTCGGAAGCCTCATATCTGCCGATAGAACAGTGCCCGCCCGCCGGGCATGAGCTGGAGCAGGATATCAAAGTCACCAATATTCGTCGTCAGCACGACAAGGCCGAGCTTCCGCGCCTGGAGGAACAGCACACTATCCCCGAGCGCCCGAAGCTTCAGATCGTTCCCGTAGCCCTGGAGCCGGCAGAGGATTCCCGACAGCAGCGCTGCTCTGCCGAGCACCTCGATGTCTGGCGTAAAGATTCGATGGGGCGGCATCGCCTTGATCCGCTTGCCAATCTCGGCGGTGACCCGCGGGGTCCGCTTGTCAGCCGGGTTCAGCACGCCGACAGTGTGCATCAATTCCTGAATGGCAACCGACGAATGATTGACCTGGCGATGCGCGATGAGCTCTTCCAGCAGAGCTGGCGCGCGCGCCTGCATCTGGTCGATGTAGACGCAGGTGTCGAGCAAGAGCCCCTGCCCACCGATCTGGCCGGCGGCGACGAACGGAAGGACGTTGTCATGACGCCGGGCGAGCGTTCGCTTGGGGTTGAACCGGGCCCACCTGCATGCGGCGTCGAAATCGAACTCCGCCACGTCAGAAGCCGAGTTTCAGATCAGGATCGACCTTGCCTCGTGACTTCCGAAAGTCCTCGGCGAAATTGTCCTCCAGAGCGATGCTGGCCAGAGCAAACTCGATCAGGTCCGTATCGGCCACGATTCCGGTCTGCCGTTTGGCTTGCCTGATCAGCGCCGGACTGACGCGGCCGGCGATCCGGCCGCTCTTCCTACTGAGGAGACCGGATTGCTCGGCGGCCCGCATCACCGCCTCCACGCGTACGCTGCCGAGCTGGATTTCGCCTTTTGCGTCACCTTGGACGCGCTTTGGCCGCCGCGCCCCGCCCGTAAGGCCACTGCCCGGCGACCGCCGCCGACCCCGCGCCGCCGGCCGTTTTGACGAAACTCCTGCCATGGCGCTCCCTCATGTTGAACAAATCGGCATATTGTTGAACATATAGCTTTGGTTCGCCGGCTTCAAGACGCGACCGTCGCGGCAGCTCGCAGGATGAGGTGGAGCGCAGCGATACGCATCCTTGCACTTAGGGCGGCGGAAGTTGTGTGCACTGGCACCGTGACTCCAGTCCCGTGTCGGTCAACAAGGCATTCTCCGTTCGGTACGCCGCCAGACGCGATCGTGGTGCTGCTTCATTATTTTCAAATACGTTGTTATCTTTTGTCAGAAGAAACTCGACTGACCGGTCAACCGAGGCCCGCGAATGAAAAGCTTGAACAATCTAGAGTGTGTGACCCTCTTCGTTGACGACCTCGCGCGCGCGAGGACATTCTACGAGGCCGTGTTCGACGCCAAGCCTATCTATTCCGACGCGGTATGCAGCGTGATCGGGCTTGGTGGTGTCATGGTCAATTTGCTTCAGGAGACGGAGGCACTGCAGCTCGTCCAGCCGTTGGTGCCGGCTGCTTCAAGCGCCGGACCTCGCATGCTCATGACCATTCGAGTCAGCGATGTCGATGATGCCTGCGTAAGGCTCCGCCAAAGCGGCGTGGACCTAGTGAACGGCCCTATCGATCGTCCCTGGGGTCGCCGCACCGCCGCCTTTCCGACCCATCCGGTCATATGTGGGAGATCGCACAGGAGATACCCTCCTAGCATCCGTCATCCGCGCCGGGACGTCTGCACCAAAGCGGGTCTAATTGGCGAGTGGCAGAGCATTGCTCCGATGGCACCACCAAGGCCAATGGGCGATAGCGCCGCTATCAAGCCCACGACGAACTCGTAGGTGCGGCCGTCACCCATGACGCCGACGGTCTTGACGGGGAGCCACCGCAAAGGCCTGCCAGATGTCGTCGTAGAGGCCGTGCTTGCGGATCTGGTCGATGTAGACCACCGCAAATGCGACGGATTTTGCTGCGGTCTGTCCGTCTTAGGCTTCTCCGGTATCGCCTATTGCTTGAAGCAATGCTCGCGATGCCATTTTAGGAAATGCGGATGTGGACGATCCGATATCCGTCGCGGCGCAAGTGCATGCCCAGTATTATTGATGATCGATCGCGCTCCGTCCGGATCGTTGGTGTGGCGCGAGACCAATATCTCGAGATTGTCCGCCAGGCTAATGAGACCGCGATCGAACATCCAATGCGCGGTGCCAGAAAGAGCGATGCCATTGCTAATGATGTCGGGCCCGTGTGCCTCGACTGGTCGTATGTGAGCGGCTGCGACCTCTGCACGGCCCATCCCATTGATGAGCTTTAGCCCGGTAATAGCGCATCGCTCATCATAGGCGCGGAGCACGATGCGGCGGAAAACTCGATCACGCAAGATTCTCGATACTGTCAGGTTAACACGTTCGCGCTGTTGGTCGAAGCTGAACGGCGTCTGCTCCTCGTTGAGATCAAGTGAGTGGAAGTCCTCGTCGCGCCGCGGCAGCAGCGGCGCATTCTCCGCCAAACCAAGTCCGCATATTGTATTGAAATCGTCTGGAGAGATTGGACGGACCGCAGACTGAGCACGTCCTGAAATTCGTCCCTGCTCGTTTAAGACGCCGCGCTCCACAGGACCAGAGGGACTGCTGAATGGAACTGGATTGGCGAAATCGAGATAGCTGCCCGGCTCAATCAAAGCAAGGTACATCCCCGGCCTGCCGGGATCGGGAATAACCTGCCGTACCTTCGCAATCGCAAAGTAGCCGCGCGTTTCGGCTATCTTGCTCGGTTCATAGTAAATGATCCAGTTGCCGACGCAGGCTTCAACGCGACGCAAGTACTGGCTGGGAAACTGATAGCGTTCAGCCGGGCTGTCATCGTAGATCGAGTCCGATCGATGGATGAATACCCCAAATCCCATGGCTAATGCGGCGCCGCCTCTCTGGGATGAAAACAGCTGATGAGCGACGACCTACCGTTGAGATCCCCTACTCCCACTCAATCGTCCCCGGCGGCTTGCTGGTCACGTCATACACCACCCGGTTCACGCCCTTCACCTCGTTGATGATGCGCGTGGCGGTCTCGCCAAGGAATTTCATGTCGAACTGGTAGAAGTCCGCGGTCATGCCGTCGGTGGAGGTGACGGCGCGCAGGCCGACCACGAAATCATAGGTGCGGCCGTCGCCCATGACGCCCACCGTCTTCACCGGGAGCAGCACGGCGAACGCCTGCCAGATGTCGTCGTAGAGGCCGTGCTTGCGGATCTGGTCGATGTAGACGGCGTCGGCCTTGCGCAGGATATCGAGTTTTTCGCGCGTGATGTCGCCGGGGCAGCGGATGGCGAGGCCGGGGCCCGGGAACGGGTGGCGGCCGACGAAGATTTCGGGCAGGCCGAGCTCGCGGCCGAGCTTGCGCACCTCGTCCTTGAACAGCTCGCGCAGGGGCTCGACCAGCTTCATGTTCATGCGCTCGGGGAGACCGCCGACATTGTGGTGCGACTTGATCGTCACCGACGGGCCGCCGGTGAAGGAGACGCTCTCGATCACGTCAGGATAGAGCGTGCCTTGGGCAAGGAAGTCGGCGCCGCCGATCTTCTTGGCCTCCGCCTCGAACACCTCGATGAAGAGGCGGCCGATAGTCTTGCGCTTGGTCTCGGGATCGGTGACGCCTTCGAGCTCGCCGAGAAACTGTTTTGAGGCATCCACGTGCACGAGCGGGATGTTGTAGTGGTGGCGGAACAGGTCGACCACCGTCTTGGCTTCGTCGAGACGCAGCATGCCGTGATCGACGAACACGCAGGTGAGCTGCTCGCCGATCGCTTCGTGGATCAGCACGGCCGCGACCGCGGAATCGACTCCGCCGGACAGGCCGCAGAGCACCCTGCCCTTGCCGACCTGGGCGCGGATCTTGGCGATCTCCTCCTCGCGGAAGGCGCGCATGGTCCAATCGCCGGAAAGGCCGGCGATCTTGCGGACGAAATTGCGGATCAGTTTGGCGCCGTCCGGCGTGTGCACCACTTCCGGGTGGAACATCAGGCCATAATATTTGCGTGTCTCGTCCTGGATGATCGCGAAGGGCGCGTTCGGCGAGGTACCGGCCACCGAGAAGCCCGGCGGCATTTTCGTGATGCGGTCGCCATGGCTCATCCAGACCTGGTTCTTGCCACCTGGCGACCAGACATCCTCGAACAGCTTGCTCGGCGCTTTCACCTCGACATCGGCCCGGCCGAATTCGCGGTGATGGCCGCCCTCGACCGTGCCCCCGAGCTGCTCCGCCATGGTCATCTGGCCGTAGCAGATGCCCATCACCGGCACGCCGGAATCGAAGATCGCTTGCGGGGCGCGGGGCGAGCCCGCCTCATGCACCGACTCAGGGCCGCCGGAGAGAATCACCGCCTTCGGCTTCATCTCTTTGAAGGCTTGCTCGGCCTTGTTGAACGGGACGATCTCGCAATAGACGCCGTCCTCGCGCACGCGACGCGCGATGAGCTGCGTCACCTGGCTGCCGAAGTCGACGATGAGAATCTTGTCGTGCGCCGAGGCCACCGAGGGCGTCGACGCGGAGCGGTCGGTCTGTGCTGCTGTCATGGCAAGCAAATACGCGACGGGGACTTTTCCCGCAACCGCGCGGGCCGCGCGCCCACATTCTTCTTTGGGCATGGACAAATGGAGATAGGTCAGTATTATTGACCTAATGTGCTCCGCGTCACATAGGAGCAATCAGGGAGACCGCCATGTCACAGCACCATGAGCCATCAACGCTTGCCGCGCTCGGCCGGACCTGGATCGAGGCCTGGAACGCCCGCGATCTCGAACGCGTGCTCACGCTCTATGACGAGGACGCCGTGATGACCTCGGACCGCATTCCCGCGATGGGGTTCGATGAGAGCGGTACCGTGCGCGGCAAGGATGTGTTGCGCGCCTATTGGGGCAAGGCGCTCGGGCTATTGCCGAACCTGCATTTCTCGCTCATCGAATTGTTCGTCAGCCCTGACAGCGTGGCGGTGCTCTACGAGAACGAGCGGGGAAAGCGGATCTGCGAATATCTGCGGGTGAATGCGGCCGGAAAGATCGTGCAGGGATCGGCGAATCATCCGGTGCATTAAGCGCTGCCTTCGGCTCAGCGACGTCGCTCTCCCTTCCCGTCATCCTGAGGCGCGAGCTCTGCGGCGCAACTGCGCCGCTGAGGGAGCCTCGAAGGATGCACGGCCCGGGAACCAGCCGGGCCATCGCCCTTCGAGGGCCGCTAAGAAGCGGCCACCTCAGGGTGACGGTGATGGAGTAGAGCTCGCAACGACGGAGACTGCTGCGAGAGCGTACGCTAACAACAGCACAGCCGGCACCGAGACAGGACCCTCCCCATGAAGCTCCCCACCTCCGCCTTCACCGTCACCGACTGGAGCAAGGTCGAGCCGACCATCCATCCCGGCGAGACCGGGCAAGCGCAGTGGCGCACGGTCGACATCGGCGACCTCCGAGTGCGGATGGTCGAATATTCGCCGGGCTATCTCGCCGATCATTGGTGCGATCGCGGCCACGTGCTCTACGTGCTGCAGGGCGAGCTCGACAGCGAGCTGCGCGACGGCCGCAAGTTCAAGCTCACGGCGGGGATGAGCTACCAGGTCTCGGATTTCGGCGACGCAGCGCACCGGTCCTCGACGGCGACGGGGGCGACGCTGTTTATCGTCGATTGAGCGCCCCGGAAGGGTTAATTTGCACCGCAAAATAGCAAAATTCGGCCACATCCCGAGCGACGGGTGGTGCCTTGAAGTGGCCCCAAAATCTCGCTATATTGTGATCATCGATACTTGGCCGAACGACTGGGCCGCTTCGCTTCGTTGCTGACGGGCGCGCACGCTTCAGATGATTTCTCCAACATCGACTGATCAGGACTATGGGCGCAATAGTGCGTACCGGTCCGCGTGTTAACTTCTTAAGCAAAGGAAATTCCCATGGCTATGGGCACCGTGAAGTGGTTCAACAATCAAAAGGGTTTTGGTTTCATTCAGCCGGATGACGGCGACAAGGACGTGTTCGTGCACATCAGCGCCGTCGAGCGCGCTGGCCTCTCGACCCTCAACGAAGGTCAGAAGGTCTCGTTCGACATCGTCGCCGATCGTCGCAGCGGCAAGTCCTCGGCTGACAATCTCCGCGTCGGCTAAAGCCCGCGCACCGTTCTGACCACGGACGTACCGGCAGAACGTCAAGTTAGAAAACCCCGCGACCGGGTTCCGGTTCGCGGGGTTTTTGTTTGGGGCCGCCGCACCCGCCAAGAGCGGCGATGACGCTACGATTTCTTCAGCACCGAGACGAAGAACCCGTCCGTGCCCGTCCGCCGCGGCGTCATCAGCCAGCCTTCCGGCGATTGCAGCGCGGCTTGCGCAAACTCCTCCGCCTTGTCCCAAAGCACGCTCGCGGTCTGCTCGGGCGGCACCACCGCGAACTCGGGATGGCGGGAGGTGAACGCCCTCACCTGCTCGCCGTTCTCCTCCGAAAGCACCGAGCAGGTGATGTAGGCGATGCGGCCGCCGGCCTTGACCAGCGGAACCGCGCGATCGAGCACCGCAGCCTGGTCCCGCAAGCGGATTTCGAGCGCGCCCGGGCGCATGCGCCATTTGGCATCGGGGTTGCGGCGCCAGGTTCCGGTTCCCGTGCACGGCGCGTCGATCACGACGAGGTCGGCGGTGGCGCTGATCTCGGCCAGCGGATCGGCCTCGCCCTTGGGCGTGCGCACATCGGCATTGTGGACGCCGGCGCGCGACAGGCGTTCGTGGATGGGCGCAAGCTGCCGCTTGTCGCTGTCGGTCGCGATCAGCCGGCCCTTGCCCTGCATCATCGCGGCGAGCGCCAGCGTCTTGCCGCCGGCTCCCGCACAGAGATCGATCACCTGCTCGCCCGGTTTTGCCGCGGTCAAGGCAGCCGCAAGCTGCGACCCCTCATCCTGCACTTCAATGGCGCCCTTGATGAAGTCCTCTTCGGCCTGGATACCGGGGTTGCGCGCATCGGCCGAAAGCTCGATGCGCAGGCCGGTTGCGGACCACTGCGTCGGTTTCGCATGAAGATGAGCAAGCGCCGCCAGCGCCTTGTCGCGATTGGATTTTAGCGTGTTGACGCGCAGGTCGAGCGGCGCCCGGCTCGCCATCGCGGCTGCCTCCGCAACGCGCTCGTCGCCGAACGCTTTTGCCAAATAAGGATCCAGCCATTCCGGATAGTCGCCGGCGGTCGCGGCCGGGGCATTCTCAAGGGACCGCGAGGCGAGCGCGGCCTGCTCGGCCTCGGTCAACGGCGCGGGGGCAAAGCGGCTGCCATCGAACAGCGCGGCCATTGTGGCCGTGTCCATGTTGCGCTCGAGGCGAAGCATGCCGATCAGCCGCGCACGCGCGGTGTCCGAATCCATCAGATACGCGCTCGAGGCGTAGCGGCGCAGCACGTCCCAGACGAGGCCGGCAATGGCGGCGCGGTCGCCCGAGCCGGCGAAGCGGTGCGCGGTGCCCCACTCCTTCAGCGCCTTGGCCGCGGGCACGCGGTCTTTCTCGATGGTGTCGATCAGTTCGATGGCTGCGGACAGCCGGGCAGCGGGAGTCATTTGAATCTTTCAGATCAGGATCGGCGAGTAGCGGCTAGATCAGCAACAGCATTTTCAACGCGAAGTAGATCCACATCGCGAGCAGGACGAGCACGCCGGCGAGCCAGATCGTGGAGCGGCGGCCGAGATTGTTGGAGGAGACGAAAATTCCGGCATGGACGAAGCGCGTCACCACGAACACCCAGGACATCAGCACGATGAACAGATCGGCATGGCGCAACGGGAGCGCCAGCGCGATCAGGGCGTAGAACAGCACCGGCAGTTCGAACTGGTTGCGGTAGCAATTGGCGATTTGTGTGGCGCCCTTGGGCCAGTTGGGCTCGCCGAGCGCAATGTCACGGCTCTTGGTCTCGCCGGAGACGAGCGCGCGCCGGCGTCCCATCGCCATGGCGATCAGGAGCGCGAAGGTGAGACCGACCTGCACGAAGACCGGCAGCAAAACCATTTGAACGGACATCGAAATTTCCCGGGATTTCCCATCGGGCGGAAGCCACAGCTAGCGTCCATTAGCGGTCACCGCTGCTCCTGACAATCAACCAGTTGAACCGGCGTTCCCGATGAGGCGACCAACTGCCGACAGCTAAAGCGATATTGCCCCTTGGGGCGCGCAAGGCGAGAGACCGCCATGAACACCCTCTTCAGCCAGATCGCCAGCCTGACCGGCGCGTTGACCGAGTCCGCCGACGGCCAGTTCGGCATCCTGATGTCGGCGCTGGCAGGCATCGCGACGGCGCTTGCGGTGGCGCTGGCAATGACGGTCTACTTCCGAATGAGCTATCGGACCTGGCGCGATGTCCTCAGGCATGGCCTCGCTGCGCTCGCCGCCCTCGCTCTGTTCGCTTTTGCCGCCTACGACATGCGCCATGCCGCGCTGGCCTATCTCGGCCTCAATCCCTCGAAACCCGCGGTCGAGTTCGAGATCCGCATGCCCAAGGAGACCTTGGCGGCGGTGTCCGACACCCAGATCGAGCTGCATACCGACCGTAACCAGACGTTGGCACTGATTGACGGCGTGCGGGAGCTCGGTGATGGCCGCTCCGTGCTGCGCGGCGCGGTGGCACTCAACCACCGCACCGCGGACCGCATGCTGGTCGTGAACCTGCCCGGCAAGGGCACTTTCGAATTTCGCCTCCGCCTGCCGGCCGAGCCGCATCGCTCCGAACAGCCCGGCGCTCAGTTCGGCCCTCAGTTCGGCCCTTGGCACCTCGCCGACCGCATCGCCTCGCCGCTGGCGAGCCCCGCCGCGCCGCAGGACGCCTACATGATCCGCTATCGCGTGCTTTAAACATTGTTCGATCGCTGACCGTGGGTGCGCCGTCATCGTTCCGACGTCGGGCGGCGCCTATGATCAATCCATGTCCGTATTTCGCCTGACGCAGATCTCCGACACCCATCTTGGCCGGCGCTTCCCCGGCCTGATCGCCAACTTCCAGGCGCTGAGCGCGCATATCGACACCGATAGGCCCGATCTCATCGTCAACACCGGCGACGTCTCGTTCGACGGGCCGACCAGTCGCGACGATGTCGAATTCGCCAAGGGCCTGCACGATGCCCTGCCCGTCGCCTGCCGCTACATCCCCGGCAATCACGACATCGGCGACAATCCGACCGCGATCGGCCCTGCGCCGAAGCCGCCGGTCGCGGAAGCCCATCGCCAGCAATTCCGCGAGATCATCGGCGAGGACCATTGGTCGTTCGAGGCCGCGGGCTGGTGCTTCATCGGCCTCAACTCGCTGGTGATGAATTCAGGCCTCGCCTTCGAGGCCGAGCAGTTCGATTGGCTCGCCTCGGAAGTTTCGCGCGCGAACGGCAAACCGATCGCGCTGTTCGTGCACAAGCCGGTATTTCTCAACGGGCCCGACGACCCCGAGACGCCGGAGACGTCGATCCGCTACGTGCCGCAGCCGGCCCGCGCGCGGCTGATCGAGATGTTTGCACATGTCGACCTGCGCATCATCGCCAGTGGTCACGTGCACCAGCGGCGCGACTTCACCTGGCGCCACACCCGCCACGTCTGGGCGCCGTCGGCCGGCTTCAAGATCAACGATGCGCGCCAGGACCGGATCGCGATCAAGGAGGTCGGGCTTGTGGAGTACCGCTTCCAGCCCGACGGCTTCGAGGTTCGCCACGTCAGGGCCGCCGGCCAAGTCGATATTGATATCGAGGAGCTGCTCGCCCAGATGGGCGGCGAGCATTAGCGCTGCCCATCGCTGCTCAAGCGACGCTTTTGAGATCCTGCTGGATCGCGGCGAGCAAGGACTGCAGCGCGTCGCTGTCCACCGGCTTGGCCCCGGTGTTGGCGGGCTGAACATTGGCAGGCCGCGCGGCTTTGACCGGGCGCTTGGGGAATGGCGGCATGGGCGTGGGCATCGCGGATTGCGCCAATGCGCTGGCGTCCTCGGCATGGACGAACTTGCCATGGATGACGTCGTCGCGACGGCCCATGACAAACATCGTCGCCCAATAACCGGCGGCCAGCAGGATTACGCAGAAAACAACAAGCTCTAACATCATCGCACCTGAAATATGCGCAATGATTCAATGCCTTCGCCCGCCCGTCAATGAACCGAGGGTCACACCTGCGGCTTTTACGGGCGGGTGTGGCCGATCGGTCACTCTTTGTTAATCATACTCGGCGCCCGAAGGGGCCGGGAGCGGCCGGTCAAGCTTTGTCCGGCCCGACCCGCACCAGCTGCTTCCCGAAATTGGCCCCCTTCAGAAGCCCCATGAAGGCCTCGGGCGCGCTCTCCAGGCCCTCGGTGACGAACTCCTTGTACTTGACCTTGCCCTCGCGGACCCAGCCGGACATGTCGCGCAGGAAGTCGCCATGGCGGGAGGCGAAGTCGGAGACGATGAAGCCGCGGAAGGTCAGCCGCTTGGTCAGGGTCGCGCGCATCATGCTGGCGGCCCATTTCGGCGGCTTCGCTTCAGTGTCGTTGTAGTGGGCGATGAGGCCGCAGACCGGTACGCGCGCAAACGCATTGAGCAGCGGGAACACCGCCTCGAACACGGCGCCGCCGACATTCTCGAAATAGACGTCGATGCCCTTCGGGCAGGCGTCCTTCAGCTTCGCCGCGAGATCGGGATCGCGGTGATCGATGCAGGCATCGAAGCCGAGCTCCTTCACGACGTAATCGCATTTGTCCTTGCCGCCGGCGATTCCAACCGCGCGTGCGCCCTTGATCTTCGCGATCTGTCCCACGGCCGAACCGACCGCGCCGGAGGCGCCGGCGACGACGACGGTCTCGCCTTGCTGCGGCTTGCCGATATCGAGCAGGCCCGTGTAGGCGGTCATGCCGGGCATGCCGAGCACGCCGATAGCCGTCGAGATCGGCGCGAGCTTCGGGTCGATCTTGTTCAGCCCCTTGCCGTCGGAGATCGCATGCGTCTGCCAGCCCGCGCGCGAGAGCACGATGTCGCCCTTGGCGAAGTTCGGATTGTTGGAGGCTGCGACCTCGCAGACCGTACCGGCTTCCATCACGCCACCGACGGGCACCGGCGTCGCGTAGGACGGACCGTCGCTCATGCGCCCGCGCATATAGGGATCGAGCGAGAGCCAGATGGTGCGCAGCAGGACTTCACCTGCGGCAGGCGTCGGCACGGCGAATTCCTCGATGCGGAAATCGGACGGCTTTGGCTCGCCGACGGGACGCGCGGCGAGAACGATGCGTTTGCCTTGGGACATGATGGCTTCCTCCAGATTGCTTTGTCGCAATCATTTAGGAGGTGGATGGGAATGAAGCAAACCCAACAGGCGCTTTCATGCCCCGGTCGAGCCAGGGCATGACAGCGGAATGTGGAGCGCCTAACCGCCGCCCGGATAGTTCGGCGCCTCGCGCGTGATGGTGACGTCGTGGACGTGGCTTTCGCGCAGGCCCGCGCCGGTAATGCGGACGAACTGGGCCTTGTCGTGCAGGTCCTTCATGTCCTTTGCGCCGACATAGCCCATCGCGGCGCGCAAGCCGCCCGCGAGCTGATGCATGACGTTGCCGACCGGGCCCTTGTAAGGCACCTGGCCTTCGATTCCTTCGGGCACGAGCTTGAGCGTGTCCTTGATGTCCTGCTGGAAGTAGCGGTCGGCCGAGCCGCGCGCCATCGCGCCGACCGAGCCCATGCCGCGATAGGCCTTGTAGGAGCGGCCCTGCCACAAGAACACTTCGCCTGGCGTCTCGTCGGTGCCGGCGAGCAGCGAGCCGACCATGGCGATGTCGGCACCGGCAGCAAGCGCCTTGGCAAGATCGCCGGAGAACTTGATGCCGCCGTCGGCGATGACGGGGATGTCGGACTTCTTCGCCGCCTCGACCGCATCCATGATCGCGGTGAGCTGCGGCACGCCGACGCCGGCGACGATGCGCGTGGTGCAGATCGAGCCCGGACCGATGCCGACCTTGATGCAGTCCGCGCCCGCATCGATCAGCGCCTGCGCGCCCTCCGAGGTCGCGACGTTGCCGGCAACGACCTGCACGGAATTGGACAGGCGCTTAATGCGGTTGACCGCATGGAGCACGTGACGGGAATGGCCGTGCGCGGTGTCGACCACGACGAGATCGACGCCCGCATCGATCAGCCGCTCGGTGCGCTCGAACCCGCTATCACCGACCGTGGTGGCGGCGGCGACGCGCAGGCGGCCCTGCGCGTCCTTGCAGGCCAGCGGATGGGCGACCGCCTTCTCCATGTCCTTCACGGTGACCAGGCCGACGCAGCGATATTGCTCGTCGACCACGAGCAGCTTCTCGATGCGGTGCTGATGCAGCATCCGCCGCGCCTCGTCCTGGCTGACATTCTCGCGCACCGTGACGAGACCTTCATGCGTCATCAGTTCGGAGATTTTTTGCTGGCGGTCGGTGGCGAAGCGAACGTCGCGGTTGGTGAGGATTCCGACCAGCTTGCCCGGCGTGGACTTGCCCGCACCGGTGACAACCGGAATGCCCGAGATGCCGTGATCGCTCATCAGCTTGAGCGCGTCGTCCAGCGTGGCGTCGGGGCTGATGGTGAGCGGGTTCACCACCATGCCCGACTCGTAGCGCTTGACCTGCCGTACCTGGGCGGCCTGCCCTTCGGGATCGAAATTGCGGTGGATGACGCCGATGCCGCCGGCCTGCGCCATCGCGATCGCCATGCGGGCTTCGGTGACCGTGTCCATGGCGGAAGCCATGATCGGGATGTTGAGCGGAATGGCGCGGGTGACACGGGAGCGGATGTCGACCTCGCCCGGCATGACGTCCGACAGGCCCGGCTTGAGCAGCACGTCGTCGAACGTGAGGGCTTCGCGAATGCCTTGTTGCACGGTGGCCATGTGCCAACTCCTTCCGCGGCCCTGCCGCAAACAGCTATGGATGAGCGCCGCCCTCGGCGTACCTTGCGGCAACGCCGGAGAATCGGAGCCCATCGGTGGGGTTGACGCGGGTCGATAGCACGGGCGGGCGACGAATCAAAGCAAATCGGACCGCCGGCCAGCCATGCACAGGTACTTTGGCAAATTCGCCGCGGATCAAAAGGCGCTGAGAAGCTGGGCTGAGACACTTTGACATGTGCAGCACATGTTTCTATGCTGATCGCATGACAACGATGATTCAGATCCGCAACGTCCCGGACGCCTTGCATCGTCGGCTGAAGTCGCGGGCTGCGCTGGCAGGCATGTCGCTGTCGGACTATCTGCTCAGCGAAATTCGGCAGGTGGCGGAACGGCCGACGCTCGACGAGTTGCGGGCGCGGTTGCGCAGCCGCACCGAAACCATGCCCTCGATCGCCCCGGCTGAAGCGGTTCGCGCGGAGCGTGATCGCGCGTGATTGTCGTCGATGCCTCGGCCCTGCTTGAAGTCCTTCTACGGACGCCCGCAGCGGCAACGGTGGAACAGCGGCTGTTCGCCCCTCATCAAACACTGCACGCCCCTCATTTGCTCGACGTCGAGGTCGCCCAAGTGATCCAGCGCTATGCCGCCAACAGGGAGATCAACGTCGAGCGTGGGCGTATGGCCCTCGCCGACTTGGCGGACCTGTCCCTGCGGCGATACCCCCACGATTTCCTTCTGCCGCGCATATGGGAGTTACGGAACAATCTGACTGCATATGACGCCACCTATGTCGCGCTGGCCGAGGCGCTCGATACACCACTGCTGACGCGCGACAGACGCTTGGCCGCGGCTCCCGGACATCACGCGCAGATCCAACTGGTGTAGTCCCATCGGGCGCCGCAGCGAGCACGTCACGCGTCCCGGCGCCCACCGTCGCCCTCGCAGAGAATTTAGGTGCCATGCGTCGATCCGCCATGGTCGCGGCCCCGTGGCGGTGATAAGCCGCAATTCTCGCCCTTCCTTCCGATTTTCATTGCCAATCCGTCATGGTCGACAAGCAACGCGTCATCCCGCTGATCGTGGCCACTGCTCTCTTCATGGAGAACATGGACTCGACGGTGATCGCCACGTCGCTGCCCGCGATTGCGGCCGACATCGGCACCAGCCCACTGACGCTCAAGCTCGCGATCACCTCCTATCTGCTGTCGCTTGCGGTATTCATCCCGGCGAGCGGCTGGACCGCCGACCGATTCGGCGCGCGCATGGTGTTTGCGATTGCCGTTGGCGTCTTCATGATCGGCTCGGTCGGCTGCGCGCTCTCGACATCGGTCACCAATTTCGTCTTCGCGCGCATTCTGCAAGGCATGGGCGGGGCGATGATGACGCCGGTCGGGCGGCTCGTGCTGTTGCGGTCGGTCGACAAGAGTGCGCTGGTCAATGCCATGGCGTGGGTGACGGTCCCTGCCCTGATCGGCCCCGTAATCGGGCCGCCGCTCGGCGGCTTCATCACCACCTATGCGTCGTGGCACTGGATCTTCCTGATTAACATCCCGATCGGGCTGCTCGGCATCTTCATGGCCTTGCGCTTCATCGATCCCATCAAGAGCGAGGAACGAGAGCCGTTCGACCTCTACGGCATGGTGCTCGCGGGCCTCGGGCTCGCCGGCATCGCCTTCGGGCTGTCGGTCGCCGGACTTAATCTGCTGCCGTGGAGCACGGTTGCCGCCCTGGTCGTCGGCGGATCGATCTCGATGACGCTGTATGTTCTTCACGCGCGTCGAACGGGGTCGCCGGTCCTGGATTTTACGCTGCTGCGGCTGCCGACGCTGCGCGCGGCCATTCTCGGCGGATTCATGTTCCGGCTCGGCATCGGCGCGCTGCCATTTCTGTTGCCGCTGCTGATGCAGATCGGCTTCGGCCTCTCGCCGTTCAAGTCCGGCCTCGTCACGTTTGGCTCCTCGCTCGGCGCCATGGGCATGAAGGCGCTGGCCGCACGCATCATCCGCGCCTTCGGCTTCCGCAACCTGATGACGGTGAACGCGGTCATCAGTGCAGTTTTCCTCGCCGCCTGTGCGCTCTTCACCGTGACGACGCCGCTGCTGATCATCATGATCATCCTGGTGGTCGGCGGCTTCTTCCGTTCGCTCGAGTTCACCGCGATCAATACGGTCGCCTATGCCGAGGTCGAGCACGCGCAGATGAGCCGCGCCACCACACTCGTCAGCGTCAACCAGCAGCTCGCGGTCTCGGCCGGCGTCGCCGTCGGCGCCGCGTCCGTGGAGACGACGATGTGGCTCAGCCACGCCAGCGAGCTCAACGCCACCGTGTTCGCGCCGGCCTTCGTCGTGGTCGCCCTGACTTCGGCGGCGTCGAGCTGGTTCTTCTGGCAGATGCCCGCCGATGCCGGCCACGAAGTCTCCGGCCGCAAAGCGGTGGAGATCGCGAGCCGCAAAGGTGCCGGCAAGGGCGCGGCCAAGGCGGCCGTCAAGGCGGCGACCGAGGATACGCAGGACGTGAGGGATCAGCGGCTGGGGTAGCCCATCTCGTCATTGCGAGCGAAGCGAAGCAATCCAGAATCCCTCCGCGGAGACAGTCTGGATTGCTTCGTCGCAAGAGCTCCTCGCAATGACGGAGTTTGTTGCTATTCCGTCGCCCCGCCGCGAAATCCCGTCGCCAGCACATAGCGCTCCGAGGAATCCGCACGGCTCGCGGCCGGCTTGACGTGACGCACCGTGGCGAAATCGCGCTTCAGTTGGGCGAGCAACTCGGCGTCGGCGCCGCTCTGGAACGCCTTCGCCAGGAAAGTCCCGCCCGGCTTCAGCACATCGCAGGCGAACGCGGCGGCGGTCTCGATCAGGCCGACGATGCGGAGCTGGTCGGTCTTGCGGTGACCGGTCGTGTTGGCAGCCATGTCGGACATCACGACGTCGGCGCCGCCGCCGTCGAGCATGGCCTTGAGCTTGCCCGGCGCGTCATTGTCCATGAAGTCGAGCTGCGCGAACTCGACGCCGGCAATCTCGGGGATTTCCAGCAGGTCGATCGCGATGACCTTGCCCTTGCCGTCGACCGAGCCGACGCGCTTGGCGGCGATCTGGCTCCAGCCGCCCGGCGCCGCACCGAGATCGACCACCGCCATGCCGTGCTTCAGCAGCCGGTATTTGTCATCGATCTCGAGCAGCTTGAAGGCGGCGCGCGAGCGATAGCCCAGCGCCTTCGCCTTCACCACATAGGGGTCGTTGAGCTGCCGCTCCAGCCAGAGCTTCGACGACAATTTGCGCTTGCCGTGGGTCTTGACCTGGACGTGCAAGCGGCCGGTGGTGTCCTTGGCCATCTCACCAGCTCCTGAGCGCGCCGTCTTCGCGCATCATCTCGACCAGCATGCCTTCGCGCAGGCCCCGGTCGGCGACGCGCAGGCGTGGCAGGGGAAAGGCGCGGCGGATCGCGTCGAGGATGGCGCAGCCGGCCAGCACGAGATCGGCGCGCTCGATACTGATGCAGCTGTTGCCGGCGCGCTCCTCATAGCTCATGCCGAGCAGCTTGTTGATGGTCGCGGTGACGTCGGTATCGTTCATCCAGACGCTGTCGATGCGGCGGCGGTCGTAGCGCACGAGATTGAGATGGATGCCGGCGAGCGTCGTCACCGTGCCGGATGTGCCCAGGAGATGCATGTCGGCGAGATCGCCGCCATGCTGTTCGGCGAACGGCGTGATGTGACGGGCGACCTCGCGCTCCATTGCGGCGTAGATCTCGGGCGTCACGTCGCGGCCCCCGAACTGCTCGGCCAGCGTGACCACACCGAACGGGATCGACATCCAGGCTTTGATGCGCGGCTCCGGATTTGCGGCGTCGCGCTCGATTCGCACCAGCTCGGTCGAGCCGCCGCCGATGTCGAACAGGATCGCGCCGCGCCCCCTGGGATCGACCAGCGGCGAGCAGCCGAGCACGGCGAGCGCCGCCTCGGTCTCGCGGTCGATCACCTCGAGCTCGATCCCGGTCTCGGCAGCGACGCGGCTGCGAAAGCCCTCGGCGTTCGAGGCGGCGCGGCAGGCTTCGGTGGCGATCAGCCGCAATCGCTTGGCTTTGCGCAGGTTGATCTTGTCGCGGCAGATCCCGAGCGCCACGATGGCGCGCTCGATCGCGGCCTCGCTGATGCACCCCGTCGCCGAGACGCCCTCGCCGAGCCGGATGATGCGCGAGAAGGAATCGACCACCCGAAAGCCGTCGTGGGTCGGACAGGCGATCAGGAGCCTGCAATTGTTGGTGCCGAGGTCGAGCGCCGCGTAGACGCCGGTTCCCGGCGCTTGCGCGCCGACGGCCGGTTCAGTGGCGAACGCCGCCGCCATCGACCCCAGCTCACCGTGCGGCGCAAGGCCGTCGCGGAGCCGCGTGTGGTCATTCATACAAACTGTCTTTCCGCGGCCGGTTAGGCCGAGCTGGAATTGCTTTTTCGCCTGAAACATTAGCAGCGCACCAATCCTGCGCAACAACACATCACATGGGACCATGCCCATTCGTGCGTTGTCGTGAACGGGCCGGTGGGTTATTTTTGAGGGGTCCGGTCCCCTAGGCGCCCCCCAAACCGCGCAATTGCCGGCTTTTCAGGTCAATTCCATGCAAGAACACACCAAATCCTCGACGCTCGAAAACGCTATTGCACTGCAAAAATATGGCGTCGGGCAGCCGGTCCGCCGCAAGGAGGACGATACCCTGGTGCGCGGCAAGGGCCGCTACACCGACGATTTCAACCTGCCGGGCCAGGCCCATGCCGTGATCGTCCGCTCGACCCATGCCCACGGCGCCATTCGCGGCATCAACATCGACGCCGCCAGGGCGATGCCGGGCGTGCTGGGGGTGTGGACCGGCAAGGACCTCGATGCGGCCGGCTACGGCCCCTTCACCTGCGGCCTGCCGCTGAAGAGCCGTGACGGCTCTCCCCTGCTCCAGACTAACCGCCAGCCGCTCGCAACCGACAAGGTCCGCTTCGTCGGCGATCCTGTCGCCTTCGTGGTGGCGGAGACGCTGGCCCAGGCGCGCGACGCGGCCGAGGCGGTCGAGCTCGATATCGAGCCGTTGCCAGCGGTGACCGATCCCGAGCAAGCCGCAAAACCCGGCGCGCCGCAACTCTACGATCACATCCCGAACAATGTCGCGCTCGACTACCACTATGGCGACATCGAGAAGGTCAATGCGGCCTTCGCCAGCGCCGCTCACGTCACCAAGGTCGACATCGAGAACACCCGCGTCGCCGTGGTCTCGATGGAGCCGCGCGTCGGCCTTGCCTCCTACGACAAGAAGTCCGAGCGCTACACCATCCAGATGCCGACGCAGGGCGTCGCCGGCAACCGCGCCAACCTCGCCAAGAACCTGAAGGTGCCGAACGAGAAGGTGCGCATCCTCACCGCCAATGTCGGCGGCTCCTTCGGCATGAAGAACGTCAACTACCCCGAGTACATGTGCATCCTGTATGCGGCCAAGGAATTGGGACGGCCGGTAAAATGGCTGGACGAACGCTCGACCAGTTTCTTGTCCGACAGCCACGGCCGTGCGCAGAAGATTCACGCCGAGCTCGCGCTGGACGCCGAGGGGCATTTCCTCGCCGCCAAGCTCTCGGGCTACGGCAATCTCGGTGCCTACATCACCGGCGTTGCCCCCAGTCCGCTCTCGCTCAACACCAGCAAGAACTTTTCCAGCGTCTATCGCACACCGCTGATGGCCGTCGATATCAAGACGGTGCTGACCAACACCACGCTGATGGGCGCCTATCGCGGCGCGGGCCGGCCCGAGGCCAACTACTACATGGAGCGGCTGATCGACCGCGCCGCCGACGAGATGGGCATCAACCGGCTGACCTTGCGCAAGCGCAACTTCATCAAGCAGAACCAGATGCCGTTCGCCGCGTCCTCCGGCGTCACCTATGACAGCGGCGACTTCCAGGCTGTCTTCAACAAGGCGCTCGAAATCTCCGACCACGAGAATTTTGCCAAGCGCAAGAAGGAGAGCAAGAAGTCCGGCAAACTGCGTGGCATCGCCGTCGGTTCCTATCTGGAGGTGACCGCACCTCCCGGCGTCGAGCTCGGCAAGATCGTGTTCGATCCCGATGGCTCGGTGCAGCTCATCACCGGAACGCTCGATTACGGTCAGGGCCACGCATCCGCATTCGCGCAGGTACTCTGCCAGCAGCTCGGCGTCCCCTTCGACAGCGTCAAGCTGGTGCAGGGCGACAGCGATATCGTCCACACCGGCAATGGCACCGGTGGCTCGCGCTCGATCACCGCGACCGGCATGGCGATCGTGGGCGCCGCCAAGCTCGTGATTGAAAAGGGCAAGCGCGCCGCCGCGCACATGCTCGAGGCATCCGAAGCCGACATCGAATTCGAAGGCGGCAGCTTTACGATCGCCGGCACCGACCGCAGCATCGACATCATGGAGCTCGCCAAGCGCCTGCACGACGGCAAGACCCCGGATGGCGTGCCCGACAGCCTCGACGTCGATCACACCAGCGAACCGGTGCCGTCGTCCTTCCCGAACGGCTGCCATGTCGCCGAGGTCGAGATCGACCCCGAGACCGGCGTCGTGCAGATCGTGCGCTACAGCGCGGTCAACGATTTCGGCACGGTGATCAACCCGCTGCTGGTCGCGGGCCAGCTCCATGGCGGCGTCGTCCAGGGCATCGGCCAGGCTCTCATGGAGCACGTCCGTTACGACGAGAGCGGCCAGCCGATCACGGGCTCGCTGATGGACTACGCACTGCCGCGCGCCGAGGACGTTCCGAACATGACGGTCGGCGACCACCCGGTGCCGGCCACGACCAATCCACTCGGCAGCAAAGGCTGCGGCGAAGCCGGCTGCGCCGGCAGCCTGTCAACGGTCGTGAACGCGGTGATCGACGCGCTCTCCGACTACGGCATCAAGCACATCGACATGCCGCTGACGCCGGAGCGCGTGTGGCGGGCGATCCAGGAGGCCAAGGGGAAAGCGGCGTAGCGCTGCCCATCTGCCTCCACAAGCTCACTGTCATCGCCCGGCTCGACCGGGCGATCCAGTACTCTGAGGCGGCAGTGATTTACGGAGAAGCCGCGGCGTACTGGATGCCCCGCCTTCGCGGGGCATGACACCGAGCTTGGAGCCGTGTACTTGCCTCTCTCCGCCCGCGCTCTACGCCGCCGCCTGCTCGCGCGGCTGGTAGATCGCGACGTGCTTGCAGTGCGCCAGCGGCGTCGTGCCGTTGGCGACCACGAGCGCGTCGAGCTCGACGAAGCGGTGGCCCTTCTTCTCGTAGTTCGCGGTGACTTTAGCCCGCGCGGTGATCTCGTCACCGGCGCGTGCGGCCGACAGCAGCTGCATGCGGCTGCCGACATGGATCCAGGGGCCGAGGATCGTGTTGTCCACCAGCACGCGGTTCATGACGCGCTGGATCAGGCCGGGGTGGCCGAGCCCCTCGCCCGCGAAGATCGGATCGGTCTCACGGATGTCGGCGAGATAGTCGGCCGCATCCTGCCCGGCCCAGCGGCGCGGCGTCGTGCCGAGCCATTTGCCGGTCTCGAATGTTGCCGCGCTGACCGGTTTGCGCTCGGCGATCGCGGGGACCTCGACATAGTCGCTCAACGACACCGCAGCCGCAGTCGCCGGCAGCGACGCCGTCCCCGTCGCGCAGAGCTCGGTGCGGCTGAACACCTCGATCGTGAGCAGTCCGTTGTGCTCGGTCGCGTCGACGTCGGCGGTCTCGCCGTCATAGACCGGCTTGATGAAACGCGCCTCGATCAACCCGCGCGACAGGAAATCTCGGCCCCAGCGCGCCACCGGCACATGCATCATGTAGGCGAAGACGTCGACGCCGGGGACCAGCCCGCCGGAAAATCCGAAGCGGCGCGCCACATTGTCGTCATGCATCTTGTTTTCGGATTGTTTGGCCGTGTTGTAGGCCTCGACGCGATAGGTTTCGAGCCGGTTCGGCATGGCTTGGCTTTCCCCAAATTCTTGTTGTTTCGGGCCGATCGTAGGCCCTGAGGAACCGGGGTCAATCCCCTCGCCTTTGCGATCCGAATGAGGTACCACGCGGCTGCTGCGAAACCGCTTCGCAAGCCCCATCTACGGACCATGACGAACCCTCAAAACACCACCCGCATCTATGTCGACGCCGACGCCTGTCCGGTGAAGGACCAGATCTATCGCGTCGCTGGCAGGCACGGCCTGCCCGTGAGCGTAGTCGCGGGCAATTTCATCCGCGTGCCCCAGGATCCGCTGATCGAGCGGGTCGCCGCGGGTGCCGGCATGGACGCAGCCGATGACTGGATCGCCGAACGCGCCGGGCCCGGCGATATCGTCATTACCTCGGATATTCCACTCGCGAGCCGCTGTGTGAAGGCCGGCGCCGATGTGATTGCGTCCAACGGCAAGGCGTTCACCGAGGAATCGATCGGGATGACGCTCGCGGTCCGCAACCTGATGACCGATTTACGCTCGGCCGGCGAAGTCACCGGCGGTCCGAAATCCTATTCACCGCGCGACCGCTCGACGTTTCTGTCGACGCTCGACCAGACCATCCGCCGCATCCAGCGCCGCCGCGCCGACCAGGCCGCAACAAGACAGGACTGAGACACCGCATGGCGCCACCGCTGATTCAACTGCGCGACATCAAGCTGACCTTCGGCGGCACGCCGCTCCTGGCGGGCGTCGAACTGTCGGTGTCGACCGGCGAGCGCGTCTGCCTGATCGGCCGCAACGGTTCCGGCAAATCGACGCTGCTCAAGATCGCCGCCGGCCTGGTCGAACCGGATGGCGGCAGCCGTTTCGTGCAGCCCGGCGCCACCATTCGCTACCTGCCACAGGAGCCGGATTTTTCCGGTTTCTCCACCACGCTGGCCTATGTCGAGGCCGGCCTCAATGCCGGCGACGACCATTATCAAGCGCGCTATCTGGTCGAGCAGCTCGGTCTCAGCGGCGAAGAAGATCCGGCGCATGTCTCCGGCGGCGAAGCGCGTCGCGCCGCGCTGGCGCGCGTGCTGGCGCCCTCGCCCGATATCCTGCTGCTGGACGAGCCGACCAACCATCTGGATCTTCCGACCATCGAATGGCTGGAGAGCGAATTGGAGAGCCGCCGCTGCGCGCTGGTGATCATCAGCCACGATCGGCGCTTCCTCGGCAATCTCTCACGCAGCACCGCCTGGCTCGACCGGGGCCAGATCCGGCAGATCGACCGCGGCTTCAGTGCCTTCGAGGCCTGGCGTGACGAGGTGCTCGCGGAGGAAGAGCGCGACCAGCACAAGCTCGACCGCAAGATCGTCAACGAGGAGCACTGGTTGCGTTACGGCGTCTCGGGCCGCCGCAAGCGCAACGTCAAGCGGCTCGGCAATCTCCACGCGCTGCGCGACCAGCGCCGCACCCATCGCGGCGCGACTGGCAACGCCAACCTCGCGGCTGCCGAGGCCGACAAGTCAGGCAAGCTCGTCATCGAGGCCAAGAATATCAGCCGGTCCTATGGCGAGCGGAAGATCGTCGACGGCTTCTCGATCCGCGTCCAGCGCGGCGATCGCATCGGCATCGTCGGCCCGAACGGCGCCGGCAAGACCACGCTGATCGAGATGCTGACCGGCGCCAGCGCACCGGACAGCGGCAGCATACGGCTCGGTGCCAACATCGAGATGGCCACGCTCGACCAGCATCGGGAAAGTCTCGATCCGAAGACGACGCTGGCCGAGGCGCTCACCGGCGGCCGCGGCGACCATGTCATGGTCGGCGGCAAGCCGAAGCATGTCGTCAGCTACATGAAAGACTTCCTGTTCGCCCAGGAACAGATGCGCACGCCGTTGGAGGTGCTGTCGGGCGGCGAGCGCGGCCGGCTTATGCTGGCACGCGCGCTGGCAAAACCCTCCAACCTCCTGGTGCTGGACGAGCCGACCAACGACCTCGACCTGGAGACCCTCGACGTCCTCGAGGAGATGCTCAGCGACTATGAAGGCACCGTGATCCTGATCAGCCACGATCGCGATTTTCTCGACCGCGTGGTAACGTCTGTGATCGTGCCCGAGGGCAATGGACGCTGGCTCGAATATGCCGGCGGTTATACCGACATGCTGGCCCAGCGCGGCGCCGACGTGAAGCGCGCGACAGCGAAGGCCGTCGAAGAGACGAGAGAGCAGCGATCAGTTGCGCCGTCCGGCGCCGCGAGACGACGGTTGACTTTCAACGAGCAACACGCGCTGGAGACGCTGCCCAAGACCATCGCCAAACTGCAGGCCGAAATCGCCAAGCAGCAGCGCTTCCTTGACGACCCCGATCTCTTCCGAAAGGATCGCAAGCGCTTCGACCAGGCCTCCGACGCTCTGACGAAGGCGCAAAAGGAACTGGCCGAGGCCGAGGACAAATGGCTGGAGCTCGAAGTGCGGCGCGAAGAGATTGAACAGGCCTAGCGTGCATTCGCAAAAGTGGGCACCGCTTTTGCAAACGGAATGCGCGCCAACTCAGAGACTTCCATGACAACGACCCTTGCCGCCAAGATCGCCCGCGAATACGGCACGCCCTGCGCCGTCATCGACATGGACAAGGTCGAGCGCAACATCGCGCGGATCCAGAAGGCCTGCGATGACGCCGGGATTGCCAACCGTCCTCACATCAAGACGCACAAGAACCCGACGATCGCGAAGATGCAGATCGCTGCCGGTGCCAAGGGCATCACCTGCCAGAAGCTCGGTGAAGCCGAGATCATGGCCAATGCCGGCATCGATGACATCCTGATCAGCTACAATCTGCTCGGCGAAGAGAAGATGGCGCGGTTAGGGGCGCTGCAGGCAAAGGCGAACATGACGGTCGCCGCTGACAATTCGACCGTCGTTGCCGGCCTGCCCAAGGCCGCCGCGGCCTCAGGCCGACCGCTGTCGGTCGTGGTCGAATGCGACACGGGACGCAAGCGCGCCGGCGTCGATACGCCCGCCGAGGCGATTGCGCTGGCGCAGGAGATTGCTGCATCCAAGGGACTGCAATTCGCCGGCTTCATGATGTATCCGACCGAGGCCGGCTGGGTGGACGCGCAAAAATTCTATGACGAAGCTCTGGCCGGCGTGCGCGCGCACGGGCTGGATGCAAAAATCGTCTCGACCGGCGGAACGCCGAACCTGAAGAATCTCGGCAAGCTCAAGGGCGGCACCGAGCACCGCTTCGGCACCTACATCTATAACGACCGCATGCAGGTCGCGGCGGGCGTCGCCACCTGGGATGACTGCGCGCTGCACATCTATTCGACGGTGGTCAGCCGCGCCGCGCCTGAGCGCGGCATCCTCGACGCCGGCTCGAAGACTCTGACGACGGACACCGGCGGCCTCGACGGCCACGGCCTCATCCTCGAGCACCCCGAAGCGAAGATCGCACGCTTCGCCGAAGAGCACGGCTTCCTCGACCTCTCCCGCAGCAACACCCGGCCCAATGTCGGCGACGTCGTCCGCATCGTGCCCAATCATGTCTGCGTCGTCGTCAACATGATGGACGAAGTGGTGATGGTGCGCGGTGAGGAGATCATCGGCACGCTGCCGGTGGCGGCACGGGGAAAACTGAGGTAGGGCTCCGTGGGATGGGTGGAGCGTGCGCTCTACCCGTCCTTCAGGGCGAGCCGTCGCAACACGCCCCTGCCCGCCGCAGCCCCCGTCGCGAACGAGGCCTGAAGCAAATAGCCACCGGTCGGCGCCTCCCAGTCCAGCATCTCACCGGCCGCGAACACGCCCGGCAGCTTGCGGATCATGAAGTCCGAGTCGAGTTCATCGAGAGAAATCCCGCCGGCGCTGGAGATCGCGCGCGCGATCGGCGCTACGCCCGTGAGCTTGATCGGCACGGCGTTAATGAGCTCCGCCAAACCTTCGGCCGACACGGCCGACAACGACTGGCCGGCACTGATGGCGGCTTCCTGCAACAGCCCGACTGCGACCGGCGACAGCTGCGCAGCCTTGCGCAGGAAGTTGGAGAACGATTGCTTGCCGCGCGATGCGGACAGGCGTTTGACGAGTTCGCCATGATCGACATCCGGCCGCAAGGCGACATGCAGGACCGCTTCGCCGTTCGCCGCGATCGCCTCGCGCAGTTCGGCCGACAGCGCATAGATCGCCCCGCCCTCGATCCCGCCGCTTGTGATCATGGCCTCGCCGCGCGCCCGGTGTGGGCCGAAGGACAGCGTAATGCCCTTGAGTGGCTGGCCTTCGAAGCGCGTGCGGAAGATTTCGGACCATGCGACTGTGAAGCCGGAGTTCGCTGGCCGCAGCGTCGAGATCGCAACGCCTTTGTCGGCCAGGATCGTCGTCCAGCCGCCATCGGAGCCTAGTCGCGGCCAGCTGGCGCCGCCGAGTGCCAGCACTGTGGCGTCCGCGGCGACGGTAGCGCCGCTGCCGGGCGGGTCAAAGACCAGCCGTCCGTCCCGGTCCCAGCCCATCCAGCGCTGCCGAAAGGCAAAGCGCACGCCGGCAGCATCGAGGCGCCGCAGCCACGCCCGCAGCAATGGCGATGCCTTGAACGCTTTCGGAAACACACGCCCGCTGGAGCCGACAAAGGTCGGCTCGCCCAGCGCCTCGCTCCAGGCACGCAGCGAGTCAGGCGAAAACGCTTCGATCGCAGCCTGCAGTCTCGGCGCCGCCTCGCGATAGCGCGTGATGAACTGCGGCAGCGGTTCGCTGTGGGTGAGATTGAGTCCGCCGCGGCCGGCCATCAGGAATTTGCGGCCCGCGGATGGCATGGAATCGTAGACGGTGACACGAGCACCGCCCTGCGCGAGCACTTCGGCCGCCATCAGCCCGGCAGGGCCGGCGCCAATGACGGCGACGGCTGTCAGAGTTTAACCCCGGCACGCGCAGCGGCCTGCGCCACGTATTTCTGCGTCTGCTCGAAAGCGCCCTGCAGCGCCTTCGCCTTCGACATGTCGCTGATCTCGGCGAAATGCGCCGCGACCGCATCCGGGGTCCACTCGGACTCCGGCAGGTTGATGCCTTCGCTCTCGACGATCTTGATCACCGCGAACGAGCCGGCGCCAGCGCCCATGATGGTGCGGGTCGGCGCATCCTCGCTCAGCATGTACTCGACCGCTGGCGTGATCGCGTTCGGCTTCATCAACTGCAGCGCCTGCGGCGGCAGCAGCTCTTCCGTCATGCGGGTTGCTGCCGTCGGCGAGATAATGTTGACGCGGATGTCGGACTTGCGGCCCTCTTCCGCCAGCACGTTCATCAGGCCGACCATGCCGGACTTGGCTGCTCCGTAATTGGCCTGGCCGAAATTGCCGTAGAGGCCGGAGGACGACGTCGTCAGCACGATGCGGCCGTAGTTGCGATCGCGCATGCCGGCCCAGGCCGCCTTGCAGCAATAGAAGGTGCCGACGAGGTGCACGTCGAGCACCTTCTGGAAATCGGCCGCTTCCATCTTGCCGAACGACTTGTCGCGCAAAATGCCGGCATTGGCACACAAGAGATCGACGCTACCCCATTCCTTGGTGGCGCGCTCGACCATCGCGGTGACCTGCTCGAAATTGGAGACGTCGGCGCCGTCGGCCATGGCGATGCCACCGGCCTTGCGGATCTCCTCGACCACGGCTTCCGCCGGCGAGAGCGAGCCGCCGCTGCCGTCGCGCGCGCCACCGAAATCGTTGACGACCACTTTGGCGCCACGGCTGGCCAATCCCAGCGCATGCGCGCGCCCCAGACCATTCCCCGCGCCGGTGACGATGGCGACGCGTCCGTCGAACCTGATTGCCATTGTGCTTCCTTGTGCTGTCTTCCTTTCTCCCCTTCTGGGAGAAGGTGGCATAGGCGGCCAACGGCCGCCGTTCCTAGTTAAAACGCCAACGCGTAGCGTTGGCTACGGCGCCGGATGAGGGGTCCGTCTCGGCAGATGAGCGTGTGGAGAGATACCCCTCACCCGGCTTCATCTCGCTCCGCTCGATTTCGCCACCCTCTCCCGCAAGGGGAGAGGGTGCACCGAGCGCGATTTGAACGGCTTTTGAGCAGCGATGGGTTACCGGGTCAAGCCCGGCCCGCCTCAGGCGAAATAGATCAACCCCAGCCACTCCGCGACCAGCGCGGGCTTGTCCTCGCCTTCGATCTCCACAGTGACGTTGGTGCGGGACTGCAATTCATTAGGCTTGCGCAGCTTGGCTTCCGCCAGCACGAAACGGCCGCGAACGCGCTTGCCCGAGCGCACCGGCGAGATGAAGCGCAGCTTGTCGAAACCGTAATTGACCCCCATCGTGGTGCCCGCGATGACGGGCATCACCTCGTAGGACATGATCGACAGCAGCGACATCGTCAGGAAACCGTGCGCGATGGTGGTGCCAAACGCCGTTTCCTTCTTCGCACGCTCCGGATCAACGTGAATGAACTGGTGATCCTCGATCACATCGGCATAGGTGTCGATGCGGGGCTGATCGACCAGGTGCCACGACGACACGCCGATCTCCTTGCCGACCATGGCCTGATAGGCGTCCAAGGAAATCGGCGGCTTCTTCCAGACTTCGTTCACTTAGGTCTCGCTCCGTGTTTTCGGCAGTTCCGGAAAATCCTCTTCGCGGAATTCCCGACCGCGCAGGGGATCGTTGCGGTCGTCGTCGCGCTCGAGACGTCTGAGCTGAACGCGGCGGATCTTTCCCGATATCGTCTTCGGCAGCTCCGTCACGATCTCGAGGCGGCGGATGCGCTTGAACGGCGCCAGGCGCGCGTGCAGATGCCTGAAGATGGAGAGCGCGGTTTCCGACGAGCGCTCCGCGCCGGATGCCAGCAGCACGAAGGCCTTGGGAATCGCCAGCCGGATCGGATCCGGGCTTGGTACCACGGCGGCTTCCGCGACGAGCTCGTGCTCGAGCAACACGCTCTCGAGTTCGAACGGGCTGATGCGATAGTCGGAGGATTTGAACACGTCGTCGGAGCGGCCGACGAAGGTGAGATAGCCATCATCGTCCTCGAACACGACGTCGCCGCTGCGATAAAGCTCGCCTTCGGCCCCGGACAGCCCACCGTTGTCGCCTTGATAGCCCTGCATCAGGCCGGCGGGGCGGCTTTCGCCGAGCACCAGAGCCACCTCGCCCTCCTTGGCCGGATGACCATCGGCGTCGCTGACCTGCACGCGATAGCCCGGCAGCGGCCGGCCCATCGAGCCGACCTTGATCTTTTGCCCCGGCGAGTTGCCGGCGAGCGCTGTCGTTTCCGTCTGCCCGTAACCATCGCGGATGGTGAGGCCCCAGGCGGCCTGCACCTGGTCGATCACCTCCGGATTGAGCGGCTCGCCGGCGCCGCAGACCTCGCGCAAGGCCACCTTGAATGACGCCAGGTTCTCCTGGATGAACAGCCGCCACACCGTCGGCGGCGCGCACAGCGTGGTGACGCCGCAGCGGCCGATGGTGGCAAGCAGGCCCTTGGCGTCGAAGCGCGGCTGGTTGACCACGAAGACGGTCGCGCCCGCATTCCACGGCGCGAAGAAGCAGCTCCAGGCGTGCTTGGCCCAGCCGGGCGAGGAGATGTTGAGATGGACGTCGCCGGGCTTCAACCCGATCCAGTACATCGTCGAGAGATGGCCGACGGGATAACTGCGCTGGCTGTGCCGCACCAACTTTGGCTTTGCCGTAGTGCCCGAGGTGAAATAGAGCAGCATCGGATCGTCGGCGTTGGTCGGGCCGTCGGCGGCAAAGCTCTCCGACGCCTTTGCCGCCTCATCATAGGAAAGCCAGCCATCGGAGGCCTCGCCCACGACGATGCGGACGATATTGTCGGCGCCAAGGCTTGCGAACTTCGCAACCTGGTCCTGCGCTGCCACCACAGCCTTCGCCTTGCCGCGATCGAGCCGGTCGCGCAGCTCGTCGGCGGTGAGCAGCGTCGTTGCGGGAATCACGACGACGCCAAGCTTGATCGCCGCCAGCATTGTCTCCCACAGCGGAACGACATTGCCGAGCAGCAGCAGGAGATGATCGCCGCGCCTCAAGCCTTGCGCACGGAGGAAATTCGCGACCTGGTTGGAGCGGCGCGACAACGCCGCGAACGAGAGCTTGGTCTGCCGGTCCTGCGCGGCATCGACGATCCAGAGCGCAGGACGATCCTTGCTGTCCGCATTCGCCGCCAGCTCGGCGTCGAACCAGTCGAGCGCCCAGTTGAAGGGAACCGGATCGGGCCAGCGGAAGCCCTTGACCGCTGTCTCGTAGTCCGTGCGGTTATGAAGTAGAAACGCGCGCGCTTCCTGAAATGTCGTCATGGTGAGAGCCCGTCGAATTGACCTTCGAGCGTAGCCCGGATGGAGCGAAGCGCAATCCGGGGCCAGCTAGGCAATTGGAAGCGGCTGTCCCGGATTTCTCTTCGCTCCATCCCGGCTACGAGCAAAGCATCGCTATTTCTCAGCGAGGCTGCGAACGTGCTTGATAATTCCGGAAAAATCCACCCCGCCGTGGCCGGCTGCGTCGAATGACTGATAGATTTCCTGCGCATGCTTGCCGAGCGGCGTCGCCGCGCCCGCGGCCTTGGCGGCGTCCTGCGCCAGCGTCAGATCCTTCACCATCAGCGCCGAGGCAAAGCCCGGCTTGTAGTCGTTGTTGGCGGGCGAGGTCGGCACTGGCCCGGGCACCGGGCAATAGGTCGTCAGCGACCAGCACTGGCCCGACGAGGTCGAGGCGACGTCGAACAGCGCCTGGTGCGAGAGCCCGAGCTTCTCGGCCAGCGCGAACGCCTCGCTCACGGCGATCATGGAAATGCCGAGGATCATGTTGTTGCAGATCTTTGCCGCTTGGCCCGCGCCGGCACCGCCGCAATGCACGATCTTCTTGCCCATGTTCTCCAGCACGGGCTTTGCCGCTGCGAACGCGTTGTCCTCGCCGCCGCACATGAAGGTGAGCGTCGCACCCTTGGCGCCGCCGGTGCCGCCGGAGACCGGCGCGTCGACCGAAAGCACCCCGTGCTTGGCCGCCAGCGCATGCGCCTGGCGCGCGCTCTCGACGTCGATGGTGGAGGAGTCGATGATCAACGCACCCTTGGTCATGACAGGGACGACCTCGCCCCACACGCCGAGCACATGCTTGCCGGCCGGCAGCATGGTGACGACCACATCGGCGCCTTTCACGGCGCCCGCCGCGCTCTCGGCGATGCCGGCACCGTCGGCCTTGGCCTGGTTGCGGGAGGTCTCGGCGAGGTCGAAGGCAACGGCCTTGTGGCCGGCCTTGACCAGATTGGCGGCCATTGGACCGCCCATGTTGCCGAGACCGATGAATGCGATCGTGGCCATCTTGGTTTCCTCCGCTTCAAAGACGTTGTTAATTGAACTTCAGTTCGTCGGCGCCGATCTCGGCGAGATACTGCGCGAGCATGTCCGGCGTGACGTCCTCGATCCGCGACGGCGACCAGGTCGGATTGCGGTCCTTGTCGATCACGGCGGCACGCACGCCTTCGCGAAAGTCGTCGCTGCGGAAGACTTCCAGCGCAGCGCGATATTCGCGCACCAGGCATTCTTCCAGGCTGGACGCGGTGCGCGCGAGCCGCAGCAACTTGAGCGTCACCACCATGCCGCGCGGCGATTTTTCGTTGAGCGTCTTCAATGTCGTGAGCGCGAACTCGGAACCGTCACGCTTGAGCGCGGCAAAGATGTCTTCCATGCGGTCGAAGCCGAACAGTGCGTCGATCGCCGGCTCCCTTGCGGCGACCGGCCCCACGGTCTCCCCCGTCGCAAAACCGTTGATGAGCTTGCTGACATCGGCCGCGGTGATGCCCAGGCGAACCTTGGTCAGCGCGTCGCGCAAGTCCGGCCATTTGGCCGCCGGCACCACCGCGTCGGCAAACTTCGCATGGATCGCATCGGGGCCGTTCATGGTCTGGCCAGTCAGGCCGAAATAAGTGCCGATCTCGCCCGGCGAGCGTGACAACAGCCAGGTGCCGCCGACGTCGGGAAAGAAACCGAGCCCGACCTCGGGCATCGCGAGCCTGGTGCGGTCGGTCACGATTCGATGGCTCGCATGCGCCGAGAGTCCGACGCCGCCCCCCATCACGATGCCGTCCATGAAGGCGACATAGGGTTTTGGGAATTTCTTGATCCGGGCATTGAGGATGTACTCCTCCCGCCACAGGATCTTGCCGAGGTCGCCGTCGACCTTCGAGCTCTCCCAGAGCGCACGGATGTCGCCGCCGGCACACAGGCCACGCTCGCCTGCACCTTCCAGCACGATCACGGCAATCGCGGGGTCGGCTTCGAAGCGGTCGAGCGCCTTGTCGATGTCGCGAAACATCTCCAGCGTCACGGCATTGATTGCCTTCGGACGGTTGAGCCTGACAATGCCGGCCGCGCCCTCGACCCGCGCGACCAGGTCGCCCTCCTGCGCTCCACTCATCGCGCGCCCTCGATCAATTTGCGCGCCACGATCAGCCGCATGATTTCATTGGTGCCTTCGAGGATCTGGTGCACGCGCAAATCGCGCACGATCTTCTCGATGCCGTATTCGCTGAGATAGCCGTAGCCGCCATGAAGCTGGAGCGCTTGGTTGGCAACCTCGAAGCCGGCATCGGTGCCAAAACGCTTGGCCATCGCACAGAGCATGGTGGCATCCGGATCCTTGCGATCCAGCGCGGCGGCGGCGCGCCACAGGAAGGTGCGCGCAGCCTCCAGCTCGATCGCCATGTCGGCGAGCTTGAATTGCAGCGCCTGGAATTCGTCGAGACGCTTGCCGAAGGCCTTGCGCTCTTTCATGTAGGCGCGCGCCTTGTCGAGCGCGGTCTGCGCACCGCCGAGCGAGCAGGCCGTGATGTTGAGGCGCCCGCCGTCGAGGCCCGCCATCGCGATCTTGAAGCCGACGCCCTCCTCGCTCAGCCGGTTGGCGACCGGCACGCGCGCGTTCTCGAAGATCACGGCGCGGGTCGGCTGCGCGTTCCAGCCCATCTTGCGCTCGTTGGCGCCGAACGAGACGCCCGGCGTCTTGCCGTCGATCACAAGCGTCGAGATTCCGCCCGGGCCATCGCCGCCGGTGCGGACCATCGCCACCAAGAGATCAGTGCCGCCGGCACCGGAGATGAACTGCTTCTGACCGTTGAGGACGTAATGATCGCCCTCGCGCACGGCACGGGTGCGGAGCGCTGCCGCGTCTGAACCGGCGCCGGGCTCCGTCAGGCAGTAGCTCGCAATCAGCTCCATGGTGCAGAGCTTGGGCAACCATGTGTGGCGCTGGGTGTCGCTGCCGTAGGCATCGATCATCCAGGACGCCATGTTGTGGATGGAGATGAAGGCCGAGGTGGTCGGACAGCCTGTCGCCAGCGCCTCGAAGATCAGCGCCGCGTCGAACCGCGTCATGGCGGAGCCGCCGACATCCTCGCGGATGTAGATGCCGCCCATCCCGAGCGTGGCGGCCTCGCGCATGACCTCGACGGGAAAATGCTTCTCCTCGTCCCAGCGCAGCGCGTGCGGCGCGATCCTTTCCGCCGCAAACGCCAACGCCATGTCGCGAACCGCGATCTGATCGTCGTCCAGAGCGAACTGCATGATGGGCTGCTCACTGTTCTCGTCATTGCGAGGAGCGAAGCGACGAAGCAATCCAGTGTGTCCGAGGAGAAAGTCTGGATTGCTTCGCTACGCTCGCAATGACGGGCTCGCAATGACGGGCTGGGCTACAGCCTTACTTCATCAGCGGGATCGAGAACTCCGCGCCTTCCTTGACGCCGGACGGCCAGCGCGAGGTCACCGTCTTGGTCTTGGTGTAGAAGCGGACCGAATCCGGGCCGTGCTGGTTGAGATCGCCGAAGCCCGACTTCTTCCAACCACCGAAGGTGTAATAGGCGATCGGCACCGGGATCGGCACGTTGATGCCGACCATGCCGACGTTGACTTTGGCCGCGAAGTCGCGCGCGGCATCGCCGTCGCGGGTGAAGATCGCAACGCCGTTGCCGTAATCGTGCTCCGACGGCAGCGCCAGCGCTTCCTTGTAATCGTGCGCACGAACGACCGAGAGCACGGGACCAAAGATCTCTTCCTTGTAGATCCGCATGTCCTTGGTGACGTTGTCGAACAGCGAACCGCCGAGATAGAAGCCGTTCTCGTAGCCCTGCATCTTGAAGCCGCGGCCGTCGACGGCGAGCGTCGCGCCTTCCTTGATGCCGATGTCGATATAGCCCTTGACCTTCTCGACCGCCTCGCGCGTCACCAGCGGACCGTAATCGGCGGACGGATCGATCGAGGTGCCGATCTTGAGCGACTCGACGCGCGGGACCAGCTTTTCCATCAAGCGGTCGGCAGTGGACTTGCCGACGGGGACCGCGACGGACACGGCCATGCAGCGTTCGCCGGCCGAGCCGTAGCCGGCGCCGATCAGTGCGTCGACCGCCTGGTCCATGTCGGCATCGGGCATGATGATGGCGTGGTTCTTGGCCCCGCCAAAACACTGGCAGCGCTTGCCAGTCTGGGCTGCGCGCTCGTAGATGTATTGCGCGATCGGGGTGGAGCCGACGAAACCGACGGCCTTGATATCGGGATCGTCGAGGATGGAGTCGACTGCTTCCTTGTCGCCGTTGACGACATTGAGGATGCCGGCCGGCAGGCCCGCCTCGATCATCAGCTCGGCGAGCATCATGGGCACGCCGGGATCGCGCTCCGACGGCTTCAGGATGAAGGCGTTGCCGCAGGCAATCGCGGGAGCGAACTTCCACATCGGGATCATCGCCGGGAAATTGAACGGCGTGATGCCGGCGACGACGCCGAGCGCCTGGCGCATGGAGTAGATGTCGATGCCGGGGCCGGCGCCTTCGGTGTATTCGCCCTTCATCAGATGCGGGATGCCGCAGGCGAATTCCGCGACTTCGAGGCCACGCTGGATGTCACCCTTGGCGTCAGGAACGGTCTTGCCATGCTCGCGGGCGAGCAGCTCGGCGAGCTTGTCGTAGTCGCGCTGCACCAGCTCGACGAACTTCATCATGACGCGGGCGCGGCGCTGCGGGTTGGTCGCAGCCCATTCCGGCTGGGCGGCGCGGGCGTTTTCCACGGCGGCGCGAACCTCGGCCTTGGACGCCAGCGCCACCTTGGCCTGGACGTCACCGGTCATCGGCTCGAAAACGTCGGCGGTGCGGCCCGAGGTGCCCTTGACCTCTTTGCCACCAATGAAATGTCCGACTGAACGCATGGAATGGTCTCCTTGAGGCGAGCTTGAACGCTTTGACAAATCCTATCGACCTGCATTTTATAGGATTCAAGTCTGAGATAATGCACCATAGATGTGCGAAAATGCTGGATCAAGGCGCTATCGACTGGGACGACTTCCGCTTCGTGCTGGCCATCGTGCGGGGCGGCTCGGTTTCGGCTGCGGCAAAACAGCTCGGCGTCGACCATGCCACCGTCATCCGCCGCGTCGACCGGCTGGAGAAGCACCTCTCGGCCAAGCTGTTTGACCGGCGCAAGACCGGCTACCTGCTGACAGAGGCTGGCCAGCGCGTCGCCGACAGCGCCGAAGCCATGGAATCGACCATCGTCGCCAACCAGGAGCAGGTCGGTGGCTCCGTGGCGCGGCTGACCGGCACGGTGCGGATCGGCGCCCCCGACGGCTTTGGGACCGCGTTCCTGGCGCCGCGACTGGCGCCGTTCGCGGACCGGTATCCCGATCTCGACCTGCAACTTGTGGCCACCGCGCGGCTGTTCAGCCTCTCCAAGCGCGAGGCCGATATCGCCATCAGCCTGACCATGCCGAAGGAAGGCCGCATCGTCGGCCGCAAGCTGCTCGACTACCGGCTCGGACTCTATGCCGCGCCCGCCTATCTCGACCGCTTCCCGAAAATCACCTCGCGCGAGGTGCTGCCGCACCATCGATTCGTCGGCTATATCGAGGAGCTCTTGTTCACGCCCGAGCTCGACTATTTGCCGCAGGTGTCGCCGAAGATCTCCGCACGGTTGCGCAGCGCCAATCTGATCGCGCAACTCAACGCCACGCTCGCCGGCTTCGGTATTGCCGTCCTGCCGCATTTCATGGCGGCCGACTATCCGCAGCTGATTGCGGTGCTGGCGGAAGAGGTCTCGATCACCCGCACCTTCTGGATGCTGATGCACGCCGACAGCAAGGACCTCGCGCGGATCCGTGCGGTGGCGGATTACATCGGCGAGATCGTTGAGCGCGAGCGGGCGTTGTTTGCGGGAAGGTAGAATTTGCAGGGGAGCACGACTGCCTCACCTCATGGTGAGGAGGCGCGGAGCGCCGTCTCGAACCATGCAGGCCACATCTCACCCGCGGCCATCCTTCGAGACGACCGCTGTGCGGTCTCCTCACGATAACGTCCGGAGCCTCTGGCTTTCGCTAACTCTGCTTCGCCTTCTTCGCAACCGCAGCCTTCGGCTCGCGGCGCGCGCCGTCCAGCGCGCTGTCCTTGCCCGTCTTCAGCACCTCGTCCGATAGCTCGCTCGAGCCGGCGATGCGCGCGAGCAACATGGTGCCAGCCATGGTCGCCAGGGTCGCGATCGCCTGCTTGCGCGCAGCCTTGCGCGGCAGATTCGGGATGAAGTCCGTGATCATCTCGATCATCTCGTCGAGCTTGCCGGCAAAGGCCTTTCGCGTCTTCGGGCTCTCGCGGGCGATCTCGGCGCCGAGCGCGGGGATCGAGCAACCGTGACCGGGGTTGTCGCGATGCACCGTCGAGAGATAGGTCTCGACGATCTGGGGAAGCTGCTTCTCCGGCGCGACCTGATCGGACTGCTTGCGCCAGTGCTCCATCGAGCGATTCATCGCGTAGTCGAATGCCTCGATCACAAGCGCCTCGCGGGAATCGAAATGGGCGTAGAAGCCGCCATGGGTCAGGCCCGCTTCCTTCATGAGGTCGGCGACGCCTATGCCGTGGGCGCCCTTTTCGCGCAGCCGCACGGAGGCCTTCTTCACGATGCGGTCGTGGGTTTCCTGCTTGTGTTCCCGGGAATAGCGCATGCGGATCTCATTGGATGTCGGAGGTCATCTAATAACACGGATATCGGCCGGACGGCGCATTAATTCCCGGTAAAATTGTTGCCGATCATGGAAAAGGTCGCCGTTGCGTGCACCGCAAGTGCCCCCTTACCGTCCCGCACGAAGCCCTCGGTGTAGCTGGTCTGGCGTCCCAGCTTGATCACCTTGCCTTCGGCTGCGATCAGCCCGGACCGGACCGAGAGCGGACGCAGGAAGGTCATTTTCAGATCGAGGGTGACGGAGCCCTGCCCGGACTCCAGCCTGGTCGAGATCGCACACCCCATGGCGGTGTCGATCAGCGCGGCGGCAGTGGCTCCGTGCAGGAGGCCGATGGTGTTCTCGAGGTCCTCGCGCGGATCGAGTTCCATGACGATTCGGCCCGGCTCGACCACGGCCATGACGAAGCCGATCAGCTTGGCAAAGGGTGGCGGCGGCAACCGTCCGTCGCGGATGCCTAGCATCGCGTCCATGCCTGACAGGCCCATTGCCACTTTCGCAACCGGCGCAGGCACCTGCCACTCCACCACCCGCTCGCGCCTCTGCACGGGCGAAAACAGGTCGAGTTGATCGATGTTGGTCACCATGGCCTCTTTGTATGATTTCCATCATACTATCCTGCGGATTTCGTGCTGGCAACTCCCTCCCCGCCCGCTTGACAAGCAATGTATTTCGGCCCGGAAGTGTGATCCCGACCGGCGTATTCGCACGTCCACGAAACTCAGAGATCCTCTCATGGAAATGCTCAACCACCACTGCGGCGTGACGCGCGATGCGCGCGGCGTCGTTCATGTCGCGATCTGCAACGCCGGCTCGCTGAACATTTTGGGCTCGCCCGTCACCGAAGCGGTGCGCAAAGGCTTGCAGCAGCTCTCGTCGGACCGCAGCATCCGGGTTGTGGTGCTGCGCGGCCAGAGCGAGAAGAGCATGATCGGCGGTGCCGATATCAAGGAGATGGCCGGGCTCGACCAGAAGTCCGCCGAAGCTTTCATCAGCCGCCTGCGCGACCTCTGCGAGGCGGTGCGCGCCTTTCCGGCCCCGATGATCGCGCGCATGCCCGGCTGGTGCCTCGGCGGCGGGCTCGAAGTCGCTGCCGCCTGCGATTTCCGGATCGCGGCGCATGACGCGCATTTCGGCATGCCGGAGGTGCGCGTCGGCATTCCCTCGGTGATCCATGCCGCGCTGCTGCCGCGCCTGATCGGGTGGGCCCGCGCGCGCTGGTTGGTGATGACTGCTGAGAACATCGACGCGGCGACGGCTCTGGCGTGGGGACTGGTCGACAAGGTCGCGCCGGAGGGTGGGCTCGATGCCGAGGTCGAGCACCTCGTGAAGGCCCTGCTCGAATGCGGCCCCGAGGCGCTGCGCTCGCAGAAGGCACTGCTGCGGCAATGGGAGGAACTGCCGCTGACGGAGTCGGTGGATTTGAGCGTCAAAGTCTTCGGCGAGTCGTTCCTGACGGACGAGCCGACGCGGCTGATGGGCGCGTTTGTGAATCGGAAACGGTAGGCTCTCCGCCCCGTCCGTTCGAACGAGCAAATCTCATCTGACCCACGACAATTTCTCATGCCGGACGCGGTTGCATTTTTTGCGCCGCATCATATGATGATCATAATCTTACATTCTGACATCTGAGGGAGTCTTCCCCATGGCCGAAGCCGCCGATCCCGTCGTCATCGTCTCCGCCGTCCGCAGTCCGCTCGGCCGTTTCATGGGCGAGCTGTCGCCGCTGGCCGCGCACAAGCTCGGGTCGCACGTGATCGGCGCGGCACTCGAGCGTGCCAAGCTTGCGCCGGAGAAGGTCGACGAGGTCTTCATGGGCTGCGTCCTTCCCGCGGGCCAGGGCCAGGCCCCGGCGCGCCAGGCTGCGCGTGCCGCCGGTCTGCCCGACGCCACCGGCGCCACCACCGTCAACAAGGTCTGCGGCTCCGGCATGAAAGCGACCATGCTGGCGCACGATATCATTCGCGCCGGCTCGGCCGAGATCGTCGTCTCCGGCGGCATGGAAAGCATGAGCAACGCGCCATATCTGCTCGCCAAGGCGCGTGGCGGCTATCGCGCCGGCCACGACCGCATTATCGACCACATGATGATGGACGGCCTCGAAGACGCCTACGAGACCGGCCGCTCCATGGGCGATTTCGGCGAGGCCACCGCCGAAGCCTATCAGTTCACCCGCAAGGACCAGGACGCCTATGCGATGGAAACGCTCAGCCGCGCGCGCAAGGCGGTCGAGGGCGGCGCGTTCAAGGCCGAGATCGCGCCGATCACGCTGAGCGAGAAGGCAGGTCCCCGCATCGTCGCCAATGACGAGCATCCGCTGAAGGTCGATCCCGCGAAGATCCCCGGGCTGAAGCCGGCGTTCCGCGCCAACGGCACCATCACGCCGGCGGCCTCTTCCGCCAACGCCGACGGCGCCGCTGCGCTGGTACTGACGAAGCGCTCGCTCGCCGATCGCAGCGGCCTGCCGGCTCTGGCCGAGATCAAGGGCCACGCCACCCACAGCCAGGAGCCGCAATGGTTCACCACGGCGCCGATCCCGGCAATCCGCAAGCTGCTCGACAAGGTCGGCTGGAGCGCCGACGATGTCGATCTGTTCGAAATCAACGAGGCCTTTGCCGTGGTGGCGATGGCGGCGCAGCGCGATCTCGGCATTCCCCGCGACAAGCTCAACGTCAACGGCGGCGCCTGCGCGCTCGGCCATCCCATCGGCGCCACCGGCGCACGGCTGATCGTGACGCTGCTACATGCGCTCGAGGCGCGAAAGCTCAAGCGCGGCATCGCGGCGCTCTGCATCGGCGGCGGCGAAGCCACTGCGATTGCGGTGGAGCGCTTGACGCACTGACGTGAAAGTCCGGAAGTGAGGGAACTCTGTCATTTTCGACAGACGAGTCCCGTGCCATTCTGCAAACTTGCGCAGGTCTCTCGCCTGCCCATCAAGATTGAGGCCCAATGATCTCGAACTGGCTCGCGGCAACGCTCGGACGCCGCAATATCCACTACGGCTGGGTGATGGTCGGCGTGACCTTCCTCACGGCGCTGATCAGCGCCGGCACGGTCGGCGCGCCCGGCGTGTTCATCGTTCCGCTTCAGAAGGAGTTCGGCTGGAGCACGGCGGAGATCTCCTCCGCACTGTCGATCCGCTTCATCCTGTTCGGGCTGATGGCGCCGTTCGCGGCTGCCCTGCTCAACCGCTACGGCCTGCGCAACGTCACGCTGACCGCGCAGCTCATCGTCGTCTCGGCGCTGGTGCTCTCGCTCGGCATGACAGAGGTCTGGCAGCTCGTCGCGCTGTGGGGTGTGGTGATCGGGATCGGCACCGGCATGACTGCGCTGGTGCTGGGCGCCACCATCGCGACGCGCTGGTTCGCGGCGCGGCGCGGCCTCGTCGTCGGTATCATGACCGCGAGTGTCGCCACCGGTCAGCTCGTGTTCCTGCCTCTGCTGGCAAGCCTCACCGAACGCTTCGGCTGGCGGCTTGCACTCGGCTTCGTCTGCATCGCGCTCGGTGTTTCCGCCCTCGCGGTCCTGCTCGCGATGCGCGACCGCCCGAGCGACGTCGGCCTGCGCCCCTTCGGCGACGAAGGCGCAGAGCCCCTGCCCGCCCCGCCGGTCAGCCACGGCTCGATCACCGGCGTGGCGCTCGGCACGCTGCGCGACGCCTCGAAGAGCAGCGCGTTCTGGGTTCTGTTCGCGACCTTCTTCGTCTGCGGCGCATCCACCAATGGCCTCGTGCAGGTGCATCTGATTCCGATGTGCCTCGATTTCGGCATCCCCCAGGTGCAGGCCGCGGGCCTGTTGGCTGCGATGGGCATCTTCGATTTCTTCGGCACCATCATGTCGGGCTGGCTGTCGGACCGCTACGACAACCGCTATTTGCTGTTCTGGTATTACGGCCTGCGCGGGCTCTCGCTGATCTTCCTCCCTTTCAGCGATTTCTCGTTCTATGGGCTCTCGATCTTCGCGATGTTCTACGGGCTCGACTGGATCGCAACCGTGCCGCCCACGGTGCGCCTGACCGCGCAGAAATTCGGACCCGAGCGCGCCAATCTGGTGTTCGGCTGGATCTTTGCCGGCCACCAGCTCGGCGCGGGCACCGCCGCCTTCGGCGCGGGTTTCTCGCGGACGGTCTATCAGAGCTACCTGCCCGCCTTCTTCATCGCCGGCGCGCTCTGCGTGTTCGCCTCGCTGATCGTGCTGACGCTGTCGCGACAACCGAAGCCGAAGCCGCAGGCCGCGATGGCTTAGTACCTGATCGTGGTGGTGACTCCGAAGACTGCGGCGTCACCGATCCGCGCGACACCGCTCGAATCGTTCGGGTCCGGGATGCCGCCCGATGGACGGAACACATATTGGAAGTACGGCGCGACCAGCCAGCCCGGCTTGACATGCGCTTCGTAGATCATCTCGATCAGGGTTTCGTTGCTGCGCACCGGGCTCTGGATGCCGGTGAAGAATTGGGTATCGACGTCGAGATGACGCGCAGTGTTCGAGATCCGCATGTAGGCCGCCGCCACGCCGAAGCGATCGAGCGGTCGACCGGGAACGAAACCGACGAAGCCGATGCCGCCGTCGATATAGAGATCAATCAGGTTGCGGTCCGGCGGGCTGTAGGCGATGCGGCCGAACGCGGTGACACCCGCGAGCGAGGCCGACGTGCTGTTGTCCCTGACCTCCGGCGGGCGGTAGAGCACCTGCTCGATGACCGCGAAGATTCCGTAATTGCCGCGAAGCTTCGCCGGAATGCCGCTTCCGCCGGGATCGGCGATCGACTGCCCCTCCGCCGTAAAGCGCTGGCTGTCGAAGGAGCCATAATGCTTCCAGGCACCCGGCGTGACATTGCCGGCGAGCGGACGGCCGCCGATATCGATGGCGTAGTTGAAGCGAACCTGCCCGATCACCCACGGCGGGTCGTTGACGCGAAAGGCGAGACCATGATGGTCGCGAAGCTGCGGATCTGCATCGCCAGGTCCTGACGGATCGCCGTTGAAGACAGCACCGAACGCCGTGATCTGATCCGTCAGCGCGGCCTTGATGCGAATGCCGGGCACCGCGATCGGCGGCGCCGGCCCGCCGGCCGGAAGGTTGGATGCCTTGATCGCCGGCCAGCCGAAGGTGCCGTTGATGAAGAGATCGTCGGTCTGGCTGTCGAAAAACTCGACATCGGCGGCCTGCTGGCCGGCCCTGATGTTCAAGCGGTCGTTGAAGAAGCTCTGCTCGAAATAGGCATTGTAGAGCCGCTGGTCCGGCAGCGCCTCGATTTCGCTGATGGTGGCGAGATTCATGACGTAGTTGCGGCTCAGACCTCGCCCGTAGATCACGAAGGCATTGGCGTAAAAGCGGCCACCGGTCCAGCCGACCAGCTTGTCGAGATCGGCATCGACCGACAGATCAAGCCGGCCGAAATGGATGGCGCCGCGCTTAACGCCACCCGACACATTGCCGATGTTGTCGGCGATGTAGGTGGCGCCGAAATTCAGGCCCTTGTCGGCGAGGCCGTCATGCCAGTCGTTGAACCATTTCGGAGCGAGCCACCCCGCCGCGCTTTCGTCTTTGGCGCCAGCGAACGCGCTCGTGCCTGCCACTGTCCAGGCCAGCGCAATGGCAGCCGCATATCGCAGCAAAAATCGATGTGCACTCGCGATCACGGCTGATACCGGCTGGCGTACGCTATTTGAAGATGCCGCTACGCCGCATGAAGAGATAGGCCGCACCGACCGACGAGGCCATCAGGAGCGCCGCCCAGAAAAATCCGCTCTCGACATCGGTCAGCGGCAGGCCCTTGGTGTTCATGCCGAAGATACCGGTGATCAGCGTCGGCGGCAGCAACAGCGAAGTGACGATCGATAGCGTGTGGAGGTGGTTGTTGCTTTGCTCCTCGTTCTTGAAACGCAGCTCCTCCTCGAGCAGGCGGCTGCGTTCGCGCAGCTCGACGATATCGTGGTCAAGGCCGTCCAGCCGCTGCGCCAGCTTGCCGGCCTGGATACGCAGGTCCGGCGACAGGTGGTCGGTGTTCTTCTGGTCGAGGCGATGGAACAGCGTACGCAGGCCGGTGAGCTGGCGATGCAGCCTGACGCAGGTCCGGCGCAGCCGGCCGAGATTGCGGCGCATCTCCGGCTTGGCGTCGTCGGCCAGAATCCGCTCCTCGATCTCGTCGATCTCCTGGCCGAGCTTGTCGGCCATCCTATCAAGCGTGTCGGCGACCTCGTCGACGATCTTTTCGAGGAGATGGGCGACATTGTCGACGCGGTAGCCGCCTTCGAGCACCCGGCGTGTCGCGTCCGCCGAGCACAGCGCCTGATGGCGGCCGCTGATCAGGAGCCGCTCGGTCATGGCGAAGCGCAGGAACGCGGTCTCCTCCGTCGCGCTGCCGATGTCGCGTACGAGGTCGGAGAACACGCCGTAGATGCAGTGATCGATGACGTGAAGCTGCTGGAAGGTGTCGTTGGACAGCAAGAGCTCGCGCGCAAGCGGCGGCAGCTGTGACGCGGCGATCCACGGCCGTGAACGCGTGTCCGTGAGGTTGAAATGCAGCCAGAGCCGGCCGTCGTGACTGAACTCGATCGGCTGGTCGATCGGCAGCGCTTCGGCACCGCCGTCGCTGTGGAGGCGGAACGCCCACACCAGGCCGGGAATGCCAGACACGGAATCCGATATCGCGCTGACACGCTTTGCCGGCTCAGCCATGACCAACCCCAACCGTCAACGAATGCCCCGCTCCGGAAGATGGCTGACGCCTCTTCCGGACCCACGCGGGTACTCAATTACGGCATTGTTACAGTTTGATGATGACGCCCTACTCGGCCGCCAGCGCCGTCGAGGCCGCCGCCTCGGCTTCCCTGATGTAGTCGTGCACGACGCGGCCGAACGGCAGCGTCAGGTCGGCGATGTAATGATGCGCGCCGAGGCAGCGGCGGACCGGGAAATCAGCGACGGGCGCGTTGACATGCGGCACCAGATGCAGCCGGCCGGGCCCCATCCAGGAACCCTTCGGCACGATGTCGATGAGGTTGATCGCGACGAGCTGGCAGATCTCGAGGCGGCCGTCGACGCCGGGGATCATCTTCAAATTGATCTGCGTCTTCGACAGCGTCGTCCGGGTCAGATCGCCGTTGCCGGCCATGCTCTCGTGCTTGTAGCCCATCGTGCCCATGGCGACGAGCTGGCCGGCATATTCCAGCGTGCCCGTCAGCGTGTCCTTGACGATCTCGAGTTTGGGATGCGCGTATTTCTTGGGAAAGCCCCAGATCTCGCGGCCGGCGGCGATCGGCGGATCATCGTCCAGATACATCTGCGAGACGAAGTTGACCTCCTCGCCGTGCAGGCGCGCGGGGATGACGAGGCCGGACTCGGTGTAGCTGCCGAAGCCGGAGGAGTCCGGCATCCTGATCCATTCGTAATGCACGATCGGCTGATCGATCGGCTCCAGCGGCTCAGGCAGGCCGGCGCGGATGAGGTCCGGATCGGTCTCGTAGGTGATGACGAGGAATTCGCGGTTGACGAAGCGATAGGGCCCGGCCGGATAGCTCGGCCCGGCCGCCGGCATCGACGGAAGTCTCAGCAACTCTTCCCTGCGCATCGCTGGTCTCCTCTTGTAGCGCTCATGTGATGCCCGCCCGGCAGCGTCAGGCGGCGATGCAGAGTGCTAGCCGCCGTCATTGACTGCGATGTGAAGGATTTCCGTCAGCCGCACGACCGCAGCCATTCCCAAGGCGATCATGGTGCATGCAAGCGATGCATCCGCGCCAGAATTGTCATTACGCCGTCACCGCCGGACGCAATCGTTCGGCGAAACAGGGAGCACCGACCATGGACGCCCGCACATATCAGACACATCAGCCTTCTTCACGAGGCTGGCGGCCCGAGCGCTGCGACCGCGTCGCGCTGGTGCTGCAAGGTGGCGGCGCGCTCGGCGCCTATCAGGCCGGCGTCTACCAGGCGCTGCACGAGGCCGGCATCGAGCCCGACTGGGTCTGCGGCGTCTCGATCGGCGCGATCAACTCCGCCATCATCGCCGGCAACAAGCCGGAGAAGCGGCTCGAGGCGCTGCGCATTTTCTGGGAGCGCATCACCAACCGCAAGATCTGGCACTACACGCCTGACGGCGACATCTTTCGCCAGTGGCGCAATCTCACCAGCGCCTGGATGACGTCGGCGATGGGCCAGCCGGGCTTCTTCAGCCCGCATCAAGTCAATCCATGGCTCAGCCCGGTCGGAGCCCGGACCGCCACCAGCTATTACGACACGATGCCGCTGAAGGAGAGCCTGCTCGAACTCGTCGACTTCGACCTCATCAACGAGAAGAAGGTTCGCTTCGCAGTCGGCGCCGTGAACGTGCTCTCCGGCAATTTCATCTATTTCGACAATTCCCATGACGAGATCGAGCCGGAGCACATCATGGCTTCCGGCGCCCTGCCCCCGGCACTGCCGATGGTACGGATCGGCACCGATCATTTCTGGGACGGCGGCATCGTCTCCAATACGCCGCTCCAGCACCTGCTCGACCAGGAGGACGCGCTCAATTCGCTGGTGTTCCAGGTCGACCTGTTCAGCGCGCGGGGCGTGCTGCCGCGCTCGATCCAGGACGTGATGGCCCGCCACAAGGACATCATGTATTCCTCGCGCACCCGCCACAACACCGACGTCTACCGCCGCACCCACAACCTCAAGGTCCTGCTCTACAAGGCCCTGGCGAAGCTGCCCGACGAGCAGCTCTCCGAGGAGGAGCGCAAACTCAAGTCGAGCCTGCGCCACATGCCGGAGATCGCGATCCTGCATCTGATCTACCAGCAGAAGGCCTATGAAGGCGACGCCAAGGACCACGAATTCTCGGGCACCTCGATGCGCGAGCACTGGACCTCCGGCTACGAAGACACCAAGCGCACCCTCAAGCGCCGCGACTGGATCAAGATGCCCGACGAAGGCATGGGGCTGGTGGTGCACGATGTGCACCGGGAGACGGAAAGCGCGTGAGCAACGCGCCCCGCGGGGCGCGCTCAAACAAAAAGTGCGAAAACAACCCCATGCACAGTAGCCGGGGCGTGGCAAATCAATGACTTACGCTTTACCGAAAACGATTTGACTCGTCGGGCAAAACAGGAGCAGGATGTCATCGTCGGGCATCTGCGTCATCATCGCCATCAACCTGCAAAATGGTCTCCGACAGCAGAGCGGCAGCCTTTTGCAGCGGGCCTATGAACCGGTCCAACTCGACGAAGCTGACGCGTGCCACCGGCACGGAGACGCCCAGGCAAGCGATCAGCTCTCGATCCGGGGACAGGATGGGCACGGCACACCCCACCACGCCTTTCACGTACTCTTCGTTCGTTTTGGCCCAGCCGCGCTGCCGCGTCTCTTCGAGCACCTTCATTAGCGCGTGGACATCGACAATCGTCGTTTCAGTGAATTTGATCAGAGCGAGTGCGTGGCACAGCTTCACCCGCGTCCGCTCGGGCAATCCGCTCATGTAGATCTTTCCGGTGGACGTGCAGTGTAGCGGCGCCGCTTCTCCCGGATTGAACTGAAGACCTTGCGGCTCCGAAACGCGAACGCTGTCCACATAGGCGACGGAATTATCGCGCACGACGCCGATCTCGCATTGTTCACCGATTTCTGCCGCGACCGCTCGAAGCACCGCGTGCCGCCGCGCTGTGCGGAAGGCCGCGCCGATCACAGTCGCGGATAGCGTGACGAGTTGATTACCCACAACGTAACGCTTGGTCCCCAACGCCTTCTGAAGCAGTCCGCGGCCTTCAAGATTTCCGATCAACCTGTGCGCCGTTGGAAGAGGCAGCGAGAGAGCCTTGGCGATCTCTGCCGCTGAGACGGCTTTGCGTTGGTCAGCCACATGCCGAACGATCGCGAGGGCGCGGTCCAAGGGTCCATCCCTCTCAACTTGCTTCGTCATTTCCCTACCGGTTGGGATTGGCAGCAAAATACACTCCAGTCCAATAATTATCATTTTTCGGAATAAAATCTATTGATATTCGACAATTCCATTTGTCCAACTCCGGAAAGCTCATATTCTTGGCGCTGTCGGCGATTGACTAGAACTTGTGCAGCGCGGTCTCGCCGTTTCGAAATGTCGCTTCGTCGCATGGCCGACCGCCAAGTCCGACGGCGCGCTCAACAGGAGATGTGTATGTCTCGTCACTACGACGTGGACGCCGTGAGGAAGGAATTCCCTGCCGTTGAACGGATGGTTTATCTGGACTCGGGATTTCAAACGCCGCTCGCGCGCCCGGTGAGAGCCGCGATCGAGCTCTTCCTTCGCGAGGGCTTCGAGACGGCTGGCCCGAAGAGCGTCTGGCTCGACCGGGTGGAGCAGACCCGCGCCAAGGTCGCTCGCTTTCTCGGCGTGACTGCCGATGAGATCGCCTTCACGAAAAACACGTCGGAAAGCATGAACATCGCGGCAAACGCATTGCCGCTCCAGGCCGGTGACAATGTCCTGATGGTCCACGGCGATCATCCGAACAACGCCTACGCGTTCCTCAATCTGCAACGGAAGGGCGTCGAAATTCGCTTCATTCCGATGACGGATATCGTCGATGCCGACAGCTTTGCTCCCTTCATTGACGACAAGACGCGCGCAATCTCGATGTCGCATGTGACCTTCCATGCCGGTCACCGCTTTGACATCGAGAGCGTCGGCGCGATGTGCGCCAGGAAGAAGCTCTACTTTGTCGTCGATGTGATGCAGGCGATCGGCGTCGTACCTGTTGATGCGAAGGCGATCGGCGCCAGCTTCATCGGCTCCGGCAGCCACAAGGGATTGCTCGTTCCGCAAGGCCTCGGGCTTCTCTATTGGGACAAATCCCTTCGAGAGCTGGAACCGACCTATATGGCGGCCGCGAGCCTCGCCGATATCCCCAGCGACCTCATCGCGCGTCCCGACAAAATGGCGCCCTCTGCGACCGCCAGGCGCTTTGAACTTGGCAATTTCAATCTGCCCGCGATCCATGCTCTGGGTGCTTCCCTCGACATGATCGAGCAGATCGGGGTGCAGAACATCCAGAACCACTGCTTCGACCTCGGCGATCACCTGATCGCGCGCCTGGACGAATTGGACGTCCGCCTGGTTGGCCCGCACGAGCGACAACACCGCGCTCCGCACATCTACGTCATCGCCCTGCCCGCAGCGGACTGGCTCGGGCATTTCGAGGAGAACGGCGTGCGGGTTTCGCCCGAACGTGACGGCATCCGCGTCTCGCTCGGCATGTTCAACACCGCGACGGATATCGATCGCCTGATCGACGTCATTCGCCGGCGAGGGCTCGGACGCCCTTCGGTTGCAGCTTGAATTTGACAAACGATGGGATGACAAAAACCATGAAACAGCTCGTTCAGGTATTGGGACTTCTCCCGGCGCTCTTAGTTAGCAACGCAAGCCTCTCCGCGGCGGCGGATAGCCCGACGCTGGACAAGATCAAATCCAGCGGTTCGATTACGATCGGTCACCGTGAGGCCTCAATACCGTTCTCGTACCTCGGGCCCGACCAGAAGCCCGTCGGTTTCTCGCTCGATCTCTGCGCGGCGATCGTCGATCGCGTCAAGGAGGAGCTGAGATTGCCCAATCTCAAGGTCAGTTTCACCCCGGTGAACTCGTCGAACCGGATACCGCTGATCCAGAGCGGGACCGTCGACATCGAATGCGGCGGCACCGCGAATGACAAGAAGCGGCAGGAACAGGTCTCGTTTTCGGTCGCCACGTTCGTCAGCCAGCCGCGATGGCTGGTCAAAGCCGCCAGTGGCGTCAAGACCGCCGGCGACCTGAAAGGCAAGACGATCGTCGTCACCCAGGGCTCCAACGCGGTCGGCTTCGCGCAGGGCGTCAACGCCAAGGAACAGCTCGGCCTCAACATCGTCCAAGCCAAGGACCATGCGGAATCGTTCCTCATGTTGAACACCGGCCGTGCGGCCGCCTTCATGGAGGACGATATTCTCCTCGCCGGGCTGAAGGCTGCGGCGCCGAATCCGGACGCACTCCTGTTCCTTCCCGAGGGTTACGCGAAGATCTACTACGGGCTGATGTTCACGAAGGGCGATGCCGGTTTCAAGGCACTCGTCGACGACGTTCTCTCCAAGCAAATGGCATCAGGCCAATTCGAGAAGACCTACGCAAAATGGTTCACCAAGCCGATCCCGCCCAAGGGTGAGAATCTCGCATTTCCGCTCACCGACGAATTGATGGGCCGGATCGCGCATCCCAGCGATTCTGTCGACTGACTGACGGAGCCGATCGTCTCGCCAGGTCATCCTCGTCCGCACCTGCAACTTTGAGGACTCGCGATGTTCGGAGTGCTTTTTGAACAGACGGCGGACGGCCAGCGCTATATCGACTGGCTGCTGTCGGGTCTCGGTTGGACACTCGCTCTCGCCTTCTTCGGCTGGTGGATCGCCTTCGGCATCGGGGTGATCGTCGGCGTGGGCCGCACGGTGCAAAATCGCGTCTTCGCGATACCGGCCCGGCTCTATGTCGAGATATTCCGGAACATCCCTGTCCTTGTGCAGATGTTCCTCTGGTATTTTGTTTTCCCGGAGGTGGTGCCGAGCGCAATCGGAGATGCAATCAAGCAGATCCCGCCGCCATGGGCATCGTTCTTCCCGGCACTTCTTTGCCTCGGGCTCTACACGGCTTCCCGCATAGCCGAGCAGGTCCGGGCCGGCATCGAGGCGCTCCCAAAGGGACAGCTCGAAGCCGCCAACGCCCTCGGCCTCAGCGGTTACCTCACCTATCGACACGTCATCGTGCCGCAGGCCTTGCGCCTCATCGTGCCGAGCCTCACCAGCGAGGTGATGGGCATCTACAAGAACACCTCCGTCGCACTCACGATCGGTTTGATGGAGCTGACCGCCCAGGCACGCCAGATCAGTGAAGCGACGTTCCAGACATTCACTGCCTTTGGCGCGGCGACCATCGTCTATCTCTGTCTGGCACTGATTGCCTATCAAGCCATGGCGCTGATCGACAGAGCGGTCCGGATTCCGGGTAGCGCGCCCGCCACGCTCCCGGCTGACCAGGATCTCGCCGGCGAAGTGGAGCAAGGCGCCTTGCCCGGCGTGATGGGAGCCGCGAAATGAACGCCCTCGATTTCTCGATCGTCGCGCAATCATGGCCCTATCTCTGGTCGGGCCTGCTGTTCTCGCTGTCGCTCACGACCGCCGCGTTCGCCATCGGCATGATTCTCGGAACCTGCCTTGCGCTGGCGCAGCACTTCGAGCTTCCCGTGGTTGCCCAGATCATCCGCGGCTACGTCGCGATCATCCGATCGATCCCGCTGATCCTCGTTCTATTCTGGTTTTTCTTCCTGGTGCCGATCGTGCTCGGGCACCTTAGCGGCAACGGCCGCCCCATCCCGATCGGCGCCACCTATACCGCCTTCATCACTTTCGGCTTGTTTGAGGCGGCCTACTATTCCGAGATCATCCGCGTTGGACTGCGCGCCGTGAACAAGGGCCAGTTTGAGGCCTGCCAAGCCCTCGCGCTGTCCACCTACGACACCTACCGCCAGATTGTCCTCCCGCAGGTCCTGCGGGTGGCAAGTCCGATTATCCTGAGCCAGACGATCATCCTGTTTCAGGACACGTCTCTCGTCTACGTCCTGTCGTTGACGGATCTTCTCGGTGCGGCCTCCAAGCTCGCGCAGCTCAACGGCCGCCTCGTCGAAATGTACCTCGTCATAGCAGTAGCCTATCTCGTCATCAGCTCTGCGGCGTCCCAGTGCGTCGCCATCCTTCGCAAGCGATATGCTGTTGCCGCTGCCCGCTGACCATCGGGGTACCAAATGGCCCCGCATTTGGGAGACGAACATGCCTCAAGCGACTGTCCGCAATGCCACACGGCCCGCCGAGATCGTCGTCGTCGAGAACGTGACGAAGCGGTTCGGCGCATTCACCGCGCTGAACGACGTCACCCTCAAGGTCGACAAGGGCGAGAAGATCGTGCTCTGCGGACCATCAGGCTCCGGCAAGTCCACCCTTATCCGGTGCATCAACCATATCGAGAAGCACGATGCAGGCAGGATCATCGTCGATGGTGTCGAGCTGACCAACCGCATCGCCGACATCAACAGCGTACGTTGTGAAGTCGGGATGGTGTTTCAGAGCTTCAACCTTTTTCCGCACCTCACCGTCGCGGAAAACTGCATGCTGGCTCCAATTAAGGTTCGCGGGATTTCGGAGTCTGAAGCGCGCGATCGCGCACTCGGCCTGCTGCGGAAGGTCCGCATTCAGGATCAGGCCGACAAGTATCCCGCGCAATTGTCGGGCGGTCAGCAGCAACGTGTCGCCATCGCGCGAGCGCTGTGCATGCAGCCCAAGATCATGCTGTTCGACGAACCGACATCGGCTCTCGACCCCGAGATGGTCAAGGAGGTACTGGAAACCATGGTCGAGCTGGCGAAAGAGGGAATGACGATGGTGTGCGTGACGCACGAAATGGGATTCGCCCGGGAGGTCGCCGACCGAGTGGTCTTCATGGATCGCGGAAACATCATCGAGGAAGCGGATCCGGAAACATTCTTTCGAGATCCTCGCACGGAACGAGCGAAGGCTTTTCTAAACCAGATCATTCACTAGCCAAATCGGCAGCGCCCGATAGAGTGCGGCTTGTCGAGGCGATGCCACAACCCCCATCACGACGCCCCGGAGCGCTTGGTTTCCGCTCTGATTCGAAAGTCCGATTTTGCAGCACTGAGCGCTGCGGCGAGCTCGTCGATGTGGTAGGGTTTCGACAGGATCCGGATCCCGGCTGTTTCGGCGTCGTGAACCGCGGCTTCGGCGTATCCGCTCGTCAGCAAGACCGGAATGTCGCTTCGCCGTCTCTTGATCTCGGACGCGAGCTCGACACCGTTCATGCCGCCCGGCATCATGATATCGGAAAACACCAGATCGACGGAGCGGCCGTCCGCCAAGGCACCGAGCGCCGCCGCAGCGCTGGCCGCGCGCGTGACTTGGTAACCGAGCTGCGCAAGCATCTCGCTGACCAGCGCGGCGACCTCGTCGTCGTCTTCGACGAGGAGAACCCGGCCATGATTGGCCTTCTTGGGCCGAGCCCGGTTCAGGTCGATGAGATGCCGTTCACCCGAAGGGATATTCCTGGATCGCGGCAAATAGAGCTCGATGCTGGTGCCCTCGTCGACGATCGATTTTATGCGAACCATCCCGCGTGACTGCGTCGCAAATCCGTGAACCTGGGCAAGCCCCAGGCCCGAGCCTTTCCCGACATCCTTGGTCGTGAAGAACGGTTCGAAGACCCGCGCCAGGATCTCGGGGCTCATTCCAACGCCCCTGTCGACCACGGACAGACGAACGTAATCGCCCGCGATCTCGTTCTCGTTCAGGCCGGCCAGGTTCTCGCCACGGACAACAATCGTACCGCCGTTCGGCATCGCGTCGCGGGCGTTGACCGCCAGGTTGAGAACGACCAGTTCGAGCTCTCCCGGATCGACCTCCACCGGCCAAAGCCCCTCCGGAAAATCGAACTCGACGTGAACGTCGCCTCTCAGGCTCCGATCGAGCAATTCGCGCATGCCGCCGATCTGCGCCGGGATGTCGACGGCCTCGGGCCGGAGCTTCTGCCGCCGTGAAAAAGCCAGAAGCTGCCTGGTCAGGCCGGCACCACGCTGCGCCGCCTGAACCATTCCTTCCAACAGGCGCCGCCGCCGATCAGGATCGGTCTGCCGGTCTAGCATGTCCAATCCACCGGAGATCACCATCAGCAGATTGTTGAAGTCGTGCGCTACTCCGCCGGTCAACTGTCCGATGGCTTCGATCTTCTGGGCCTGACGAAGGGTCTCCTCGACGCGGGCGCGCTCTTCCATTTCGGCCCGCAGATGCTTGTTGGCCTCCTCGAGGGCACGGGTGCGCTCGACCACGAGCTTCTCGAGCTCCTGGGCCGTCCGCTCGCGCGCCTGCAGCAAGGTCCTAATTTCATATTGCCGCCGGCGGGCCCGCATTGCGGATTGAATTGCGCTCGTCAGCGTGATCGGCTGAACCGGGCGTTCAAGCAGCGAAACGTTGCGGAGTGTCTCGACGATGCTGCGGCGCCAGGCAACCACCGCCGGCTGCTCCCGGTGGCTGGTGAGAATGACAAAGGGCAGGTCGGACCAGGGCGGCTGCCGCTCGATCCAATGTGCCAGCGGCTGGGTATCCTTCCCGAACAGACCCTCCTCGGCGAGAAGGACCGCGCCCACGCCCGCCGACATCTCGCTGACCAGTTCAGGCAGACCCCGACAATTGATCGCTGCGAGATTCGAACTACGGAAAAGCTCGACCGATGCCGGTCCATCGCGGCCGATCGGAGCAAACACGAGAACGCAATGATCGCGGTCGGCGTTCATTCCGACAGCCCTTCCGGCATCTCTGTGCCCGAGTAATGCGGATTCCCGGAAAAGATACCGCTGAATCCGGTCAGCGGAGGACCTACCGTGATGCCCGCACTGCCAAGACGAAACTCGCGGATGGAATTTTCATGATTGCCGCTGCGCTTCTTCACGACCGAGAGGGCACGCCGCACCGTTCCGCCGACTTCGAAATAGCGCAGCATGAGCACGGCATCGCTCAAATAGCTGATATCGAGAGCGGTTTCCATCGGACCGACCAGCCCATGCTGGGCGAGGATCAGGACGGTCAGCACGCCTTTCTGTCCGAGATAGCTCAGCAGCTCGTGCATCTGGAGGATGAGAAATCGCTCATCCGGCATTGCGTTGAGATAGCCGTTCAGACTGTCGATGATAACAATTCGGGCGTTATCCTGTTCGACGCTGTTGCGCACATTGGCGGCGAATTCGCCGGGGGACATCTCGGCGGGATCGATCTGTTTAAATCGGATGAGTCCCGACTGCAGATGGTTTTCAAGGGGCAGGCCCAGCGTTCGAGCCCGGGCCTCCACCGTACCGCGACCTTCATCGAAGGCAAAGAACACCGTATGCTCACCGCGATCTGCCGCAGCGATCGCATAGGTCAGCGCGAGAGAAGATTTGCCTACACCGGCGGCGCCCAAAAGCAGCGCACTGGTGCCGCGCTCGAGCCCTCCTCCCAGGAGCTGGTCGAGTTCCGCATTGCCGCTGGGCGTCAACTCACCGGTGAACGCGGTGTGATGTTCCGCCGCTACCAGACGGGGGAATATATGTACCCCTCCCGCTTCGATCGTGAAATCGTGGAAGCCGCCGCGAAATCGAATGCCGCGCATTTTGATCACGCGAAGCCGCCGGCGCTCTGCGCCATAATCAATGGCGAGCTGTTCGAGCATCACGACGCCATGCGCGATCGAATGGAGTTGCAGATCGTCCTGGGAGGACGAGAGATCGTCGAGGAGGATGACCGTGCAATTGCGGTTGGTGAAAAAGTGCTTCAGGGCCAGAACCTGGCGCCGGTACCGCAGCGGGTTCTGCGCAAGGAGGCGCAACTCGGACAGGCTGTCCAGCACCACGCGCGCGGGATTGATCCGTTCGACCTCCTTGAATATCAGGCCCGTGGTTTCGCTCAGCTCCATTTCGGCGGGGTGGAAGACGGTGAGCTCGCGCTCCGGATCGAGCGTCGTCTCCGGCGGCACCAGTTCGAAGATGTCGACGCCTTGCAGCGACCAGCCGTGCCGCTGCGCAACCAGCGCCAGCTCGCGCTTGGTTTCCGACAAGGAGATATAGAGTACGCGTTCACCGCAGCGCGCGCCCTCGAGAAGGAATTGAAGCGCCATCGTGGTCTTGCCCGAGCCGGGCCGACCCTCGTAGAGGTACATGCGATTGGGATCGAGCCCGCCGTAGAGGATATCGTCGAGGCCGTCACTGCCGGTCGAAATCCTGGGCAACTCTCCGGGGTCGCTGGCTTGCACCCGGCTTGATGAATTGATCATTGAATCCCCGTGAAGTTCCATCGCCGACAGTGCGCTCCGGCCCCGAGATGGGACGCGCGGTCAGCGGCCCGGTCTCAGCCGTAAGGCGAAATCTGGCAAAGAACGCCCAAGCCGGGTTCCAAGTTCCGCCTCCGGACGCATGTCCGCCAGACCGTCTGCCGCGGAACCGTTCCGGTCCTAGACGGTCAGCGTCGACAAGGCAGTTCGCGGCCCCGAAAAGCCGCGCGAGCTCACTGCATCATCGCGGCCGCGATCTTCTCCGCCGACATCAGGACCGGAAAATTGGTGTTGGCGCACGGCACCACCGGGAAGATCGAGGCATCGACGACGCGCAGGCCCTGCACGCCCTTGACGCGCCCCTCCGGATCGACCACCGCCATCGGATCGTCGGCCCGGCCCATGCGGCACGAGCAGGAGGCGTGCCACACGCCGATGGTCGCCTTGCGCACGAAGGCTTCCAGCGCCTCGTCATCGTTGATGACGTCGTCGAAGGTGAAGCCCTCGACCACGAAATTGTCGATCATGTAGTGGCGCAGCACAGCCGGCCCGTCCATCAGGGCCGCGGCGATCTTGGTGAGAATCCGATTCCTGGTGTTGACCACGCCGATCTTGCGCACGCGGTCGGTATAGGAGGCCGGGAACGGCTTGTCCGTCACGGCCCTGACGACGTCGCTCATCTGCACGGCCGCCATCTTACGGAAACCGCTCATCAGCCGATCGAGGTCGCGCCGGTCGGACAACAGGTTGAACTCGACGATCGGCTCGACCGCCGGGTCGCGCGAGGCAAGCTTGACCTGTCCGGTCTCGGAATAGGTCTTGTTGACGAATGTCAGCAGCGATCCGATCTGCTCACCGACCGCGTGCCAGGCCGATTTGCTGAGCAGGACGACGAACATGTCGCCTTTCGGTACGCCTTCGAGCCCGGACGAGTAACGCAGGCCAAGCTGCATGTGGCGCCTGGTGTGCTCGTTCATCCGCGCGCCGCGGCGGACAAAGGACGACAGCGAGATCGAGGGATGATCCATCAGGCGCTGGCCGACGCCCTGCAGCCCCATCAGCACGGGAATGCCCATATCCTTGAGGTGACCGACCGGGCCGATGCCGGCGCGCAACAGATGCGCCGGCGAATGGATCGCGCCGCTGGAGAGAATGATCTCGCGGGCGCGGAATTCCTGCTCCCGCCCGTCGACCACGGCCTTCACGCCGACGCATTGCGTGCCTTCGAACAGCAACTCCCTGACTTGCGTGTTGGTTGAGATCGTGAGGTTGGCGCGCTTGCGCGTGTCGCGATCGAGATAGCCCATGGCAGCCGAGACGCGTTGCTCGGCCTGGTTGGAGTGCGTCACCGGGAAAAACCCGTCGACGAACTCGCCATTCTGGTCGGGCAGGAACTGATGTCCGGCCTGCTGGAAGGCTTGCGCGAACGCCTGCGAATGCCGCGTCCAGTGCTCCCTGGGGATTCGGCGGACCGGAATGCGGCCGTCCTTGCCGTGGTAGGGACCGTCGAAATCGAGGTCGCGCTCGACCTTCTTGAAGAAGGGCAGCACATCGTTCCAGCTCCACCCCGCAGCGCCGCGCGCTTCCCATTCGTCGTAGTCGGTCGGCGCGCCGCGGTTGGCCATCTGGCCATTGATCGAAGAGCCCCCGCCAAGCACGCGAGCCTGCTCGTATTTGCGTAAGGGCGGACGTCCTTCGTTCGGATTGTTGTGGCTGACGATCTGGGTCGTGACCTTGAGCTCGGTCCAGTGGAAGCGCGGATCGAAATAGGCCGTCCCCGGATAGCTGTCCCTGATCTCGGCCGGCTCGTCCCCGGGCGGCGTGTCCTGTCCGGCCTCGCAGAGCAGGACCTTGTTGGCGCTCCTCGCGGAGAGCCGGTGGGCCAGCACGGACCCTGCCGAGCCGCCGCCCACGATAATGAAGTCGTACACGATTGGCGCTTCCTCTTGTTCTTGCCCGGGAAGCGTAGCGCGTTATTGTTTTGAGGTCACGTCATCGCTGCCGCGGCAAGGCGCGAGCACAGATGCCGGCGACGCCGAAGGCACCGCCTGCCGGCAGGCATCCGCCGTCCAGTCAGCGGGTGACGAGGTAGCGAGCCCAGAAGGCTTTACGGCTTCCTCACGAAGCCCGCGCGCAACCGCTCGGCAAACCAGACTACAAAAATTGCAGCGAACGACAGACCGAAAAATATAGCTGTCCAAAGCAGCGCGTTACCAGCGTTTGTCATGACTTCCCTCCCTTGTTCCAGACGAGAGGCTTGCAGACAATTGGACGCGAGGCGTTGCGATGGATCAATTTTGCCCATGCGCGATTGGGGCAAAATCCGACATCAGTAGTCCGCAGTGGTAGGGAGCTACGGCCTGATCGAGAAATTCCCCGGCGGCCCTGGCTTTCGCAATGGCTCCGCCAGCCGCGCAAACTCGCACAGCAGCGACCGCGTCTTCCTGGGATCGATGATCTCCTCGACCCAGAACTTTTCGGCGGAGCGGAATGGCGAGCGCAGTTTGTTGAGGCGGTCCTCGATCTCTTTCAGTTTCTCCGCCTTGTCCTCGGCCGCGTCGATATCCGCGCGGTAAGCGGCTTCGATGCCGCCTTCGAGCGGGAGCGAGCCCCAATAGGCCGACGGCCAGGCGTAGCGGATCGAGAAGCGGTCGGCCGGCTGATGCACCACGCCGGCGACGCCGAAGGCGTTGCGCAGGATCACCGTGCACCAGGGCACCGTGGTCTGGTTGACCGCCGCCATGGCGCGAACGCCATGGCGGATGGTGCCCGCCTTCTCCGCATCGAGGCCGATCATGAAGCCGGGGCAGTCCATGAGATAGACGATCGGCAAATGGAAGGTCTCGGCGAAGTCGACCCAGCGCACCACCTTCTGGCAGGCATCGGCCGTCCAGGAGCCGCCATAGTGAAAGCTGTCGCTGGCAAGCACCATCACCGCCCTGCCCTCGAGCCGCGCGAGGCCGACAATGATCGGCTTGCCGAAATTCTTGGCGACCTCGAAGAACGAGCCCTTGTCCACGACCTGCTCGACGATCGGCCGTATCTTGTAGACCTGCTTGCGGTTACGCGGCACTGCGTTCATCAGCGCCTCTTCGGTGCGCTCCGGATTGTCGGTGCAGGGCAAGGTCGGCGGCAGCCCGTCAACCGACGACGGCAGATAGGACAGGAATCGCCGCGCGCAGGCGAAGGCCTCCTCCTCGGTGTCGACGGCATGATCGACCGCGCCGGCGCGGGTCTGGATGTCGGCGCCGCCGAGCTCTTCCTTCGAGAGGTCCTGCCCCAGCGCCTTCACCACCGGCGGACCTGCGACGAACATCGCGGACTTCCGGGTCATGATGGAATAGTGGCTGGCGGCAAGACGCGCGGCGCCGAGCCCTGCGACCGAGCCGAGGCCGAGCGCGACCACGGGCACGCGCGACAAATTCTCCGTGGTGAAGCGATACCAGCGTGTGCCGCCGATGCCGCCCGGCAAGTTCGCCGCGCCCTTGGTCTCGATGGTCTTGACCGAGCCGCCGCCGCCCGAGCCTTCGATGATGCGGACGATGGGCAGGCGGAGATCATGCGCCATCTCCTCCGCCATCAGCGGTTTTGCGGAGATGGACGCGTCCGCCGAGCCGCCGCGCACGGTGAAATCGTCGCCGACCACGACGACGGTGCGGCCTTCGACGCGCGCGCGGCCGAACACGCAGTTCGCCGGCGTCAATTTCTGCAGCTCGCCGCTGGAATCGTACTCGCCGACGCCGGAGACGGCGCCGATCTCGTGAAAGCTGCCTTTGTCGGTCAGTCTGTCGATACGTTCCCGAACAGTCAGTCGGCCCTGGTCATGCTGACGCTTGACCTTGTCAACGCCGCCCATCTCCCGCGCGAAGGCTTCGCGCCGGGCGAGCTCGTCGAGTTCCGACTTCCAGTTCATTCACTCCCTCCGAATTGATCGGCTTGTTATTGTTGTGCACGGCCATGGCGACCGGTTTACGCGGGATGCGGGCGTTGAAGACGTCGCCCTCCGCGCCGTCCATCAGGCTGCCGAGCGAGCGGCCGAGCGCGACCATCAGCGGGGCGACCTCGGCATGCAGACGCTCTTCGTCGTACATCGACGACAGAAGACCGATCGTGATCACCACGAAGGTCTGGTATTGCGGCGACCAGATCGGCACCGCTAGCCCGTTGATATGCGGGCTCCACAGGCCGCAGGCCACGACATAGCCGCGCTCATGCAGCGATTGCCGGTTGGCCTCGATGCGGGGCCGCAGGATTTTCGCGGCCTCGGGAGCTTCCCGCTCCATATCCGCGATGAAGGCATCGCCGACCTCGGGCGCCAATGCCGCGGTATAGGCTGCGCCCGCAGCGGTCGAGGCCATCGAGATGCGGCTGCCGGTGCCCTCGTGCAGGCCGAGCGCCGAGGCCGAGCGCGCGAACTGGAGATAGACCAGATGGAAGCGATCGGGGACCACGAAGCCGACCGTGCCGGGCAGTTGCTCGGCGACTTCCTGGAGCCGCTGACGGATCATGCTGCGCAGCTGCGCGCCCTTCATCATCGAGGCGCTCATCGCCACCGCGCTCGGCCCGATGCGATACTTCTGATCGCGCGGCAGATAGACCAGCTGCCCCATCCGCGTCAGCGTGTGCGTGAGCCGCGACACCGTCGAGCGCGGCAGGCCGCAGCGATTTGAAATCTCGAGATTGCCAAGCCTGCTATCGTGGCCCTCGAAGCATCGCAGCACGTCGAACGCGCGCGACACCACCTGGATGACATCACCCTCGCCGGCATCGCCGGCGAGCGCACCTTGTCTACTCAACCGCTCTGAACGTCGTCCCATGATCCCTACCGATTGTTCCGCTGTGCGGAATTAAATTCCGCTTGCAGAAGAAACTACCTCAGGCATTTTGCGACCACAACAAAAAGGCGATGGCATGCCAGAAATTAAGATCGTCACGGAGAGCGCCGGACGCGTCTGCGCAACTCCCGTGCAAGTTGGAGGAACCGTTGCAGATGGTGATGAGATTGTGGTGATCGAAGCGATGAAGATGGAGATCCCTGTGCTTTCTCCTGTGAGCGGCGAGATCACATCGCTTCTGGTGAAGCTCGACGACGTCGTTGCCGAGGGACAGACGATCGCGGTCGTGGAGAACTGACTGCATTATCCGTTTTTTCCGCGACATTCTGTCAGCTCCATTGCGGCGTTCGCGGTACGCCGTTGCCATCGCTTGATGGCGATGACATGATCCGTTTCAAACAAAACCTGTTTCAAACAAAGAAAGAAAATCGTCGCGGCAAACGCGAGGATCATTGGAGGGAAACATGCTTCGTGGGCTGATCGTGCTCGCGCCTGCCTTGGTGGCGGGCATTTCTTTTGCGTCTACACGCTATGCGTCCGCCGAAGACATCAAGCTGCCGGCGACATTGACGTTCACCGCCTATGACACCGGCACCGCCGGCTTCAACATCGCTGTCGGCGTCGGCAAGATGATGAAGGACAAATACTCGAGCGACGTGCGCGTGCTCCCCGCAGGCAACGACGTCGCGCGTCTGGCGCCGCTGCGCGCCAAGCGTGCGGTTTCCGCGGCGATGGGATCGGGCACTTATTTCGCACAGGAAGGCGTGTTCGAGTTCGGCTCCAGGGAATGGGGCCCACAGCCGCTCCAGATCATGCTCTCATCCGTCGACTGCAATTGCGGCACGCTCGGCGTGGCCGCGGACACAGGCGTGAAGGAGCTCAAGGATCTCAAGGGAAAGCGCGTCGGCTTCGTCGTCGGCTCGCCGGCGCTGAACCAGAACTCGCTCGCGGTGCTCGCCTTCGCCGGCCTGACGCAGAAGGACGTCAAGGTCGTCGAGTTCGCAAGCTACGGCGCGATGTGGAAGGGCCTGATCAACAACGACACCGACGCAGCCTTCGGCACCACCATCACCGGCCCCGCCAAGGAAGCCGAGACTTCGCCGCGCGGGCTGGTCTGGCCGCCGCTGCCCGCCAAGGACAAGGAAGGCTGGGCGCGGATGCACAAGGTCGGCTCGTTCTTCTTCCCGCAGACCGCGACCTGCGGCGCCGGCATCTCGCCGGACAAGCCGATCGAACTCGGCAATTATCCCTATCCGATCTTCGTCGCCTACGCCTCGCAGCCGGCCGACCAGGTCTATGCGATCACCAAGGCGATGATCGTGAACTACGATTCCTACAAGGACTCCGCGCCCGGCGCCGGCGGTCTTGCGGCCGACCGCCAGACCAAGGACTGGGTGGTGCCGGTGCATCCCGGCGCGGTGAAGGCATTGAAGGAAGCCGGGCAATGGAGTGACGCGCAGGACGCGCACAATAACAAGCTGATCAAGCGCCAGGAGGTGCTTGGCGCAGCGTGGACCGACTACGGCAAGTCCAATCCGCCTGCGGATGACAAGGCGTTCCTCGACGGCTGGATGAAGGCGCGTGCCGCAGCGCTTGCGAAAGCCGACATGCCGAACGGGTTCGAGGATTAGTTCTCAGCGTTAATTGCCCACGCGCGGGGTCGATCATGTCGTCTGCTTCAGTCTCCACCGCCCCGCAGGACGAGGCCAAGCGGATCGTGTTCGACGATCCTCATGGCGCCGCCGGCAACATGCAGGAGGCGGAGGTTACGCGCGTGCGAAGCCTGCGCGGTGCCTGGCGCTGGACGCTGGTGGCCGCGACCGCCGCGACCATCCTGCTCTGCATCAACCAGCAGTTCTCGCTGCGCTTCTTCGTCGGCTACACCCAGCTCAACACGGAGTACTTTTATCTCCTGATCGCGCTGATGCTGCCGTTCACGTTCCTGATCTTCCCGGGGACCCCGCGCGCGCCGCTCGACCGCATTCCCTGGTATGACCTTGTCTGCTTTGTCGTGACCTTTGCCGCGGCGCTCGTGTTGATGTCGAACGTCCGCAAGGCCGCGGAGGCCGGCTGGGAATTCGGCGGCGCGCCGAACAGCGTGACCGCCGCGGGTGTCGTGATGTGGGTGATGCTGATGGAGGCGCTGCGCCGGACCGGCGGCTGGAGCCTGCTTCTGAGCGTGCTTCCCTTCACCGTCTATCCGCTGTTCGCAGAATCCAGCTGGTTAGGTCCGTTCCGCGGCACGCAGTCGACGCTGGAGCAGGCGACCGCCTATCACGTGCTTTCGGGCGAGAGCCTGCTCGGCATTCCCATCCAGGCGTTTGCCGACACCGTAATCGGCTTCCTGGTGTTCGGCACCGCGCTCATGATGACCGGCGCCGGAAAGTTCTTCATCAATCTCGCCTTCGCCCTGTGCGGCACGTTCCGTGGCGGCGCGGCGAAGGTCTGCATCTTCGCCAGCGGCCTGCTCGGCATGATGTCGGGCTCGATCATCTCCAACGTGCTGACCGCCGGCACGATGACCATCCCGGTGATGAAGAAGAGCGGCTTTCGCGCCTCCTATGCCGGCGCGATCGAGGCCTGTGCCTCGACCGGCGCGGTGCTGGCGCCGCCGGTGATGGGCGCGACCGCTTTCGTGATCGCACAGTTCCTCAACGTCAGCTACGCCGATGTCGCGCTCGCAGCCATCATTCCGGCGGTGCTCTATTACATCGGCCTGTTCATGCAGGTCGATTCCTACGCCGCACGACACGGGCTGAAGGGCATTCCGCGCGCGGAGTTGCCGCGCGTCATGGATACGATCAAGGATGGCTGGTACTACGTCTTCGTCATCGCCCTCCTGATCGTGATGCTGCTCTACTTCAAGCGCGAGAGCCATGCGCCGTTCTACGCCACCGCCCTGCTTCTGGTCCTCAACCAGCTGTTCTCGAAGGACACGCGCTGGACTGTCGCGACCATCGGCAAATTCCTCGAGGTCAACGGCCGCACCTTCGTCGAGCTCGTCGGCATCCTCGCTGGCTGCGGCCTGCTGATCGGCGCCTTCTCGATGACCGGCGTGGTGTCGAGCCTCGCCAACGACTTGCTGCGCATCGCCGGTGACAATCCGTTCCTGCTACTCGGCATGTGCGCCCTCACCAGCCTGATCCTTGGGCTCGGGCTGACAACGACGGCCTGCTACATCTTCCTCGCCATCCTGGTCGCACCCGCGCTGGAGAAGCTCGGGCTGAACAGGATGGCCGTGCACATGTTCATCTTCTACTGGGGCATGCTGTCGTCGATCACCCCGCCAGTCGCGATCGCCTCGTTCGCGGCCGCAGGCATTGCCGGCTCGCCGGCGATGAAGACGGGCTGGGAATCGATGTGGGTCGGCAGCATCATCTATTTCATTCCGTTCTTCTTCGTGCTCAATCCGGCGCTGGTGCTGCAGGGGCCGAGCCCCTATTTCGCCGGCCTCGGCTTGATGGCGCTCGCGGCGTTCGGCACGCTGTTCATCTGCGGCGGCATCCAGGGCTACCAGCCCTTCGTCGGCGATCTCCGCGGCGCCGGCGCCCTGGAATGGCCAATCCGCGTGCTGCTCGTGATCGGCGGGTTCGTGGTGGCCACCCCCGGCGGCGGCATCATGCCGCTGTCGCAGATTCAGGTGACGCTGCTCGGCCTCGCCATCCTCGTCCCTACGGTTTTGCTCGCCCTGCTGCTGGTCCGGCGGCAGACCGTGGTGCCGGACGGGTTGCGCGTGCCCTGATTGCGTTGCACAAAGAGAGGCGATGAAACCGCTTTCGCCTCTCGCCACCGCCTGGACCCGCTCGAAGCCGCCTTTGCTGCGGTTTCTGGACAATTGCCTCAATGAATTCTCGGCGGAAACCTCCGGCGCAGTCGCCGACTACATTCCCGAGCTCGGCAAGGCCGATCCTGCCTGTTTCGGCATCAGCCTCGCGACCCTGGACGGTCATGTTTACGAGGTCGGCGACTCCAGAGTGCCCTTCACCATCCAGTCGATGTCAAAGCCGTTCGTGTTCGCACTGGCGCTGGACCTGCTCGGCGCAAACAGGGTCGAGAGCGCGATCGGCGTCGAGCCCTCCGGCGATCCTTTCAACTCGATCCGGCTCAACTCGGAGAACCATCCATTCAATCCGATGGTCAATGCCGGCGCGATCGCCTGCACCGGGCTGATCCACGACAGCAAGGGTCCGGACGCCTTCGAGCAAATTCGCCTCGCGCTCGGTCGTTTTGCCGGCCGCGACCTCGCCGTCGACGAGGCCGTCTACGCTTCCGAAAGCCAGACCGGCGACCGCAACCGCGCCATCGGCTATCTCCTCAAGACCAATGCGGTGATCTCGGACAATGTCGCTGCCGTGCTCGACGTCTATTTCCGGCAATGCGCGGTGCTGGTCACCGCGCGCGACATCGCCGTGATGGCGGCAACGCTCGCCAATCGCGGCGTCAACCCGGTCACCGGCGAGCAGGTGCTGACACCCTACGCGATCTCGCGCACGCTGTCGGTGATGACGTCGTCGGGCATGTACGACTATGCCGGCGAATGGATCTACCGGATCGGCATCCCTGCCAAGAGCGGCGTCGGCGGCGGAATCCTCGCCGCCCTGCCCGCCCGCCTCGGGCTCGGCAGCTATTCGCCAAGGCTCGACAAGCACGGCAACAGCGTGCGCGGCATCAAGGTGTGCGAGGCGCTGTCCTCGCATTACGATTTGCATATGCTCAACCGCAGCGATGATGCGCGCAACGCCGTCATCGCCGACTACGATATCGGCAAGAGCCCGTCGCGGCGCGTCCGCCGCCAGCAGGAGCGCGATATTCTCGCGGCCCACGAGCAGGAGGTGCGGGTCATCGAGCTGGTCGGCACGCTGTCGCTGTCGGCGGTCGACTACGTCTCGCGCCGGCTTGCGGGCCGGCCGCGGCCGCAATTCGTGATCTTCGATCTCCACCGCGTCACCTCCACCACACGCGCCGGGGCGCGGCTGGTAGCCGAAGCGTTCGAGGAGCTGGCGGCGCTGAATGTGACCGTCGTGCTGTCAGGCGTCAGGCGCGCCTCCAAGGAATGGGACAGCCTGCGGGAATGGACCGCGGAGCTCAAGAACATCCGCGATTTCTACCTGCTCGACACCGCAATCGAATGGGCCGAAGACCAGATCGTCTACCGCTATGGCGGTTCGATCGACTTCCATGAGACCACCGAGCTCGCCGAACAGCCGCTGCTCGCCGGCATGAGCGAGGAGGAGCTGACCGACCTCGCCTCGATCTGCACACTTCGAACCTATCCGTCGGGCGCAAAGATCCTCACCACGGGCGATCCCGCCGATGCCCTGTTCTTCCTGCGCAGCGGCGCGGTGCATGTCACGCTGCCCGACGGCGTGCGGTTGGCGACGCTCACGGCCGGCATGGCCTTCGGCGAAATGGCCCTGATCGAGACCACTCGCTCGGCCGACGTATTCGCGGACATGGCGGCGACCGCGTTCGAGGTGCCCCTGAAAGCGTTCGACCGCTTCCGCAGGCAGCACCCGCACGCCAGCGAACGCATCATGCGCAATCTTGCGCAGCTTCTGGCCGATCGCCTGATCGTCGCCAACGCCAGGGTGGATATCTTGACCTCGACCTGAGCGGCCTAGCGGCTCGCCGCCTCGCTGATCCGCCGCTTGATCTTGGCGGCGCTGGTCTTGAGCAGCTCCGATGGCTGCTGGCCGGTCGCCACGCACAGGCAGGCCCAGTAGTAGATGACATCGCCCAGTTCATCGACGAGGCCGGCCTGGTCGAGCCAGTCATCGCGGAGCAGCTTCTTGATGTGCTCGGCCACCTCGCCGGATTCCCCGGCGAGTCCGAGGCCCAGATAGGCCAGCCGTTCGTTGGACGGACGCTCATCGACTTTCGCAATCGTTGCAGCCCAGGCGGCATATTCATCGATCGTCATGAGCATCCCTCACAGCAATGCCTCGATCAGCCTACCACTTCGGTGACCGGTTGAAGGTCGATCTCAAAGGTCTCCAGGAACTTAGACGTCATGATGTAGAACCCGACCGAGAGCTGCAGCTCGACGAGCGCGGCCGGCGTCAGTTTCGATGCGATCGCCTTGAAGGTCGGATCCGTCGGCTTGTTCAGCTTGACGATCTCGTCGGTGAAGGCGAGCGCGGCGCGTTGCGTCTCGTCGAAACAGGTCGCGGCCTGCCAGTTCTCGAGCGCCTCGTTCTGCTCGTCGGTGACGCCGACGTTCTTGCCGATCCGCTTGTGCGCCACGATCTCATACGGCGCCTCGCACAAAATGCCGGTGCGGGTGATCGCGAGCTCGCGCACGATCGGATCGAGCTCACCCTTGTGGCGGATGGCGCCGCCGAGCCGGCAGTACTGCTCGAAATAGCTCGGCGAATGCGACATCATCCGGAAGATGTTGGCATTGCGGTTCTTGTCGAGGATCTCGCGGGTGCGGTCGGATGCCTTGGACGGATCGCTGTAGTTGATACGGGCCATGATTTTCCTGAAGTTTTTCCCTAAGCCTTTGATGCTTTTTGTCGTTAGCGGCGAAAGTTCCACGAAACTGTATTCTTGCGCGTCCGCAGGAGCAACAACATCGAGTCAAAATGCCGCCGCATTGCTGAACGACCTTGGCACAGTCGATATTCGCCGCGTGGGGACTTGATCGCGGCGGATACTCGCAAGGGGTGTTCCGAGTAAAAACAATTGGCCGTCGGGCGCTAACCGCGCATCGATGAGTCACGCCCAAGTCTAGGGAGAAAATGGCATGAAGGAAGCCACCAAGGGGGCGGCCTCGGAAGCGTTCGCGCATATGCTGGCGGTGATGGCGATGCTCGTCATCGCCAGCATCTTGTTCTACGGCCGTTAGTTAGGAGTCGCGTGGGAGCTTTCGTCATTCCGGGGTGGCCCTCGCACAGGCCAGGCCCAGAATTCCCGTTCCAGGCTCGGTCTCTCAGGACCGCCCCCGAATGACGAATCCCACCGCTCGCTTTGCTGCAGTAGCCCGGATGGAGCGCAGCGCAATCCGGGAGAGTCTATCGGTGAGGTGAAAACCCTGGATTGGCTGCGCTCCATCCGGGCTACATTCGACAAAGTCCGTTATCTGTCTTTGGCAAAGAACGGCACAATCCTTCCGGCGAACGGTTTGAAGCTCGCACTGACCTCATCGCCGATGGCGAGATCATTCTCACCATGCGCCATCATGCGAAAACCCTCGGCGCAATCGACCAGCAGGATGTTGTAGGGTACGTGCGACCGCGTCTCAGGCGTCGCGGCGCGGCAGACCAGCGAGGTCGCGTAGACCCTGCCCTTGCCGCTGGCGCGTTGCTCGCGCGGATCGGACGCACCGCAGGCGGCGCAGAAAGCGCGATGGCAATACTGCACATGGCCGCATGACGTGCAGGTCTGAAAGGTGATGACCTGCTCACCTTGGGTCCAATCCGCGATTCGCTCGCTCATCGCACCCGCTCCAGGAACATGGTCACGTGAGACGACAGCACGCCGCCGTCACCGTGCAGCAGCGCGATCGAGGCGTCACGCACCTGACGATTCGCCGCCCGCCCCGTCATCTGCAGATGCGTTTCGACAAGATGCGCCATGGCGCCACCGACGCCGCAATGACCGTAGCTGAGCAGGCCGCCATGGGTGTTCAGCGGCATTGCGCCGTCGCGGCTGAAATGGCCTGCGCGCACGCGCGCGGCTGCCTCGCCCCGGCCAGCGAGGCCGAGGTCTTCCAGCAGCATCGCGAGCGTGATCGTAAAGCTGTCGTAGATCGCGGCGTAGCGCACGTCGGAAATCGCGAGGCCGGTGGCCTCCCTGGCGCGGGCGACGGAGATCTCGGCGCCGAGTTCGCTCAGGGCGGGCGCTGCAGTAACGTGCTGATGGGTATGAGCCTGGGCACAGCCGCGAATGCGCACGCCGGCCTCTCCGGTCCGCTCGCGGCTGATGACGAAGGCGGCGCCGCCGTCGGACACCGGGCAGCAATCGAGCAGCTTCAGCGGCATCGCCACCGGCTTCGAGGCCATGACGTCGGAAACAGTGATGGGATCTTGGAATTGCGCACCGGAATGAGTGCAGGCGTGGGTGCGCATCAGCACCGCGAATTCGGCGAGGTCTTCTTCTGTCACGCCGTATTCGTGCATGTATCTGTTAGCGACGAGGCCGTAATAGGCGGGAATGGTCGGTCCGAGCGGCACCTCGTAGTCGGGATGGCCGACCTGCGCCAGCGCCTGGATCGAGGCATCGCGGCTCTGCCCGGTGAGGCGGTTTTCGCCGGCCACGACAAGCACATTGCGGGCGACGCGCGCTTCGACCAGATGATGGGCGAGCATGGTCATCGCGAGGCCGGTCGCGCCGCCGACCTGGACGGCGTGGGCGTAACTGGGGCGGATGCCGAAATGCTCGGCAAAGACGGTCGCCAGCATGATGTGCGGCGAGACGGTCGAGTAGCCGCAGAGGATGCCGTCGATCTCGGCGCGCTTGAGCCCGGCATCATCGAGTGCGGCCTGCGCGGCCTTGCTCATCAGGTCGAGCGAGGACGAGCCTTCGTGCTTACCGAAAGGCGTGAGGCCGACGCCGGTGATGAAGCTCATGGGCGCACCAGTGCATCGTCATTCCGGGGCGGCGAACGGGTGACGCCATCGCGGACCATGGCGTCGATCTCGTCGGCGGAATAGCCGATCTCACGCAGGATTTCCGCGCCGTGCTCGTTGAGCTGCGGCGCAAGCCGTACCGGTTCGGCCTCGGTCTCCGACCAGGTCGCCGTCACCCTCATGCTCCGGATCGGCCCTTCAGTTGGATGGTTCACCACTGGGAAAAAGCCGGTCGCCTCCAGATGCTCATCGTGCAGCATCGACGCAAGGTCGTGCATCGGCATCACGGGCACGTCCGCCCTGGTCAGCAGGTCGATCCATTCTGTCGTGGAACGCGTCTCGAAGATGCGCGCGAGCTCGGCATAGACGACGTCGATATTGGCGGCGCGGCCGGCGAAGCTCGCGAACTTGGGATCGGCGCGCAGATCGTCGCGTCCCGTCGCCTTGAAGAAGTTCTCCCACTGCTTGTCGTTGTAGACGATGACGCTGAGATAGCCGTCTGATGTCTTATAGGGCCGGCGGTCGCGCGAGAGGTGGCGGGCGTAACCGCCCTTGTCGAGCGGGGGCTCATAGGTCAATCCGCCCATGTGGTCGCCCATGACGAAGCCGGCCATGGTCTCGAACATCGGGATGTCGACGCGCTGGCCGCGTCCGGTACGGTCGCGATGCACGAGGCTGGCGCAGATCGCGCCCACGGCAGTCAAGCCTACGATGCGATCGACCAGTGCGTTCGGCACATAGCGCGGCACACCATCACCGGTCTGCGCCATCAAGGTCGGCAGCGCGGTGGCGCCCTGGATCAGATCGTCATAGGCCGGTTTTGCAGCATACGGCCCGTCCTGGCCGAAGCCGAACACGCCGGCATAGACCAGCCGCGGGTTGATCTTGGAAACAACGTCATAGCCGAGTTGAAGCCGCGCCATCGCCTGCGGGCGGACGTTGTAGACCAGCACGTCGGCGTCCTTGAGCAGCCGCAACACCGCCTCGCGGCCGGCGGGCTTTTTCAGGTCGAGGCAGATCGAGCGCTTGCTGCGGTTGGTGTTGAGGAACACCGGGCCCATGCCGGCGTGCCGCATCGGACCGATCAGGCGGGTGACGTCACCGTCCAGAGACTCCACCTTGATGACATCTGCGCCGTAGTCGCCGAGCATCTGGGTCGCATAGGGACCCATCAGCACGGTGGTCATGTCGACGACCTTGATGCCCTTCAGCGGCCCCATCGTTCACTCCCGATTGCGCGGGCTCAAGGCGCGGCCCTGCGATTTCGGTTCAGCTAACGGCAGCGGCGGCGCGTGCGCAAGGGCGGCTGGCGTATGGCCGCATGCGCCGGCGGCGAAAGGCCGCTATTTCTTCTGACGGGATTCGCGAACCTTGAGGAGACGGTCGAGCTCCTCGTTCTGCTGGTTGATGCGGTCCGCGATCCGCGACTCGTTCTGCTCACCCGAGGCGGCCGCGGCCTGCTCGATGAGCTGGCGGATATTGTCCTCGAGAATCGCGATGCGGTCGTTGAGTGTGTCCATCGACAGCGAGTCTTCGTAGTCATTGCTCATGATGTATTCCCTGCAAATCGATCAAGAGCTTTAAGGGCCCCGGGCGGGCCCACCATGATCTAGCGCAAGAAGAAGGTGGGCATGGGCGCTTCTCGCCTTTGCCCACCGTGGAGCCTTACTTCAGCGGCTCCAGCACGGAGACGTAGTTGGCGACCGCGGCGCCGCCCATGTTGAAGATGCCGCCGAGTTTTGCATTTTTGAGCTGCATCCCCTCGGGCGCTTGGCCGGCGAGCTGCATCGCGGTCATCACGTGCATGGAGACGCCGGTGGCGCCGATCGGATGGCCCTTGGCCTTCAGGCCACCGGACGGATTGACTGGCAGCTTGCCGTCCTTGAGCGTCCAGCCTTCCTTGATGGCGCGGGCACCCTGCCCCCTGGGCGTCAGGCCCATCGCTTCGTACTCGATCAGCTCGGCGACGGTGAAGCAGTCATGGGTCTCGACGAAGGAGAGATCGGACAGTGTAATGCCCGCCTTCTCCAGCGCGCGCTGCCAGGCGACCGTGCAGCCCTCGAACTGGAGGATGTCGCGCTTGGACATCGGCAGGAAATCCTGGGCGTGCGCGGTGGCGCGGAAGCCGATCGACTTGCTCATGCCCTTGGCGGTTTCCGCGTCGGCCAGCACCAGGGCAGCGGCACCGTCCGAGACCAGCGAGCAGTCGGTGCGCTTCAGGGGGCCGGCAACGTAGGGGTTCTTCTCGCTCTCGGCGCGGCAGAAGTCGAAGCCGAAGTCCTTGCGCATCTGGGCGAAGGGATTGGCCACACCGTTCTTGTGGTTCTTGGCCGCGATCAGCGCCAGTGCGTCGGACTGGTCGCCGTATTTCTGGAAATAGGAGCTGGCGATTTTGCCGAACACGCCGGCGAAGCCGCCGACGGTGTCGCCGTCCTCAGGCAGATAGGACGCCTTGAGCAGGTTCTTGCCGATCTCCGGCCCCGGCGTGCGCGTCATCTGTTCGACGCCGACGACGAGGACAATCCTCGCCGCGCCGGCCGCGATCGCACGCACGCCCTGATGGACGGCGGCGGAGCCGGTGGCGCAGGCGTTCTCGACCCGGGTCGCCGGCTTGAAGCGCAGCTTCGGGTCGGCCTGGAGCACCAGCGAGGCAGTAAAATCCTGGGGCGAGAAGCCGGCGTTGAAATGGCCGAGCACGATCTCGTCGACATCGCCGGCCGAAATGCCGGCATCCGCCAGCGCCTCATTGGCGACCTTCACCACAAGGCTTTCCACGGTCTCGGTGTCGAACTTGCCGAACGGCGTATGCGCCCATCCGACGATGCTGGCGGTCATGGTCATTCTCCCTGGCGGTCTCTTGCTGAGCTAAGTCTTAGCTCAGCGATGGCAAGACTTCACGCGGGTTTAAGGGCCTGGAGGGTGCGCTGGCAGATGGCAGTTATGCCGGCCCAGTTCCCGGCCCTGATCTCCGCCGTCGGGCACAGCCAGGAACCGCCGACCGCGACCACATTGGGCTCCGCGAGCCAGGTTGCCGCATTGGTCTCGCCGACCCCACCGGTCGGGCAGAACCGCACGTTCGGGAACGGACCACCCAGCGAGCGCAGCCCCTTGATGCCGCCGGCCTGCTCGGCCGGGAAGAATTTTGCGACGTCGAAGCCGTAGGACAGCGCCATCATCAGTTCGGAGGCCGTGGCGATACCCGGCGCAAACGGCAAGGAGCTATGGGTCGCGGCCGCCAACAGGTCCGGTGTCAAGCCCGGGCTGATGCCGAACGCAACGCCGAGCTTCTCGACACGCGTAAAGTCGGCCGGATTGAGAATCGTGCCGATGCCGACGATCGCCTCGGGCACCTCGGCCATCATCGCCCTCGCCGCCTCGATCGCAACAGGGGTCCGCATGGTCACCTCCAGCGTGCGGACGCCGCCGGCCACCAGCGCACGCGCCAGCGGCACCGCATCCTGGATACGCTCGATGGTGAGGACGGGGATGACGGTCGCGGCCTTGAACAGCGCGACGAGGTGGTTCTGCTGGGCAGTGGTGGTCATCTTGGCTTTCGTTTCACTTGGTCGCTTGACGCGTCGTCGCCGGCCGGTGCCGTTTCTTCGGCGGCATGGCATACCCCGGAATGATGGCACCGGAATAGCAGATCACGAGGCTGGCGAGCCGGTGCCCGGCCTGGGCGGCCTCGACCGGGTCGGACCCAGCGAGCCGCGCCGCGATATAGGCCGCGGCAAAACTGTCGCCGGCCGCGGTGGTGTCGACCACGGGTTTGGTCATGGGCTCGGCGCGGACCTCGTAAGGCCCCCCGGGAAAACGCAGCAGGCTGACCGGCTCGGCGAGCCGGAACACCAGCTCGGGGCTCGGGATGCGCGCCATCAGCTGCTCGTGGCTCTCGCCGGGATAAAGGGCGAGCAGATCCTCGGTCGAAGTCAGCACGATGTCGGCAGAAGCGAAGGCCGCTGAAAACACCTCGCGCGCGACATCGCGATCCGGCCATCCCCGCGCGCGGAAATTGGTGTCGAACACGAAGCGGGTGCCGAGCAGGCGCGCGCGCTTGATCGCCGCGAACAGGCGCTCGCGCCCGGCCGCGTCGTAGATCGAGAGCGTGATCGCAGAGAGATAGACGATGTCGTAGCTCATCAGGGAGTTGAGAAGATCGTCCGTCTCCGGCAGATTCATCAGCTGGCGCGCCGCCGCACTGTCGCGCCAGTGGAAGAACTGGCGCTCGCCCTTCGCATCCAGCTGGATCATGTAGAGGCCGGGCAGCTTGCCGGGCAGCCGCGCGACGCGCCTCGTGCCGACGCCCTCCGCAGTCCAGGCCGCGATCATCTCATCGCTCAGGGCATCGTCGCCCAGCGCGGTGAGATAATCGACCTTGACCTCGAGCCGCGCGAGGTACACCGCCGTGTTGAGGGTGTCGCCGCCGAATCCACGCGAGTAGAGGCCGCCACCCTGTCCGCCGGAATGTCCACCCTGGGCCTGCCGGAGCTCGACCATGCATTCGCCGATGCAAGCAACGCTCGCCATCACTTTACCCGCTCAGTCAGAGATCAGGCGACGAAATTGCCGCCGAGCTCGTCTTCGATGTGAATGCGGATGATGTCGTCGAAAGTCTTCTCGGCAGTGGTGAAGCCGAGCTCGAGCGACCGCTTTGCATTGAAGTTGCGCGGCCAGCCGCCGACGATGCCGACGATGAAAGGATCCGGCTCCCGCTTGATGCGGGCGGCGACCTTGTCGCCGGCGACGCGTTTCAGCGCAGCGATCTGCTCGCCAACCGTCGCCGACAGGCCCGGCATGGTCAAATTACGGCGCGGCCCCACCGCGGCGAGATCCATGGTGCCGGCATGCAGCAGGAAGCCGACGGCGGAGCGCGGCGTGGCATGCCAGTGGCGGACGTCCTCGGACACCGGAAGGACCGCTTCCTTGCCGGCCAGCGGCTCGCGCAGGATGTTGGAGAAGAAGCCCGATGCCGCCTTATTCGGCAGGCCGGGCCGAATGCAGATGGTCGGCAGGCGGATGCCGATGCCGTCGAGGAAGCCGCGGCGGGAATAGTCGGCCAACAGCAATTCGCCGATCGCCTTCTGCGTGCCGTAGCTCAGAAGCGGCGTGTGGAAGAACTCGTCGCCGATCGCATCGGGGAACGGCGCGCCGAACACCGCGATCGAGGACGTGAAGACCACACGCGGCTTGTAGCCGCCGCCCGCGAGCCTGACGGCATCGAGCAGCATCCGCGTGCCGTCGAGATTGATGCGGTAGCCCTTATCGAAATCGAGTTCGGCTTCGCCCGAGACGATCGCAGCGAGATGAAAGATCACGTCCGGACGGCCAGCAATCAGCTTTTCGGCCGCACCCGGCACGGCGAAATCGCTCGACACGGTCTCGACGGCAAAACCGGCTTTTTCCGGTGTCTTCGGCTCGACCACGTCATGCATGGTCAGCTTGGTGATGTCGCTCTTGCCGAGCCGGCCGTCGCGCAACAACCGTTCGCATAATTTCCGGCCGACCATGCCGGCCGCGCCCAGAACCAGAATGTGCAAGAGCCTACTCCTTTTTATTGGCCGGAACGCGCCGATTTTGCCGATTCGTCCTGGCGCGTTCTCAAGGCAGGCCCCGCGATCATTCCTTCACGGCGCCGGTCATCGCCGACACATAGTACTCCACGAAGAAGGAATAAAGGATAACTACGGGAACCGAGCCGGTCAGAGCCGCCGCCATCAATGCGCCCCAATGGTAGACGTCGCCATTGACGAGCTCGGTGATCGCGCCGACGGGGATCGTCTTGTTCTCGGACGAGGAGATGAAGGTCAGCGCGTAGATGAACTCGTTCCAGGACAACGTGAAGGCGAAGATGCCCGCCGAGATCACGCCCGGCAGCGAAAGCGGCAGCGTGATCTTCATCAGAATCTGCAGCCGCGTCGCTCCGTCGATCAGCGCGCACTCCTCCAGCTCATAGGGGATAGTGCGGAAATAGCCCATCAGGAGCCAGGTGCAGAACGGGATCAGGAAGGTCGGATAGGTCAGGATCAGCGCCAGATTGCCGTCGAAAAGGCCGAGCTGAAATACGATCGCCGCCAGCGGAATGAACAGGATCGAGGGCGGCACCAGATAGCCGAGGAAGATCGCAAGGCCGACATAGCGCGAGCCCTTGTAGCGCAGGCGCTCGATCGCATAGGCGGCGCAGACGCTGGCGAACAACGAGATGAAGGTCGAGGACACCGAGACGATCACGGTGTTCCACATCCAGAGCGGATAGTCGGTGTCGAAGAACAGCTTCTTGATGTGCTCCAGCGTCGGATGCAGGATCCAGAACGGATTGTACTTTTCGTAGTCGTACATCTCCGCGTCCGGCTTGAACGTCGCGACCGCCATCCAGTAGAATGGGAACAGCAGGAAGAAGATGATCAGGCCGAGCGGAAGGTAGACCCGAAAAAACTTCCGCGGGAAGCTCTCGAGGTAGTCCATTCCGACGCTTTGGTCGTCTGCCGTGGTCATGGTCAGTCCCTCCCGCCCTGCTGCCAGCGGGAACGCTGAAGCCCGAAAAAGCTGAGCAGGATCGCCGCGACCAGGAACGGAATCATCGCGTTCGAGATCGCCGCGCCCTCGCCCAGATTGCCGCCGGTGATGGCGCGTTGGAACGACAGCGTCGCCATGAGATGGGTGGCGTTGATCGGCCCACCCCGCGTGATGGTGTAGATGAGCTGGAAGTCGGTGAAGGTCATCAGCACCGAGAACGTCATCACGACCGCGATGATCGGCGACAGCATCGGCAGCGTGATGTGGCGGAAGCGCTGCAGATTGGTGGCGCCGTCGAGATTGGCGGCCTCGTAGAGCGAGGGCGAGATGGTCTGAAGTCCCGCCAGCAGCGTGATCGCCACGAAAGGCACGCCGCGCCAGATATTGGCGGCGACCACCGACCAGCGCGCATTCCAGGGGTCGCCGAGGAAATCGATATAGCGCGTGATCAGGCCGGCCTTGATCAACACCCAGGAGATGATCGAGAACTGGCTGTCATAGATCCACCAGAAAGCGATCGCAGAGAGCACCGTGGGCACGACGAACGGCAACAGGACGATGGCGCGGACCATCGACTTGAACGGCAGCCGCTCGTTGAGCAGCAGTGCCAAATAGAGGCCGATAGCAAATTTCACCGCGCTGGCGGCGACCGTGTAGAAGATCGTGTTGAACACCGACAGCCAGAACACCGAGTCCTTCGACAGAGAGACGAAGTTCTGGAAGCCGATGTAGCGCCCGGCGCCGCCAATCTTGGTGTCGGTCATGCCGAGCCAGAAGCCCAGCGCCAGCGGGTAAGCAAGAAACAGGATGAGGATGGCGATCGCCGGCACCATGAACATCGCGCCGAGGAAGTTCCGGCTCTCGAATGCTCTGGTCCACAAGCTGCTGCGCTTGACCTGCGCGACTGCTGACTCGGCCATAACTGCCATGTCGGATTCCCCTCGACGAAAAGTCGCGGCGTCCGGCGAACCGGACGCCGCGTAGATTGGAGCTGATCAGACCTGGTAGTAGCGCTTGGCGCGTTCGGCCGCGCGTGCGGCTGCCGCCTTCGGCGTCACGGAGCCCGACGCGGCTTCCGCGAACATGTCGACGACGACGAAGTCGCCCATCACGGCGGCCGAGGCATAGCCGAGATCGCCGGCATAGCCGTTATCGCGGCAACGCTTCAGGCAGTCGCGATACGGCGTGATCTTCGGATCCGACGTCCACACCGGGTTGTCGTTGTAAGCCGGAAGCGGCGGCGACACGTAGCCGTTGGAGGAGACCTCCCAGGCGTCGTAGTTCGCCTTGTCCATCATGAACTTGATGTATTCCTTGACCGCCTTCGGATACTTCGAGTGCTTGTAGCCGTAATAGACGAGCACGTTCTGCTGCTCGGTCGACACGCCCACGGGACCGATCGGCATCGGCGCGTGGTTCATGTCCTTGGCGATCTCCTGCTGCTTCGGATCGGTCGAGTTCTTGCCGACCGTCCAGATCGAGATGCCGTTCAGCGTCAGGCTGAGCTCGCCGTTGAGGAACGCCTTGTTGTTATTCGAGTCGTTCCACGACAGCACGCCGGGGATGAAGGTCTCGTACAGCTGCTTGACGTATTCGAGCGCGGCGATCGTCTCCGGCGAGTCGATCACGACCTCGTTCTTGTCGTTGACGACCTTGCCGCCGAAGGCCCACAGTGCCCACTGGCACCAGCCGTTGGCGTCGCCCGTGGCATGGCCGAGCGCGAAGCCGGCCGGCGTGTTGTTCTTCTTCAGCGCCTGGCAGAGCTTGAGGAAGCCGGCGGTGTCCTTGGGGAATTCATCGAAGCCGGCGGCCTTCACGTGGCTGATGCGGTAGTTCAGGCAGCCGCCGGTCGCGCCCTGCGGAATGGCGATCCAGCTGTTGCCCTTCTTGCCGTAGCGTTCAGCGACCGGATACCAGCCACCATACTGCGCGCCGAGATAGTTGGCGACGTCAGTCATGTCGATGAGCTTTTCCGGGAATTTGTGGGGATCATCGAGCGTGCCGATGATCAGGTCGGGACCGGCGCCGACATTGGCGGCGACCGCGGCTTTCGGGCGGATGTCCTCCCAGCTCTCGGCCTCGAGCTTGACCTTGACGCCGGTCTTCTCGGAAAACGCCTTGGTCTGCTCGGCGAATTTGTCGAACTCGGCCTGAATGAACTGCTTCCAGCGCAGCACGCGGATGGAGGCGTTCGGCTCGGGCGTGTTGGTCCACTCCGCCGCGCGCACCGGGACGATACCCGGGCCGGCCAGCAGCGCCGCGCCGCCCAGGCCGACTTTAAGCACACTTCGCCTGTCGAAATCGCTCATCGTTCTCTCCCTAATTTTATATTTGTATTGGGTCGTCTTGTATTGGGTAGTTCTGCTTGGGCCGTTCTTCGGCCTCGCTACACTCGCTTGCCCGTCGCTTCGTCGAACAGATGAATCACGGAAGGATCGGGCTTCAGCTTGACCTTGTCACCCGGGTTGAACTGGTGACGTTCGCGGAAGACCGCGACGACCTGCTCACCACCGAGCTTCGCAAACACCTGCGTTTCCGAGCCGGTCGGCTCGACCACGACGATCTCGGCATCGGCGCCGTCGTCAGCAATGGTGAAATGCTCGGGACGCACGCCGTAAACGACAGGACGCCCGTCGGACGCCGCCGGCGCGTTCCTGAGCGGCAGCTTGACGCCGTTCGGCCCCTCGAAGGTCGCAACGCCGTTGACGCGCACATGACCCTTCAGGAAGTTCATGGACGGCGAGCCGATGAAGCCGGCGACGAACTGGTTCTCGGGCTTGTCGTAGAGCTCGAGCGGCGTCCCCATCTGCTCGACGATGCCGTCATGCATGACGACGATCTTGTCGGCCATGGTCATGGCCTCGATCTGATCGTGGGTGACGTAGACCGTCGTGGTCTTCAGCCGCTGATGCAGCTCCTTGATCTCGGTGCGCATCGCGACGCGCAGCTTGGCGTCGAGGTTCGACAACGGCTCGTCGAACAGAAACACCTGCGGATCGCGCACGATGGCGCGGCCCATGGCGACGCGCTGGCGCTGGCCGCCGGAGAGCTGGCGCGGATAGCGTTCGAGCAGCGGCGACAGAGCCAGGATCTCGGCGGCGCGCTTGACGCGCTTGTTGATCTCTTCGGTGCTCTCGCCCCGCAGCTTCATCGAGAAGCCCATGTTCTCGCCGACCGTCATGTGCGGATAGAGCGCGTAGTTCTGGAACACCATCGCAATGTCCCGCTCCTTGGGCTGGACATTGTTGACGACGCGGTCGCCGATCGAGATCGTGCCTGAGGTGATGTTCTCGAGACCCGCGAGCATGCGCAGAAGCGTCGACTTGCCGCAGCCAGAGGGGCCAACCAGGACGACGAACTGGCCGTCCTCGATCGGAATCGAAACGCCGTGCAGGACTTCAAAATTGCCGAACGATTTCCGCACGTCGCGGATTTGCACAGACGACATCTAGCTCCCTCCTCGAAAGTCCACGACGCATCTCGCGCCGCGACCGTCTTGTTTTTTCAGACTTCACCGAACGAAGCCCAACCTTAACGGGCGACATTGTCGGCAGTTTGTGCGGTTTTGGCAATTTGTCTTTGGTTAGTCTGTGCTGGTAGCGCTGTCAACGTTCCTTTGTTTGCGACAGTGAGTGTGTTATGAGCAGCAAATGGGTCGAAACCGCACCAAGTCAGGCAAAATCCGGCTGGCGGAAGTCGCCGAGCTTGCCGGCGTCAGCCCGATCACGGCGTCCCGTTTCTTCCGCAATCCCGAGGCGCTGTCGGTCGCGAAGCGGACCCGGGTCGAAAGCGCGGCCAGAGAGCTCGGCTATGTGCCGAACCTGGCGGCGCGCGCGTTGGCCTCGCAGCGCACCGAGGTGATCGGTGTCTTGATTCCGTCACTGACCAATAACGTGTTCTCCGACGTGCTGCGCGGCATCTACGACGCCTCCGAAAACAGCCGTTACTCGATCCAGCTGTCCAACACACGTTACAGTGTTCTCCAGGAGGAGAAGCTGCTGCGCCTGTTTCTTGCGCAGAAGCCGGCCGGGCTGATCGTCACCGGCATCGACCAGACCACGGAATCGCGCGCGATGCTCGATGCCGCCGACTGCCCGATCGTGCAAATCATGGAGATCGGACCCAATCCGGTCGACATGATGATCGGCTTTTCGCACTATGAAGCAGCCCGTGCGGCGGTTGCGCATCTGTTCGCGCAAGGTCACCGCAAGATCGGCTTCGTCGGCGCGCGGATGGATCCGCGGGTGCAGCGGCGGCTCGACGGGTACGTCTCGGCCATGAAGGACGCAGGACTGTTCGAGCAACGCCTCGTCGTCACGACGGCGACACCGACCTCGGTGACGCTCGGCGGCGCCCTGTTCACCGATCTCCTGGCGCGGGAGCCCGGCATGGACGCGGTGTTCTGCGCCAACGACGACCTCGCGCTGGGTGTGCTGTTCGAATGCAGGCGCCGCGAGATCGCGATCCCCGAACAGATCGCGATCGTCGGCTTCAACGATCTCGAATTCATGGCATCCGCCGTCCCGACTCTCACGAGCGTGCGCACCAACCGCTACGAGATGGGCAACACGGCCGCCAGCATGCTGATCGACGCGATCGACGGACGGCGTCCGGAGCATCCGGTGCTCGATCTCGGCTTCAAGGTGATCGAGCGGCAAAGCTCGTTGGCCCGGCGGTCGGACAACCGGTCAGCCGCTTCAGGCGGGGGCGTTGCGAACAAAATGGTAGCGTTACCAAGCGGTCATGACTAGTATCGGATTTGTGAGGAAACGACCCGCCAGCGGGCAGGCAAATCGTCGCTCGCGCCGTTGGGCATCGCACAAGCCGATACCATAGAACGGACGTCAGTGCGTTTGCATTGCAGGAGAAACCAATGACAAAAAAGCCAACCAATGGGCATGCCCCCGCCGGCAACGGCGCTCGCCGCCATCTCCGCTCGCAGGAATGGTTCAACAATCCGCATAATCCGGGCATGACCGCGCTCTATATGGAGCGCTATTTGAACTACGGTCTCACCCGCACCGAGCTCCAGTCCGGCAAGCCGATCATCGGCATCGCACAGACCGGCAACGACCTCTCCCCCTGTAACCGCCACCATATCGAGCTTGCTCATCGCGTCCGCGAAGGCATCCGCGAGGCCGGCGGCATTGCGATGGAATTCCCGACCCATCCGATCCAGGAGACCGGCAAGCGCCCGACCGCGGCGCTCGACCGCAACCTCGCTTATCTCGGCCTCGTCGAAATCCTCTACGGCTATCCGCTCGACGGCGTGGTGCTGACCACCGGATGCGACAAGACCACGCCGGCCTGCATGATGGCGGCGGCGACCGTCAACCTGCCCGCGATCGTGCTGTCGGGCGGGCCGATGCTGAACGGCTGGCACAATGGCGAGCGCACCGGCTCCGGCACGATCGTCTGGAAGTCGCGCGAACGGCTCGCCGCCGGCGAGATCGACTATGAAGAATTCATGGAGATCGTGGCGTCCTCGGCGCCCTCGGTCGGCCATTGCAACACCATGGGCACCGCCTCCACCATGAACGGGCTCGCGGAAGCGCTCGGCTTCTCGCTGCCGGGATGTGCGGCGATTCCCGCCCCCTATCGCGAGCGCGGCCAGATCGCCTACGAGACGGGAAAACGCATCGTTGACATGGTCTGGGAAGACCTCAAGCCTTCGGACATCCTGACCCGCAAGGCGTTCGAGAACTGCATCGTGATCAATTCGGCGATCGGCGGCTCAACCAACGCACCGATCCACATCAACGCGCTGGCGCGCCACATCGGCGTCGAGCTCTCCATCGACGATTGGCAGAAGGTCGGCCACGACGTGCCGCTGCTGGTCAACATGCAGCCGGCCGGCTTCTATCTCGGCGAGGAATTCCACCGTGCCGGCGGCGTGCCGGCCGTGGTGCGCGAACTGATGAAGCACAAGCGCATCCATGAGGACGCGGTCACGGTCAACGGCCGTGGCATCGGCGAGAACTGCGCCAATGCGCCAAAGCCCGACAACGACGTGATCTGGGCTTACGACAAGCCGCTGGTGAAGGACGCCGGCTTCCTGGTGCTGAAGGGCAATCTGTTCGATTCCGCGATCATGAAGACCAGCGTGATCTCCAAGGAATTCCGCGATCGCTATCTCAGCAACCCGACCGATCTCAATGCCTTCGAGGGCCGCGCCGTCGTATTCGAGGGTCCCGAGGATTACCACGAGCGGATCGACGATCCCTCGCTCGAGATCGACGAGCGCTGCGTGCTGTTCATCCGCGGCACCGGCCCGATCGGCTATCCCGGCGGCGCCGAGGTCGTGAACATGCAGCCGCCTGCGGCGCTGATCAAACGCGGCATCATGTCCCTGCCCTGCATCGGCGACGGCCGCCAGTCGGGCACCTCGGGCTCGCCTTCGATCCTCAATGCTTCGCCGGAAGCCGCCGCCAATGGCGGGCTCGCGATCCTCAGGAACGGCGACAAGGTGCGCGTCGATCTGAACAAGGGTAGCGCCAACATTCTCATCTCGGACGACGAGGTGAAGAAGCGCCATGCCGAGCTCAAGGCCAATGGCGGCTTCAAGCATCCGCCGAACCAGACGCCGTGGCAGGAGCTTTATCGCAACACCGTCGGCCAGCAGTCGACCGGCGCCTGCATGGAGCTCGCGACGCGCTACCAGAACGTCGCCGGCACGTTTGGTGTGGCGCGGGATAATCACTGAGTTAGCAACAAATAGCCCGGGTGAGCGAAGCGACACCCGGGACATCCGCTCCCGGATATCGCGCTCGCGCGCTCATCCGGGCTACGGCACTGAGCAAATCGAGGAGAACAACAACATGGCAGACCGCCTCAAGGGAAAGCGCGCCGTCATCACGGCTGCAGCGGCAGGCATCGGACGCGCATGCGCTATCGCATTCGCGCGTGAAGGCGCAACCGTCATCGCCACCGACATCAACGAGAGCGGCATCGCGAGCCTGGCCAAGGAAGGCATCGCCGAAACCGCGAAGCTCGACGTCCGCAACACCGCCGACGTCAACGCCTTCGCCAAGCGCGTCGGCAAGGTCGACATCCTGCTCAACGCGGCCGGCTTCGTGCACCACGGCACCATCCTCGAATGCTCGGAAGAGGATTTCGATTTCTCGTTCGACCTCAATGTCAAGTCGATGCACCGGACCATCAGGGCCTTCCTGCCGGACATGCTCGCGGGTGGCGGCGGCAGCATCGTCAACATCTCTTCCTGCGCGGCGCTGCGGCCGCCGGCTAACCGCTACGTCTACAGCGCCTCTAAGGCCGCGGTATCGCTGCTGACGCGCGCGGTCGCGCTCGACTTCATCACCAAGGGCATCCGCTGCAACAGCATCTGCCCGGGCACCGTCGAGACGCCATCGATGCTCGACCGCGCCGCGGCGCAAGGGCCGCAGGGCAAGGAGATGTTCGTCTCCCGCCAGAAGATGGGCCGGCTCGGCACCGCCGACGAGATCGCGTCCATGGCGGTCTATCTCGGCAGTGACGAGAGCGCCTTCACCACCGGCGTCGACCTCGTCGTCGACGGCGGCTACATGCTCTGACGCCAAGGCATCCAGCATGAACAAGATCGATCTCAACGGCCGTGTCGCCATCGTCACCGGCGGCGCGCAGGGCTTTGGCCGCGCCATTGTTCAGCGCTTCATCGGCTCCGGCGCCAAGGTCGCAATCTGGGATTTTGACGCGGCGCTGGCCGAGAAGACGGCAAAGGAAATCGGCGGCGAAACAAAAGTCTTCAAGGTCGACGTCACCGATACCGCGGCCGTCGAGCGGGCTCGCGACGCGACGCTTGCCGCCTTCGGCAAGATCGACATCCTCGTCAACAATGCCGGCATTGCCGGGGTCAACAAGCCGGTCTGGGAGACCGATCTCGAGGAATGGCGGAAAGTTCTGCGCATCAACCTCGACGGCCCCTTCATCTGCTGCAAGGCAGTCGTACCCGCGATGCTCAAGCAGAAATACGGACGCATCGTCAACATCGCCTCGATCGCCGGGAAGGAAGGCAATCCCAACGCCTCGCACTATTCGGCCTCCAAGGCCGGCCTGATCGCGCTGACGAAGTCGCTCGGCAAGGAATTGGCGGCACATGACATTCTGGTCAATGCGGTGACGCCCGCGGCTGCGAAGACCGCGATCTTCGACCAGATGACGCAGCAGCATATCGACTTCATGCTGTCGAAGATTCCAAAAGGCCGCTTCGTGCTGGTGGAAGAGCTCGCCGCGATGGTGGCGTGGCTCGCATCCGAGGATTGCGCGTTTTCGACCGGCGCGGTGTTCGACATCTCCGGCGGGCGCGCAACTTACTGAGGGCGTCATGATCAGAGAAGGCGGATGTCTGTGCGGGGCGGTGCGGTTCAAGGCGGAAGGTGAGCCGCTCAACGTTCGCATCTGCCATTGCCGCATGTGTCAGAAGGCGATGGGCTCGCCCTACTTCGCCCGCGCGCAGTTCGACCAGCGCGCGCTGACCGTCGAGGGCGACACCGCCCGCTATGCGTCCTCCGAGAACATCGACCGCGTGTTCTGCAAACGCTGCGGCACGCGGCTGTTCTCCTGGCGGCGCAACGGCACGTTGGCGGGCGTCGCGCTCGCGACTTTTGATGACCGCAACGCGTTCGCGCCGACCGAACACATCTGGGTCTCCGAGAAGCTCGCCTGGCTGAAGCTCGACGACGGGCTGACACAGTATGAGACCACGATCCCGGCTTGTCCATCCGGAGCCGCGGCTGGCCCGGCGCGACCGCTGCGTCCAGCCATTATCCGCGTGGCATTTCGGAACCGGCCACCCTATGTTCAAGTGCAGCAACGCTGTATGGCCGGTTCGGCTCGAGGCCGCAGGCAACACCGAAAGACGAGCCGTGAACATCTCTCTCTATGACCTCTCGGTGTGGGTGCTGCCGCTGGTGCTCGCCATCACTTTCCACGAGGCTGCGCACGCTTTCGTCGCATATCGTCTCGGTGACGACACCGCATGGCAGCTCGGCCGTGTCAGCTTCAACCCGCTCCGCCACATCGACCCGTTCGGCACGCTGATATTGCCGGCGATGCTGCTGTTCGCGCATTCGCCGTTCCTGTTCGGCTATGCCAAGCCGGTGCCGGTGAATTTCCGCAAGCTCAACGACCCCAGGCTCGGCATGGTGTGGGTGGCGTTGGCCGGGCCTGCCACCAACATCCTGCTGGCGCTGGCCGCAGCTCTTGCCCTGCACGCCCTGCCGTTGGCCCCGGCGAACTCGGCGCAATGGATCTTCGACAATCTCAAGAACGCACTGCTGATCAACGCGGTGCTGGCGGTGTTCAACATGATGCCGATCCCGCCGCTCGACGGCGGGCGCGTCGCGGTCGGGCTGCTGCCCCCGCCGCTCGCCCTGCCGCTGGCGCGGCTCGAGCCGTTCGGGATGCTGATCCTGATCGGCTTGCTGATCCTGCTACCGCTGGCAGGCTCGCAGTTCGGTCTAAATCTTGATGTTATTTCAGCAATACTGCGAACGTTGACCGGTTATGTGATTCAGGCTGTTCTCATTCTGACCGGCAATGCGTAGTTGAACGGCGACACACCCGAACACAAGCCGAAGGGCTCGAGGCCGATTTGGTCAAAGCTGCCGATATGCTGATCGCGCGACGCGCCGATACCCGTGCCCGCGCCGATTTCGCCACCTGGAAGATGATGGCCAAGCTCAACGGGTCGTCCGCGCTGCCTCCTGGGGCGCAGGAGTTCCTGGTGAGCTACAAGAACCTGCAGGCGCAGATGAACGAGGGTGAGGCTACCGAGGCCACCATCGGCGCCATCTACAAGGCCTACTATGTCGAGATGGGCGGCGCGGGAACCCCGCCTGACGTCCGCCCCCGCGCGGCTGAACCGGCGGCGGACAATGTTACCGCTTTCCGCCGCCCAGAACCGAAGCCGAAGAAGTCTGGTTTCTTTGCGGCCACGACCGCTGGCGCAACCCAGAAACGGCCGCTCCCGGTGGCGCTGATCTTCGCCTGCCTGGTCGTGGTCTATGTCGGGATCAGGCTCTACTGGCGGTGAGCCGTCTTCTTCTTTTTCCTTGCGTCCGGCGGTGTGAAGATGATGTCGACGGTGCGCTCGAACCGGTCGTCGGTCAGGCTGGCAGGCGGCTGCGGGATGGGATCGGACTTGCGGACAATCGAGATCGCGGCTGCATCGTAAGCTGCATCCCCGGACGACTCGACAACGTCGACTGAAAGCACGTTGCCCCGTCGGTTGATCGCGAAGGAGACCTTGACCTTCTGATTGTTGGGCTCCTTGCCCTCCGGATTGACCTTGTGGGCCGTGAGGTGCGCACTGATCTTGCGATTCCAGTCTGCCGTCAGCTTCAGAATGTCCTTGCCGATGCCCAGCACAGGCGCCAGCGCCTTCTCGGCCTCGCGCGCGTCCTCGTCGAGCGTCTGCCGCGCCGTCGCAACGGACTTCGGCGAGGCCTCCGCAGCGGGCGTTTCGACCGCCGCAATCTTCGGATCCTCGTCCTGCGGCTTCTTCGAGATGTTCTCGGTGACGACCCGATCGGGATCGTCGACCTGTTGCGACTGATCCTTTGGAAGCTCGGTTTCCTTGGTCTCGGCCTTTTGCTCGGGAAGCGCCTGCTGCTCCTGCATCGCTTCGCTATCCGGTCCCGGCGGAAGGTCGGTGTCCGGCGCCTTCGGCGAAGCCATCTCGACCGCGAACTCCGCGCCGGCCGCGCCGAGGCCATCGTCGCCGTCATCGGCCCGCAGGTGGGCCAGCGCGAGCGCGGCACCACCCAGATGCAGCGCGAGCGCCGCCACCGCTGCCAAAATCCAAAGCGTCCGGGGTGGTCTGGACTCGTCCGACATAGCGGGCCTCTAAGGCTGAGCGGCGCCTGCCGCAGGTGCCCCCGGAGCGCCTTCCAGCGCAACCAGTTTCACCCGCGTATAGCCGCCTGAGCGCAAGAGCTCCATGATGCCCATCAACTCGCCATACGGCACCGAGCGATCCGCGCGCAGGAAGACATACTTGTCCTTGCTCATGTCGGACAGGCCGTCGAGCGTGCCGATCAACTCGGCGCGGTGCACCGGGTTCTCACCGATGGCAAGCGTCAAATCTGGCTTGATGCTGAGATAGGTCGGCTTGTCCGGCTTTTTCTGCGGCGTCGCACTCGACGTCGGCAGATCAATCGGCAGGTCGACGGTCGAGAGCGGCGCTGCGACCATGAAGATGATCAGCAGCACCAGAATGACGTCGATGAACGGCGTGACGTTGATTTCATGCGTTTCGCCGAAATCGTCGTCGTCATCATTGTCTGCGAGCGAAACGCCCATGGTTCACTCCGCCGCGCGCGAATGCGCGCCGCCGTGGCTGCGGTCGAGATCGCGCGAGAGCAACCGCCCCGCCGCGCCCGAGGCACGGCTGACGAGTTCGAGGTAGCTCTTCGTCACGCGCGAGAAGTAGTTGTAGATGATGACGGCGGGAATGGCGGCGACCAGGCCGATCGCGGTGGCGAGCAGCGCCTCGGCGATGCCGGGCGCGACGACGGCGAGGTTCGTGGTCTGCGACTTCGAGATGCCGATGAAGCTGTTCATGATGCCCCACACCGTGCCGAACAGGCCGACGAAGGGCGAGGTCGAGCCGATGGTCGCGAGCACGCCCATACCGACGCGGATGCGCCGCGCTTCCGCGCGTAGGATCTCGGAGAAGCTCGAAGCCGCCCGCTCCTTGATGCCGGTGTCGCTGGAGAGGCCGGCTGACATCCGCGCCTCGCGCAGCGCCGCTGCCAGGAACGACGGCAGGATGCCCTCCTTGGCGCCGAGCGCCATCTGCGCTTCCGCGAGCGAGCGCGCCTCTGCGATCTTCTTCAGCGCCGAACGAAGCTTGGTCGAGGCGACCGACAGCTCGATCGACTTGGCGATCAGCACCGTCCAGGTCATCAGCGATGCAAAGGCGAGCCCGATCATCACCGCCTTCACGATGATGTCCGCCGACATGAACATCACCCAGGGCGATAGTTCCTTCATGGCCGGCGCAATGCCGGCTGCCGTATCGGACTTTGCAGCCGCGGGCACGGCAGCTTGGGGCGCCGCAGGCGGAGCAACAACCGGGGCCGGGCTGACCGCGGACGGCTGAGCCGTCGACTGGACCGGTGCCGCGGGCGCGGCCTGTGTCTGCGCAGAAACAGGGGATGCAAGCCAGGCGGCCGCCAGCACCAGAGCTGCGGCAAGGCTTGCTTGGAAGGACATGATCTTCATACTTCGGCCCAGTAACGAATGAGGTTGTGATAGATACCCGTCAATTTGACCGTTTCGGGATCGTCACGCCCGAGCCGTTCCACCAGCGCCTGTATCGCGGTGTCGAGGTCAAAGATCATGCTCCGGGCTTGATCGTCCCGTATCATGCTCTGAAGCCAGAAGAAAGACGCAACCCGCGTTCCCCTGGTGACCGGCGTCACGAGATGGAGGCTGGTCGAGGGATAGAGCACGCAGTCCCCGGCTGGCAACTTGACTTCGTGCGAACCGTAGCTGTCCTCGATCACAAGTTCGCCACCGTCGTACTCCTCCGGCTCGGCCAGGAACAGCGTGACCGAGAGGTCTGTGCGGATGCGAAGGCCGGTCAGGCGGTCGCCGCGGATGGCATTGTCGACGTGCAGGCCGAAATGGTGGCCGCTGCTGGCCGCATAGCGGTTGAACAGCGGCGGGAAAATCCGGAGCGGGATCGCGGCCGCGATAAAGCGGGGATTCGACGTCAGCGCCGAAATGATGCGGTTGCCGAGCTTGCGCGCGACCTCGCTGTCCGGCGCCAATTGCTCGTTGCGCTTGACCATCGCCGACTGCGAGCCGGCGGTGGAGCGCCCGTCCTCCCACTCGCTGGCGTCCATGGTGCGGCGGAAATCCGCCACATCATCCTTGCTCAGAACGCCAGGCAGGCAGGTCAACATGATCAGAACTTCGCCGTCGTGATGAGGTAGAACGCCCGCCCCGGCGCGACCGCGACGAACGGCACCGCGCTGCGATAGAGCGTGTCGTAATAGAGCTTGTTGGTGAGGTTCTGGGCGTAGAACTTCATCGTCCAGTTCTTGTCGATCTTCTTCTCGACGAACGCGTCGAAGCGCCAGTAGCTCGGCAGCTCGTTGCCCGTATTGGCAGCGAACGTGCCGCCATACACCTTCGAACGGTACACCGCCTGACCGCCAAGCTCCCAGCCGTCGTCGAACTTGTACTTGGTCAGCATGCTGAACGACTGATGGGCCACGTTGGCAAGCTGCAGGCCGAGATTTGAGGCAACACCGCTCTGCGTGACCTTCGATTGCATCAACACCAAGCCGCCGAAGATGCTCCAGCGATCGGTGATCTTGCCCTCGGCCTCCATATCGATGCCTTGGATCCTGTAGGCAGCGCCCGAAGTCAGCAGGCCGCTGACGGTTTCGCGCGCATTGTCCTTCGTGGTCTGGAACAGCGCGGCGCTGACCAGCAAATGGCGATCCGCCAGCTCCCATTTGGTGCCGAGCTCGGCTGCCTTGTTGCGCTCCGGCCCGAGCAGGATAGCCGTGTTGGCGGGAATGCCGCCGTAATCGGTGCCGGTCGCGTCAAGCTCCGATCCGAACGGATTGGCCGAGGTCGCATAGGCCGCATAAAGGCTGCCGATCGACATCGGCTTGTAGACCAGGCCGACGTTGTAATTCACGAGATCGGCGTTCTGCTTCAGATAGGCTGCGTTGGTCGACGAGCTCTGGCTGTAGCCATCGTAGCGCACGCCGCCATTGACGATGATCGTGTCCTGCCAGTTCGCGGTGTCCATGACGTAGACGCTGCTGGTGTTGACGCCATAGCGCGTCGGATTTCCGACCAGCGACGGCGTGTTGCTGAAGGGAATGTAGGTGTACTGCGGCGAGTAGAGGTTGACCCCCGTGACCGCCCCGCTGCTGGTCGAGCCGCCGCCGAACAGTTCCGATGAGAGGCCGGTGTAACGATCGATCGAGATGTTCTCGTTCGAATATTCGACGCCGAACACCGCGGTGTGCTTGATCCCGCCGGTGTCGAGCTTGAACGTGGCCTCGTTCTGGTTGGCCCACACGTCCACGTTCTGGTAGCGGCTTTGCGCACTGGCCGTCGTGGTCCAGAGCAGCGGATTGGAGCTGGTCGTGTTCGGGTTCTGCGGCAGCGTGCCGATATAGTTCAGCAGCGAATGCTCGCCGCGCACCTTGCTGCTCAGCGTGATGGCCTCGTTGACCTTGTACTCGATCGTGCCGGTGCCGAAATCCTGCCGCGCGGTCTGGAAGTCGCGGTTGAGGAAGCCGTACCAGTTGCCACGCGGAATGCCGGCCGAGGTCACCGGCACGTTGCCCTGCTTGTAGTAGGGCACGCCGAAATCAGGGTAGCCGCTGAGGTCGGTGTGGACGTAGTTCGTCGTGATCTTGATGTCGTTGGTCGGGGTGTACTTGGTGGAGATGAAGCTGCCCCAGCGATTGTCGGTCACGTAATCGCGGCCGGCGACGTTGGCGTCCTGAAACAGGCCGCCGGCGCGCACCGAAAAGGCGGGATCGATGACCTGGTTGACATCGAGCGTGACCCGCTTGGTCCTGTCGGTGCCGAACTCGGTATCCATTCGCTTGAAATTGACGTCGCCAGCCTGCTTGGTGACGATGTTGATGGCGCCGCCGGCAGTGCCGCGGCCGGCGTAGGACGACGCCGGGCCGCGCAGGATCTCGATCTGCTCGGTGAAGAAGTTCTCGCGGATCGAGACCGCGGGATCACGGATACCGTCGATGAAGACGTCGTTGCGTGCATCGAAGCCGCGAATGAAGAAACGGTCTCCGAACGCGTTGCCGCCTTCCCCCGATCCCAGCGTCACGCCGGCGGTCGAGCGCCCGATCTCCTTCAGCGTCGTGGCGTTCTTGTCCTCGAGCACTTCCTTGCTGAGCACGGTGATGGTCTTCGGCGTGTTCAGCATCGGCTCGGGAAATTTGCCGGAGGCCTGGACGTGGTCGACCTTGTAGGGCGCCGCCGGATCGGAATACGGATTGCGGTCGACTTCGCCGGCGGGGACGGTAGGAGCGGTCTGCTGCGCCGCCTGCTGCCGCTGCGCGGCGCGGCGAAGCGCGTTGCGCGCGCGGACCTGATCCGCCGTCGGCTTCGAAGCGACCGGACGCGGACGCGCGACCGGCGCATCGACCGTTACCGGCGGCAGGTTCGACTGCTGCGCCTCCGCGCCGCTCGACACCGATGCTGCCGCGATCAGGCCCGCGACAGCGGAGACCTTCTTGCCGGAAACGCTCGTGAACTTTTCATCGAATGCTGCGACCGAACGCAACGACTTCGGTGCGACCACCTGCCCCATTACCAAACACGCCCCATATTCCTGTTCGCCCATTCACTTCGATGAGCGATTGGAGTGTTGGTATCGGCCGCAAAATAGCGGGTCAATGCGAGTAAGCCGCGAGAACCCTTGAATAAGTCCAGATCAAAGCGATTCTAAATTGCAGTTTCAAACCGTTCTAAATCGAGATTGGATTAGTTCTAAAGAGAGCGCGAAAATGCTGCGAAATCCGGCGGTCGCGCGCGCATCGTCAATCGCTGCTCGGCGGCTTCATCAGCGAGAACAATTCATCGACGGTCTTCCGCGCCACCGCGCGCACGCGATCGCTATCGTCCATGCCAGCGATGTTGACGCCGTTGACGACGGCTCTGATCTCGTCGCGGAAGTCAGTGAGAAAGCGCAAGGGATCACGCTGCTCGTTAGCGACGCGTGCGATCAGTCCCGTGATCAGGATCTGACACGCGATCAGCTTGCCGTTCAGTTCGTCCATTCTGCGCTCCCGTTGTGGCGCGCCGATATGACCGATGCCGGTTTTCCTGACAACCGAAACGACCTCCGCACGATTTAGAACCGTTCTTGCGAGCCGTCGCCTCGCGGCCCATGCACGGCGCCGCTCAGTCCAGAGCACACCGCTTTCGAGCATTGCACAAACTTTGCACGCTGATCGTTCCTGACGGGAGAATGCAGCACTGCACACCGTAGTGACACGGAGCTGCCTAACCGGTGCAAAGCTTTCCAATTGTTTAGGATTCTCAACCGATAGTGCTGTTTACACTGGAACTTGGCGTGTATTATACAGGCGCGCTGGAACCCTATGATTGCCCCATAATTCGTAGTTTAAGGCATAAGAGCCGACACGAGACGATATGAAAAAGTCCCGGCCGATCCTCTGGATTCTGATCATCGCGGCCGTGGCCTCCGCGGGTTACTATGGTTGGCAGAAGTTCGGCTCGCCCGACGCCGGAAAAACCCAGACCGCGCAGAAGGGGCCGCAGCGCCCGCCCGCCGTCCCCGTGAGCGTTTCGCCGGTCCAGACGGTGGACTTTCCGGTATATCTGACCGGTCTCGGCACGGTTGCGGGCTTCAACACCGTCCAAGTCCGGACCAGGGTGGACGGCCAAATCGACAAGATCGCCTTCACCGAAGGCCAGATCGTCAAGGAGGGCGAGCTCCTCGCCTCGATCGATCCCCGCCCCTATCAGGCCACGCTCGACCAGGCCAAGGCCAAGAAGGCCCAGGACGAGGCAAATCTGGCCAACGCCAATCTCGAGCTCCAGCGCGCCATGAAGCTCGGCGAATTCGCCACCGCGCAGCGGGTCGATACCCAGCGCTCCACGGTCGCCCAGCTCACCGCGCAAATCGCGGCCGACGAAGCTTCGATCTCCAACGCGCAGACCCAGCTTGACTACACCCAGGTCAAGGCGCCGATCACCGGCGTCGCGGGCCTGCGCCAGGTCGACGTCGGCAACATCGTCAATTCCTCGACGCAGACCGGCATCGTCACAATCTCGCAGGTCGAGCCGATCTCGGTGATCTTCACCGCGCCGGAGGATCAGCTGCCCTATATCAGCGAGGGCCAGAAGGCCGGCGCGCTCAGGGTGATCGCCTTCACGACCGACGGCAAGAAGACGCTGGCAGATGGCAAGCTCGCAGTCATCAACAACCAGGTCGACACCAGCAGCGGCACGATCCGGCTCAAGGCGGTGTTCGACAACAAGGACCATGCGCTGTGGCCCGGGCAGTCGGTGTCGACCCGCCTGCTGGTACGCACCCTGAAGGATGCGACCGTTGTCCCGGATGACGCGGTCCAGCACTCCACCAACGGCCTCTACGCCTATACCGTCAATCAGGACAACAAGGCTGAGGTGCACAAGATCAAGGTCAGCTACGCCATCGACGGACGTTCGGTCGTCGACGAAGGGCTCACGCCCGGGCAGCAGGTAATCACCGGCGGCCAATTCAAGGTCCAGCCCGGAAGCCTCGTCTCCACGGCCGTGGCGAGTACGGATCCGGCCCAGAACAAGGTTCGACGGGAATGAACGCGGGCGGGATTTCGGCACCTTTCATCCGTTATCCCATCGGCACCTCGCTGCTGATGGCCGGCATTCTCTTCGTCGGTCTCGTCGCCTATCCCCTGCTGCCCGTCGCGCCCCTGCCGCAGGTGGACTTCCCGACCATCCAGATCACCGCCAATCTGCCGGGCGGCAGCCCGGAGACCATGGCCTCGTCGGTGGCCCAGCCGCTCGAACGGCAATTCGCCCAGATCCCGGGCATCGCCCAGATGACCTCGACGAGCTATCTGGGCACCGCGTCGATCACCATCCAGTTCGACCTCAACCGCAGCATCGACGGCGCCGCCAACGACGTGCAGGGCGCCATCAACGCAGCGAGCGGTCAGCTGCCGAAGAACCTGCCCTCGCCGCCGACCTACCGCAAGGTCAACCCGGCCGACGCGCCGATCCTGCTGTTGTCGGCAACCTCCGAGACAATGCCGCTGACCAGCGTCAGCGACGCGGTCGATGCCCAGCTCGCCCAGCAGATCAGCCAGCTCTCGGGCGTGGCGCAGGTCTTCATCGGCGGCCAGCAAAAGCCCTCCATCCGCATTCAGATCGACCCGGCGAAACTCGTCGCCAAGGGCCTGTCGATGGAGGACGTGCGCAGCCAGATCGCGATCACCACGGTCGACAGCCCCAAGGGCAACATTGACGGCCCGAAGCGTGCCTACACGATCTACGCCAACGACCAGCTCACCCAGGCCAAGGACTGGAACGACGTCATCATCGCCTATCGCAACGGCGGTCCCTTGCGTATCCGCGACATCGGCCAGGCGGTCAGCGGCCCCGAGGACGCCAAGCAGGCGGCCTGGGCCAACGGCAAGCGCGGCGTGTTCCTGGTGGTGTTCAAGCAGCCCGGCGCCAACGTCATCGAGACCGTCGATCGGATCAAGGCGACGTTGCCTCGCCTCGTCGCAGCGATCCCGCCCGCGATCAAGATCGAGGTGATCAGCGACCGCACCACCACGATTCGCGCCGCGGTCGAAGACGTCCAGTTCACGCTGCTACTGACCATTGCGCTGGTGGTCATGGTCATCTTCATCTTCCTGCGCAGCTTCTGGGCAACCGTCATTCCCACCATCACGGTGCCGCTGGCGTTGCTGGGCGCCTGCGCGCTGATGTGGGTATTCGGCTATTCGCTCGACAATCTGTCGCTAATGGCGCTCACCATCGCGGTCGGATTCGTCGTCGACGACGCCATCGTGATGCTCGAGAACATCACGCGCTACATCGAGGAAGGCGAATCGCCGATGGCGGCGGCCTTCAAGGGCTCGAAGGAAATCGGCTTCACCATCGTGTCGATCAGCATCTCGCTGGTTGCGGTCCTGATTCCGCTGCTGCTGATGGGCGGGATCATCGGGCGCCTGTTCCGCGAATTCGCCGTCGTGCTGGCGATGACGATCTTCGTCTCGATGTTCGTGTCGCTGACCCTGACCCCGATGATGGCCTCGCGCTTCCTGCGCGCCCATGGCGAAGTCACCCACGGCAAGTTCTACCAGTGGAGCGAGCGCGGCTTCGATGCGATGCTGCGCGGATACGAATGGGTGCTCGACCACGCCCTGAGCTGGCGCCGCACCACGCTCGCGATCTTTTTCGCGACTCTTGCCCTGTCGGTCTATCTGTTCGTGCTGATCCCGAAGGGCTTCTTTCCGCAGCAGGACGTCGGCCTGATCACTGCGACTTCCGAGGCCTCTCAGGATATTTCCTTCAAGGCCATGCAGGAGCGTCAGGAAGCTCTCGGCAAGGTCATCATGGCGGATCCGGACATTGCCAGCGTCGCCATGGCGATCGGCGGCAGCGGGAGGGCCGGTAACAATGGCAACCTGTTCATCACGCTGAAGCCGCGCAACCAGCGCGATGCTTCCGCGCAGCAGATCATCGCGCGGCTGCGTCCCAAGCTCGAGAAGGTGTCCGGCGCCCGCCTCTACATGCAGGCGGCCCAGGACGTCCGGCTCGGCGGCCGGCCGACGCGTACGCAGTTCGAGTTCACCCTGCAGGACGCCGATCTCGCCGAGCTCAACGACTGGGCGCCGAAGATCCTCGCCAAGATGCAGACCTTGCCGCAACTGCGCGACGTCGCGACCGACCAGCAGACCCAGGGCACCACGGTTCAGCTCAAGATCAACCGCGATACGGCTGCGCGTTACGGCATCCAGCCGCAGCTGATCGACGACACGCTGTACGACGCCTTCGGACAGCGCCAGGTCACGCAGTATTTCACCCAGCTCAACACCTACAAGGTGATCCTCGAGATCCTGCCGGAGATGCAGGGCAGCCTCGAGAGCCTGAACAAGCTCTACCTGAAATCTCCGCTGACCGGCGACCAGGTGCCGCTGTCGACGTTTGCGACCTGGAGCACCGATCCGGTTCGCCCGCTCTCGATCAGCCACCAGGGCCAGTTCCCGGCGATCACGATCAGCTTCAACCTCGCCCAGGGCGTCGCGCTCGGCCAGGCCACCGAGGCCGTGCAGAAGGCGATGGCCGATCTCGGCGCGCCGCCGACGCTCAATTCGAGCTTCCAGGGTACGGCACAGGCGTTCCAGCAGTCGCTCGGCACCGTGCCGCTCCTCATCCTCGCCGCGCTGGTCGTGGTCTATCTGATCCTCGGCATCCTCTACGAGAGCTACATCCATCCGATCACAATTCTGTCGACCCTGCCCTCGGCAGGCGTCGGCGCGCTCGCGATCCTGATGGCGGCGGGCTTCGAGTTCAGCCTCATTGCTTTGATCGGAGTCATTCTGCTGATCGGTATCGTAAAGAAGAACGGCATCATGATGGTGGACTTCGCCATCGCCGCTGAGCGCGATGAGCACAAGACGCCGGCGGAATCGATCCGGCAGGCGGCGCTGTTGCGCTTCCGTCCGATCATGATGACGACAATGGCTGCCCTGCTCGGCGGCGTGCCGCTGATGCTCGGCCACGGCACCGGCGCCGAAATTCGCCAACCGCTCGGCTACGCCATGGTCGGCGGTCTGATCGTCAGCCAGGCGCTGACGCTGTTCACCACCCCGGTCGTCTATCTCTATCTCGACGAGCTCAACAACTGGTTCTCGGGCTGGGGCCGTAAGGGTGACGGCGAAGGCGACGAGACAGTCGAGCACGGCACCGTTAAGGAGGCTGCCGAGTAGCAGCTTGCACCGCGCGTCTCACGACGTTACAGCGAGGCCCCCGGTTGACGTGAACGCGGTCTTGCCATGCCCATGCAATCCAGACTTGTCGCCCTTGCCGCAGCTGTCCTGTTGTCGGCGAATGCCGCGCATGCCCAGCAGGGCGCCAAGAAGAGCGCGGCTCCCTCTGCCCCGGCGGCACAGCCCGCACCGGCTCCGACGCAACCGCAGGCTGACGGCGCTCCGGCGCAGCAGCCCGGCTGGGTCGTGCGCTGCACCAGCGTCAGCCGCGACGCGCCGCTCGAATGCGCGATGGAGCAGAACGCGGTGCTGACCAAGACCGGCCAGACCATCGTCCTGATCAACATCCGTGTCGCGCCCGACACCCGCACGCCGGTGGCGCTGCTGCAATTGCCGCTCGGCCTCAACCTTCCCATCGGCGCCAAGCTCCAGGTCGACGAGGGCAAGACGGTCGATCTCCAGATCCAGACCTGCGAGAACCGCGGCTGCTACGCCTCCACGCCGATCGCGCCGGACCTTCTTGCGACCTTGCGGTCGGGCAAGCAGCTCAAGGTCTCGTTCCAGAACATGGCCAAGGAAACGATCGCGATCCCGATGCCGCTCGGCGATTTCGCGGCGGCCTACGATAAGATCAAGTAGCGCCGCTAGAGCCATTTCCGTTCCGACGGAACGGAACGGAGCTCCAGCCTCTTCTTTTGACGCTTTTTCTCGACGCGAACCTGACGGCACCTTGCGCCCAGGCGGATGATCTGGTGACTGCCGCCGATGTTGGGGCATGCACGAGATGGCCCTAGCCGACGTAGAAGCTGCGCGCCATCCCTCTTCTGCTGCAGGCCATGGGCGGAAATCAGTCAGTCCACGCCGAGATAAGCCTTCTGCACCTGCGGGTCCTCCGCGAGCGCCGCCGCCGTGCCTGACAGCACGCTCTTGCCGACCTGGAGCACCGTGGCGAAGTCCGAGACTTCAAGCGCGAGCTCGATCGACTGCTCGGCGAGCAGTATGGTCAGGCCCTCGCGATGCAGGCGCCCGAAGGTCTCGTACATGGACTCGACCACCGCCGGCGCGAGACCGAGCGAGGGTTCATCCAGCATCAACAGCTTCGGGTCGCTCATCAGCGCGCGCCCGACCGCGAGCATCTGCCGTTCGCCACCGGACATGGTGCCGGCACGCTGGTTGCGGCGTTCCTTCAGGCGCGGAAAGATCTCGTAGACACGTTCGAGCAGCGTGGCCTGGCGCGACTTGTCGCGCAGTGGCGTTGCGCCGAGCATCAAATTATTTTCGACGCTCTGCTGCACGAACAGCCGCCAGCCTTCCGGCGACAGCGCCAGCCCCTTGCGCACGATCGCAAAGGCTCTCTCGCCGGCGATGTCATCGCCGCGAAAGCGGATCGATCCGGAATGCACGGGAATGAGGCCGGCGATCGCGTTCAGCGTCGTGGTCTTGCCGCCGCCATTGGAGCCGAGCAGCGCGACCACGCTGCCTTCGGGAACCTCCAGCGAGACGTCGGACACGCCGATGAGATCGCCGTAGCGCACCTCGAGGTGCTCGATCCGCAGCAACGGCCCGTTCATAGGTCCGGCCCGCTCATCAGTTCGACCGGCGTGTGGCCGGCGGCTGCCTTGGCTGCGCGCTTGCCGAGATAGGCCTCGATCACCGCCGGGTTGGATGTGACCTCGCGCGGCGAGCCGCGGGCGATCTCCTTGCCCTGGTGGAACACCATCACGCGGCTGGCGAGCGACATGATCACTTCCATGATGTGCTCGACGATCACGAGCGTGATGCCGGAACGATGAATGTCGCGCACGAGGTCGATGGCGAGCCTCACCTCATGGGCGTTGAGGCCGGCCATGGCTTCGTCGAGCAGAAGCACCTTCGGTTCGGTTGCCAGCGCCCGCGCGATCTCCAGCCTCTTGCGACCGGGCGTGCCGAGCGAGCGCGCCGGCGCATCCGCAAGCCTGATCATGCCGACGCGCTCGAGCACCGCGCGCGCTCTGGTCTCGGCGTCCTTGCGATGCGAGGTGCGCAGGAACGCGCCGATCATGACGTTTTCCAGCACCGTCATGCCCTCAAAGGTCTGCGGCACCTGGAAGGTACGGGCAAGCCCAAGCCCGGCGCGCAGCTCCGGCGTGAAGTCGGTGATGTCGCGACCCTCGAACAGGACACGGCCCGAAGTGGTCTTGAGATCGCCAGTCAGGCAATTGAAGAAGGTGGACTTGCCCGCGCCATTCGGGCCGATCAGGCCGAGGATGTCGCCTTGCTCCAAAGTCACGGAGGCGTCGTCCACCGCCTTGAAGCTGCCGAACGCTTTTGTGATTGCGCGTGCCTCAAGGAGCATGGCCGGCTCCGGTGTCCTTTGTCGGCTTGCTGCGCCGCGTGAACAGGCTGAGCAGACCGCCGGGCTGGAAGCGCGCGATCACCACGATAATCGCGCCATAGAGCACGAAGGTGAGCCCGGCGCCCTTGCCGCCGAGCCAGCTGTTTGAGATCTCCTCCAGCGGCACCAGGATCGCGGCACCGACCAGCGGCCCGAACAGCAGCCCTGCCCCGCCCAGCGCCGCCATGATCAGGATTTTCACCGAGATCAGGATGCCGAACCCGGACTCGGGATCGACGAAGCCGAACATCATGGCATAGAGCGCGCCAGCGACGCTCGTCAGCGCCGCACTCAGCATGTAGGCGTAGAGCTTGGTACGGCTGGCGGGTGCGCCGAGCGAGCGCGCCGCACGCTCGGAATCCTTGATCGCGCGCAGGTAAAATCCCATGCGGCTGTTGGTCATCCACCAGGTGATCAACAGCGTGATCACGAGGATTGCGAGGAAGAGATAATAGTACGGCAGCGACGACAGGAACGAGAGATCGAAGATGTTGCGCGGCACGGTCGGCCCGGAGAGCCCGACGGCCGCACCGAGCCAGTCGGTGTTGGTCACGATCAGCCGCATCGTCTCGGCAACCGCGATGGTCGCCATGCTGAAATAATGGCCCGACAGGCGCAGCGTCGGCACGCCGATGATCGCGGCCAGGCCCACGGCGAGCACGATCCCACCGGGAATGCCGAACAGGGGCGACAGGCCGAACTTTGCGTAGGATCCCATCGCGGCATAAGCACCGCAACCGAAGAACACGACGTGGCCGACCGAGACCTGGCCCGCATAGCCGCCGACGATATTCCACGCGGATGCCGCAATCGCATAAAGCAGCACCAGCGCGCCCAGGCGCTGCTGGAACGGCGAGGACAGTAGCAGCGGATAGGCGATCGCAATCGCCGCGACAACCGAGAGCCAGATCAAGCGCCGCATCACAGCTTGCTCATCACATCTTCCCCATCAAGCCCTGTGGCCGGAACCAGAGGAAGAGCAGGAACAGGACATAGACGACGATGTCCTTGTAGATCGCGCCGATCAGATAGCCCGACAGCGACTCGATCACGCCGATCAGCAGGCCTGCGACAAGGGCGCCCGGCACACTGCCAAAACCGCCGAGCGACACCGTGACGAAAGCGACGATGCCGAGCGTCTCGCCGACGGTCGGCACGATGTAGAAGAAGTTCGCGATCAGCGCGCCGGCAAGCCCGGTGGCGCCGGCCGCAATCGCCCAGGCGATTGCCTGCATGGTGTCGGGACGGATGCCCATCAGTTGCGCCGCTGTTTGATCCTCCGCCACCGCCAGCATCTTCGAGCCGAGCGAGGTCCGCGTCAGCAGCAGATGCAGGCCAAGGGTGACGAGCAGCGCAACCACGCCGGCAAGCAGCCGCGAGGCCTCGATGCGCAAGCCCGCGAACGCATAGGTGCCGCCGACGATGTTCGGAGGCATCGACAGGAAGTTGGCGCCGAACCACCAGAACACGGAATAACGCAGCAATAGCGCAAGCCCGAAAGTGCCGAGGATCTGCGCCAGCATCGGCCCTTTCATGATGTCGCGGATCAGGGTGAAATAGACCAAGACGCCGACGGTCGCGAGCACCAGAGTCGCCAGCGGCGCGCCGAGGATCGGCCCTCCCCCCAACAGCGTGTAAACGACATAGGCCACGTACATGCCGAGCATGACGAAATCGCCATGCGCGAAATTGACGATGTTCATCATGCCCCAGACCAGCGTGAGGCCTGAGGAAAACAGGGCGTAGACGGCGCCAAGCAGAAGTCCGCCGACGATCACCTGCACGAGGACAAAGGACATGAGCCAGCGTTGCTCTGATCAAATCATTTCGGGAGTGGCGGGGCGCGCAGCCCCGCCTTCAAATCTCACCAGCCCTTGTAGGGCAGCACCGGCGCCTTCGCGGCGTTGGCCTTCGGCCATACCGCGGTGTAGTTCTCGCCGTCCTGGAGCTGGATGATGAGCCCGGAGGCGAGGATATTCTGGCCCTTGTCGTCGAACTTCACGCCCTTGTAGCCCATCATCAATTGCTCGGGCTTCAGATCGGTCGCCTTCAACGCGGCCTGGATCTTCGCCGGATCGGTCGAGCCGGCGCGGTCGATCGCGTCGGCCAACACGAAGAAGCCCTGCATCTGGCGGCCGACGGTGTCGTCCATCTCCTCGCCGCTCTTCTTCTTGTACATGTCGGCGATAATGGCCGATGGCGAGCCGGCCGGCCCCACCGACCATGACGAACGGTTGAAGACGCCTTGCGATATCTTGCCGACCGCCTTGATGAAGGAGGGATCGGAATAGCCGGCGTCGTCGGCCAAAAGCACCGCCGGCTTGTAGTCGAGCGACTGCATGGTCTTGGCGAACAGGATCGCATCCGACGTGTAGCTGATCATGATGATCACGTCGGGCTTCTTGTCCTTGAGCTGGAGGACCTGGCCCTGAACATCGGTCGCGTTGACGGGATAGGCCACGTCAACCGCGATGGCCTGGCCCTTCTCCTTGAAGGCGGCGCTGATCGTGTTGGCGACCGAGGTGCCGTATTCGGTGTTGTCGTGAACCAGCGCGATTGCATCGGTCTTGGCGCCTTGCGCCTTGATGTCGGCGAGGAAATCGACATAGGCCTTGGCGAAGTCGGTGGCGATCGGCGTGGTGCGGAAGAACCATTTGAAGCCGCGCTCGGTGAGATTGGCGGCGACCGACTCGGAGTTCAGGAAGGGAATGCCGTATTTCTCGGCGATCGCGCTCGAGGTCAGCGTGACGCCGGACTGATAGGAGCCGAACACGGCGGCCACCTTGTCTTCCGTGATCAGGCGCAGCGCCTGGTTCTGGCCTGTCGCCGGGTTGCCCTGGTTGTCGGCGAACACGATCTCGATCTTGGCGCCGCCGAGGCCCGCAAGGCCTGCGTTCTTGGCCAGCGGCAGAGTGCCGAGCTCGGGATGAGCGCTGTTGATGATGTCCATGGCGACCTCGAGCGCCGCCTTGGCGTGCGCCCCGATCGAGGCGGTGCCGCCCGACATCGGCAGGATCGCGCCGATCTTGACGACCTTGTCCTGGGCCTGCGCGGCTGAAGCGAGCGCAAGGGACATCGCGGCCGCGCAAAGCAGCCCGGTGACGTGCTTCAATCTCATGAAATCAGACCTCCCAAAGGGTTTCCCCAACCAGATTTTTTGGAAGCCCGGCTAAGCGCCCGCTTCCGTTTGTTTATGCCTGGCGATGAGAGGATGGCATGCTGGCCCGGTACCGGCAAGTAAAACGGCTTGCCACGATGCTGCATGGACAAGCACCGATATGTGGGCCGGATCAGCGCCCTCACCCCACGGGGTCGCTCGCCCTCAGCAGCGTCGTGAAGCCGCCATGGATCATGCGCTTGCCGTCGAACGGCATGCTGTCCAACTTCAGGCGAGGGTCCGCCATCACCTTCTTGTTGACGGCGTCGCGAGTCTCCCGGTCGCGATAGACGATCCAGGAGAACACCACGATCTCATCTTCCTTGGTCATCACCGCGCGCGGAAACGAGGTGAGCTCGCCATAGGGCACGTCGTCGCCGATGCACTCGACGTAATCGAGCGCACCGTACTCCATCCAGATCGCGCAGGCCGTTTTCGCCAGCGCCTTGTAGGCCTCGATGTTGTCCTTCGGCACGGCCAGCACAAAACCATCGACATAGGGCATCAGGGATCTCCTTGGATCGTGTGTCCGAAGGACGATGCGGTGCGTGACGATCCGACCATGAAACGTGATTTTCAGATGAGGCAAACGGTCGCGCGCCGCCGCGGCGCTCCGCCGGAGCCCACGATGCCACGGCCCGCAGGTCCCATGTGGACCGCAAAACATCCCTGCGTCGCAGCGCTTGCCAGCCCACAGCCGAGCGGGTAGAAACCCTCCACGCCTGAGCCGTGATTTGCGCGATAAGTGCCATCGGCCGCAGCCGGACAAATCAACAAGTCTTTGAATTTGTTCGGCTATTCCGTTGGGGAATGGTGTAACGGTAGCACAACAGACTCTGACTCTGTTTGTCTAGGTTCGAATCCTAGTTCCCCAGCCACCGCAGGTTAAGCAGCTCACAATCAGACCGTCAGAGGTTGCGCTCTCTTTGAGCGGTGCCGCTAAATCACGATGCGATCGAAGTCGGCGGCGATCCGCGTGTTTGGAAAAACGCTTGTCGCTTCGGCCAGAATCTCTTCGTCGCGATACCGCCCGGACATGTGATTCAGCACGAGTTGCCCGACGTTGTTCGCGGCGGCAAATGAAGCCGCCTCGCGTGCGGTGAGGTGGCCATAGTCCCGTGCGGTCGCGGCGTCGCGCTCGAGGAAGGTCGCCTCGATCACCAGCAGATCGGCGTCGGCTACATGTTTGGACAGACCGTCGGTGGTTTCGGTGTCGCCGATCAGCACGAGTTTCCTGCCGCCGCTCGGCGGCCCCATGACGTCTTCGGGATCAATCGTGCGGCCGGCGATCACGACTGGTCGTCCCGCGGCCAGTTCTCCGCGCATCGGCCCATCGGGAACACCGAACTCGGCGAGGCGCGCCCGCTCAAGATGGCGGCGTGCCGGACTCTGGAAGCAAAAACCAAAGCTGTCGGTGTCGCGGTGGCGAACCGGAAAGCAATCGATGGTGAAGTCGCCGGCGTCGATAACCTGTCCTTCGGCCAGCGGTGCGAATTCCACAGGGATCGGCGCCCTGCCCGCGCCCCACAGCCCGGCAAGCATGCGGATGACGATGTCGAGCGTGCCCTGCCCTCCATGAACGGTCATCGCGTCGGATTGCTGGCGCAACCCCAGCGTCGAGAAGAGACCGGGGATGCCAAGCACGTGATCGAGATGGGCATGCGTCAGCAGGATGCGGTCAAGCCGCCGAAATCCCGTGCCGCTGCGGAGCAACTGGCGCTGCGTGCCCTCGCCGCAATCGATGAGGACGCGCTTGCCCCCTGCCTCCACGAGGAGAGCGGGATGGTTGCGCTCCGCCGACGGAACGCTAGCCGAAGTCCCAAGGAATGTCAGGGCGAACATGCTCGTCAGTATCCAGGCTTCACCGCCCCCAATGCCACGTGAGCAGCAGCGCGTACAGAGCCCATCGATCCCGCATAGACCGCGGCAGGAAGCGCGTATCCCGCGATCTGATGGCCAGGCGCCGCCTCCGGCCCCCGACCGGCGGACAGATCTGGTTCCCGTTGCGCGGCCTCCTCATCCTATCCGCCAAATTGCATGCTCGATATTCGGATCGATTTGCAGCCGAACGACATCGACGCGGCGATGCAAGACAATGGAGATCGTGATGCCGCCCGGATTGACCGCCACTGACTGGGACTACGGCTCGATCAGCACATTGCTGAGCGCCCTGCACGCGCGCAAGCTTTCTGCGTCGGAGTTGATCGAGCATACGATCGCGCGCATCGAGGCGCTGGACGGGCGGATCAATGCCGTCATCGTTCGCGATTTCGATCGCGCACGAGACGCCGCGCGCGCCGCCGATACCGCGCTTGGCCGGGGCGAGCGCCTGCCGTTGCTCGGCATCCCCGTGACCTTGAAAGAACCGTTCAACGTCGCCGGCCTGCCGACGACATGGGGCTTTCCGCATTTCAAAGATTTCCAACCGGCGGGGGACGCCCTTGTCGTCTCGCGGTTGAAGGCGGCGGGTGCTGTCATCATCGGCAAGACCAATATCCCGATCGGCCTCAGAGATTTCCAGAGCTACAATGAGATCTACGGTACGACGAACAATCCGTGGGATCTCGGCCGATCGCCCGGCGGCTCTTCAGGCGGATCGGGCGCGGCGCTGGCTGCGGGATTCGGACCGCTCTCGATCGGCTCTGATATCGGCGGTTCGATCCGGGTGCCCGCACATTTCTGCGGTGTATTCGGACACAAGCCGACCCTCGGCCTGGTCCCGCTGCGCGGATACAGCCTGCCGCCAGCGCCGCCCGTTGCCGGCCAGGGTGATCTCGCCGTCGTCGGACCGATGACGCGCACCGCCTCGGATCTTGCGCTCGCCCTCGACGTGATCGCCGGCCCCGACGAGACGCGCGACGGGATCGGCTATCGTCTTGCGCTGCCCGCCCCGCGACACGACCAGCTCAGGGATTTCAGGATTCTCGTGATCGATACGCATCCGTTGATGCCGACGGGCGATCCCGTCCGTTCCGCCATCGGGCGGTTGTCCGAACGGCTCGAACGATCAGGCGCACGGGTTTCGCGGTCGAGTGCGTCGCTGCCCGACCTCGCTGAATCCGCACGGCTCTACATGAAGCTCTTGAACGCGGCGCGAAGTCCGCGCCTGACACCGGCCGCCCTCGCAGAGGCGCAAGGAGTTGCCGCGGCACTCTCGCCCGACGACCGCAGCCTGCAGGCCGAGCGCGCGCGCGGCTGGGCCATGGTTCATCGTGAATGGCTGGCGACCGATGCGGCGCGCTTGCGGCTGCAGCAACGATGGCAGGAGCTGTTCCGCGATTTCGACGCAGTGATCTACCCGGCCGCGGCCGTCCCGGCCTTTCCACAGGACCAGTCCGAGCCGTTCGACGCGCGGCAACTGGATATCGACGGACAGCTCTACAACTATGCCGATGCGTGCTTCATCTGGGCAGACCCCGCTTCGACCTGCGGACTGCCTGCAACGGCCGTTCCGATCGAGCGCACGCCATCGGGCCTGCCGATCGGCGTCCAGATCATCGGACCTTATCTCGAGGACCGCACCACGATTGCCCTCGCCGGACTGATCGAACGCGAGTTCGGCGGCTTCGTCCCGCCGCCGTCGTTGGCTGCCACGCAACCCGTCAAATGATCGGGGCGAAGACGCCAACGGTCGTCATGTTCTTTCAGTCGACTGCGCCTCGACCGCCTGCACGGCGACACTCGCGACCTGCTGCAATGCCTCGCGGTCGGTGCCCGAGGACGCCATCACGCCCATGCCGACCGAGACGGCCGAGACGTAGCGCGCGAGTGCCGCGGGATCCGAGGTCGGCTTGAGATCGCCTTCGGCCTTGGCGCGAACAAAACGATCGCGAAGCTGGTCCTCGTTCTGGGCGCGACGGGCGGCGAGCTCGAAGGGGACGCTCTCTGATCCGGTGCCGCATGCAATGCCGCCCTGCACGAGCAGGCAACCGGGCGGGTTGGCGGGATCGGTCTGCTTGTCGGCGATGCCCATCAACATCCGCTCGGCGACTTCGCGGGCGGTGGGTGCCGCGACCACCTCGTCCATCCAGACATTGCGCAGTTTTGTATAGCGGTCGAGCGCGGCCTTCAGCAGCCCTTCCTTGTTGCCGAAACAGGCATAGAGGCTGGGCGGATTGATCCCCATGGCTTCGGTCAACTGAGCGATCGTGGCACCCTCATAGCCATGGCGCCAAAACACTTCCATCGCCTGATCCAACGCCCTTTCGGCGTCGAATTCGCGGGGGCGTCCCATGCCCATGTGCCTGTTCTCCTCGAAATCGGCGTCGTCGCTGACCTAACGCCTGATCCTATCTATTTGTTCTCGCTTTATTTTCTCTTCCGCTTGCCAACTCTTGCGGTAAGGGGCTACAATTTTCTTAGTGAATGGTACATAAGTATCTTGCGCTGCGGTATCCAGCTCCACATCTGTAGTGAACACTACATATCTGGAACGCGCAAATGCATCCCTCCCAAAACACTGCCCAAAATGCTCGCCGCACCGGCCGTTTCCGCCGCCTCCTCGGCGGCGTGGCCATCGTGGGCGCCCTCGCCGTGGCCGGTTCGATTGCGACCGGCCATTACTTTCGTGCCGCCCAGGCGACCGCGACGGCCGCCGCGGCCGAGCAAGCCGTCCCTGTCACGATCGCGCTGATCGAACCAAGGCAGACCGTGCTGTGGGACGACTTCTCCGGCCGGCTCGAGGCCATCAACCGCGTCGAGCTTCGCCCGCGCGTCGCGGGTGCGATCCTTGCGACCAACTTCACCGAAGGCGCGCTGGTGAAGGCAGGCGACATCCTGTTCAAGATCGACCCGGCACCCTACGCGGCCGAGGTCGACAAGGCCGCGGCGCAGCTCGAAGCTGCGAAAGCGCGCGTGGTGTTCACGCAGAATGAACTCGAGCGCGGCGCGCAACTCGTCGGCAACGCCGTCGTGACGCGGCGCGACTATGACCAGCGCGACAACGCCAACCGCGAGGCCATCGCCAACGTGAAGGCGGCCGAAGCGACGCTCCAGACCGCAAAGCTCAATCTCGATTACACCGAGGTGCGTGCGCCCGTGGACGGCCGCGTCGGCAAGATCGAAATCACCGTCGGCAATCTCGTCGCCGCCGGCACCGCCTCTCCGGTGCTGACTTCGCTAGTCTCGGTCAACCCGATCTATGCGTCATTCGATGCGGATGAGGAGCTGGTGGTGCGGGCGTTGAACTCGATTTCCGAGGTCTCCGGCAAGCGCGGCAATCTCGACCAGATCCCGGTCGCGATGGCGACCTCCGGCGGCCTCGCGGCGAAGGGCCACATCCAGCTCATCGACAACCAGGTCAACGGCCAGAGCGGCACCATCCGTGTCCGCGCGGTGTTCGACAACGAGGACGGGCGCCTCATCCCCGGCCAGTTCGCCCGCGTGCGCATGGGCCAGCCCAAGCAGCAATCGCTCGTGATGATCGATGAGCGCGCGATCGGCACCGACCAGGACAAGAAGTTCGTGATGGCGGTCGGCGACGACAGCCGTGCGGTCTATCGGCCGATCACGCTCGGCGGCGCGGTCGATGGCTTGCGCATCGTCACCGCGGGCCTGAAGTCCGGCGACCGTATCGTGGTCAACGGCCTGCAGCGCGTGCGTCCCGGCGCCCTCCTCAAGACCGAGGTCGCGGCGATGGGCGCGCGTGGGCCGCAGCAGGCCTCCAACCACAGCAACCAGGACGTGGTGCAACGCTAGCATTCTCCGCTTCCGGAGCGCGCGGGCAGCGCGAACCGGAATGTCGAATTCGTTGAACTACCAGGACATCACTTCTGGATTTCCGGGTTTGCGGGCTTGGGCCCGCGCCCGGGAATGACGGGAGAGCTGTCTCTCGCGCAGGGGCAAAGCCATGAATCTCTCGAAGTTCTTCATTGATCGTCCGATTTTTGCCGGTGTGCTGTCGGTCCTGATCTTTCTCGCGGGCCTGATCTCGCTGTTCGCGATGCCGATCTCGGAATATCCCGACGTCGTGCCGCCCTCCGTCCTCGTGCGCGCGACCTATCCCGGCGCCAATCCCAAGGTGATCGCCGAGACGGTGGCGACTCCCATCGAGGAGCAGATCAACGGCGTCGAAGGCATGCTCTACATGTCGAGCCAGGCCACCACCGACGGCGCGATGACGCTGACGGTGACGTTCCGCCTCGGCACCGACCCCGACAAGGCGACGCAGCTGGTGCAGAACCGCGTGCAGCAGGCCGAGCCGCGCCTGCCGGCCGTGGTGCGCCAGCTCGGCATCATCACCAAGAAGTCGTCGCCCGACCTCACCATGGTCGTGCATCTCTTGTCGCCCAACGGCCGCTACGACATGACGTATTTGCGCAATTACGCCGTGCTCAACGTAAAGGACCGCCTTGCACGGATCGACGGCGTCGGCGACGTCCAGCTCTATGGCGCTGGCGACTATTCGATGCGGGTCTGGGTCGATCCGCAGAAGGCCGCCGAACACGGACTGACTGCGAGCGACATCGTCAAGGCGATCCAGGCGCAGAACGTCGAGGCCGCTGCCGGCGTAGTCGGCTCCTCCCCGAACATCAAGGGCATCGACCTGCAACTGTCCGTCAATGCCGAAGGGCGGCTCGCGAATGAAGAGCAATTCGGCGACATCGTGGTCAAGACCGGTACGCGTGGCGAAGTCGTGCGCTTGCGCGACGTCGCCCGCATCGAGCTCGGCGCGTCCGAATACGGCCTGCGCTCGCTGCTCGACAACAAGCAGGCAGTGGCGATCCCGATCTTTCAGGCGCCCGGCTCCAACGCGCTGGAGATCTCCGATCACGTCCGTGCCACCATGGCCGAGATCAAGAAGAACATGCCGGAAGGCGTGTCCTACCAAATCGTCTACGACCCGACCCAATTCGTCCGCTCGTCGATCGAGGCGGTGATCCACACGCTGCTGGAGGCGATCGCGCTGGTGGTGCTGGTGGTGATCCTGTTCCTGCAGACCTGGCGCGCCTCGATCATTCCGCTGCTGGCCGTGCCCGTGTCGATCGTCGGCACCTTCGCCGTGATGCACGTATTCGGCTTCTCCATCAACGCACTCAGCCTGTTCGGCCTCGTGCTTGCAATCGGCATCGTCGTCGACGACGCCATCGTCGTGGTCGAGAACGTCGAACGCAACATCGAGGGAGGGCTGTCGCCGCGCGACGCCACCTACCAGGCGATGCGCGAAGTGTCGGGGCCGATCATCGCGATTGCGATGGTGCTGATCGCGGTGTTCGTGCCGCTCGCCTTCATCTCCGGCCTCACCGGGCAATTCTACAAGCAGTTCGCTCTGACGATCGCGATCTCGACGGTGATTTCCGCCGTCAACTCGCTGACGCTGTCGCCGGCGCTGTCGGCCTTGCTGCTCAAGGGACACAACGAGCCGAAGGACCGGCTGACGACCATCATGGAAAAGGGCCTCGGCTGGTTCTTCCGCGGCTTCAACAAGGTGTTCACACGCTCGTCGGAGAATTACAGCGGAACCGTCACCAAGGTGATCTCGGGCAAGGCCGCAGTGATGGGGCTCTATGTGGTGTTGGTCGGCGTGACCGCGCTCCTGTTCCAGCAGGTGCCGAGCGGCTTCGTGCCGGGCCAGGACAAGCAATACCTGGTCGGCTTCTCGCGGCTGCCCGACGGTGCATCGCTCGATCGCACTGAAGAGGTGATCCGCAAGATGAGCGACATCGCGCTGACCCAGCCCGGTGTCGAGAGTTCCGTCGCCTTTCCGGGCCTGTCGATCGCCGGCTTCACCAACTCCTCCAATGCCGGCATCGTGTTCTCCACGCTCAAGCCGTTCGACGAGCGCAAGAATCCTTCGCTCAGCGGCCCCGCGCTCGCGGCTGAGCTGAACAAGAAATATGCCGGCATCCAGGAAGCCTTCATCGCCATGTTCCCGCCGCCGCCGGTCAACGGCCTCGGCACCATCGGCGGCTTCAAGCTGCAGATCGAGGACCGTGCCGGTCTCGGCTATGAGGCGCTGAACGAGGCGACCAAGGCGTTCATGGCGGCGATGCAGAAGGCGCCGGAGATCGCCGGCGTGTTCTCGAGCTTCCAGGTCAACGTGCCCCAGCTGTTCGCCGACATCGACCGCACCAAGGCGCTCCAATTGGGCGTGCCCGTGACCGAGGTGTTCAATACGCTGCAGATTTACCTGGGCTCCTACTACGTCAACGACTTCAACAAGTTTGGCCGCACCTATTCGGTCCGGGTGCAGGCCGACGCGCCGTTCCGCGCGCGCGCCGACGACATCCGGCAGTTGAAGGTGCGCTCGTCCTCGGGCGATATGGTGCCGCTCTCGGCGCTGTTGAGCGTTCGCCAGAGCGCCGGACCCGAGCGCGCGATCCGTTACAACGGCTTCCTGTCCTCCGATATCAACGCGGCGGCTGCTCCCGGCTTCTCCTCCGGACAGGCGCAGGAGGTCGCGACGCGGATCGCGGCGGAGACGCTGCCGCCTGGCTTTGCCTTCGAATGGACCGACCTGACCTATCAGGAGTTCATCGCCGGCAATTCCGGACTGTGGGTGTTCCCGCTGGCGATCCTCCTGGTCTTCCTGGTACTGGCCGCGCTCTATGAGAGCCTGACCCTGCCGCTCTCGATCATCATGATCGTGCCGATGGGTCTGCTGGCTGCGATGTTCGGAGTCTGGATCTCCAAGGGCGACAACAACGTCTTCACCCAGATCGGTTTGATCGTGCTCGTGGGACTCTCGGCCAAGAACGCGATCCTGATCGTCGAATTCGCGCGCGAACTCGAATTCGCAGGCCGCACGCCGATCCGGGCCGCGATCGAGGCGAGCCGGCTGCGGCTGCGTCCAATCCTGATGACGTCGATGGCGTTCATCATGGGCGTCTTGCCGCTGGTGCTGTCTACCGGCGCAGGTTCGGAGATGCGGCGCGCCATGGGCGTCGCCGTGTTCTCCGGCATGATCGGCGTCACCGTATTCGGTCTGTTCCTGACGCCGGTGTTCTATGTGCTGCTGCGGACCGTCACCGGCATGAAGCCGCTGACGCATCACGGCAGCGACACCCGCGCGGCGCCGGTGCAAACCGTCGGGCATTAGATCAGGGAAATTCCCGACAGCAACAACAGAACGAGCACGGTCTTGCGAAAGACCGTCTCGTTGACCTTGTGGAACGCGATCACGCCGAGCGCGGAGCCTGCGAACAGCGCCGGCAGGCTCACCGCGAGATCGACGAAGACTTTTGACGACAGATCCTGATGTCCGACCAGCAGCGCGATCGCGAACAGCTGCATCGCGGCGATGAACGGCTGCACCAGGCCACGCTGTTCGCTCTTGGGCATACCGCGCATGTCGCACCAGATCGTCGGAATCGCGCCGGGCATCGCCGTCAACCCGCCGACCAGTCCTCCCCCGAACCCGATCAACGCGACCCAGTGCCGCCCGACCGCCGCGCCGGCCGTCACCAGCGTCGGCCGCAGCAGCATGTAGGCGGCGTAGAGCGCAACGATGATGCCGAAGCCGCGCCGGAGCAGATGCGTATCCGTGCTCTGGAGCAGCGACACCGCAATGGGAACGCCGATCAAGCCACCGACGATCAGCAGCAGACTGCCTTCCCAGCGAATATTGCGCCGAAGCGCCCACAGATTGGTGGCCTGCACGCCGATGCTGCACGCCATCATCAGCGGCACGGCTTCGAGCGGCTGAAACACCCGGAGCAGGATGGCGCCCGCCACCGCGGAAAAGGCAAAGCCCGAGAGCCCGGAGACGAAGGCGCCGGCGAACACGGCAACGCTGAGCAGCATCAGAGTCGTGACATCAGGCACAATCCGCCCTCCGGGTCAGTCGTACGGAATTTGCGAGACAGGGACCCCGGCGCTCTCCGTGCAGACGGCCGGCTCAAGTGGAGCCGACGGATGCATCCCGTAAGCGTGAGATTGCTCCAGCATCGCGAGGCCGACCAGTTGGAGAGCAACGAGCGCCGCGGTCAGCGCGATCGCGACGATGCTGACGTCACGCACGTTCGAATTTGGGGTGGCCGGCCGTGCGCTCGCGCGGATCAACTCCGTTGGCATTTTCAAAAGTATCCTCTTCACGGGAGACGTGCATAATTTCATTCAGACACGGCGCTTCGTGCGGCTGGTCCAGCAGGTGGCGATAGCGCCGCAACACGCGCTGCGCGTCGATTTCCCGCTGCGCGCGGAGTATCGCGCCTATGCGGGCGACGATATCGCGGAACCTGCCTGTCAGAACTGGTGACCCCGTTCGCATGACAATCTCCTCTCAACCTGTTCGAGAGATTGACGGGATCCACTTCCGCCTGCAGTGAGTTGCTTCACACGAATGCCTGACCCGTCGAACAACAGACCGTGTGATGTTCAGTAGAATAGAGCGCAGAACAACGCGTCATTCGATCGAATGACGCGCGATAACTTTCAAATGATGCTTCTGATTGAACCTATTGCGAGCTGCAGCGACTCGCCCGCGTTTTTGAACGCATCTCAGTGCACGAGCGGATTGGAGAATCCAGCAGCGAGCTTGACGAGATCGGCCTGACGAGAAACGCCGGTCTTGGCGAACACGCGATGCAGATGCGTCTTCACCGTCGTCTCCGCGATGCCGAGCGCAACCGCCGTCTCCGGCACGCCGCCGACATCGACGATCGACTGCAAGACCCTCAGTTCCGCAGGCGTGAGTTGGAAGGTGTGGTCAATGAGTCCGGCACTCGAGCGGCCGTCGAGTTCCGCCTTCCAAATGAACAAGGCTCCGATGGCCGAACTTCGCTCGGCCACACCCTCGCGCAGCAATGACGGCAGCGCGATCACGTGCGCGACATAGTAAGAACCGTCATGCGACATCAGCGGAATTTTCCGTCCCGAAGATGCCGCCGACGCGACCTCGCTTGTGTCACGGAAAATATCGCGCAGGGCTGAATTTGCAGCGGAGGATCTTGCCACCAGCCGGCCCGAGATAGACCGCAGGACATCGTCGACGGCCAGGATCGTGTCCGCAGCCGGATTCCTGTGGACGATATGACAGGTCGAATCGAGCAGGATGACACCGGCATTCAGTCGGTCCACGACGTCGGCGAGCGCGATCGCCCGCTGCTGCTTCCGCTCGATCGCCCGGTTGATCAAGAGCGCCCGGCTCGCATGCGGAGCCAGGAACTGCATCCGCGCCCGCTGCTCGGCGTCGAGCATCTCCCTGCCGGGGATCACGGTCATCAGCATCGGACACGGCGACTTCGACTGCTCCAGCACCACATTGGCGACGTCGACGCAGCCCTGGGGGCGCAGCCATTCCTGGTAGAAGCGGCCGCGGCGATATTCGTCGAAATCCACGAGATCGGGGATGTTCCGCACCTCGCCATAGCGCGGAAGCCGAGCGAGCGGGTCGTACCGGGCGTAGGTCTCCGCATAGAGCTGAATGTAGTGCGGATCAACCCCGCAATAATAATGCGTCGCGCCTGATTTGCTGACCGGGTCCTTCGAAATCAGACCACAGGCCTGGCTGCCGATGAAAGCATTGAGCTTGACAACGACCTCGCTCCACAACTCCGGCTGGAGACCCGCGTCATAGATAGTCTCGATCAACTCGGACGGTTTTGGAGGTCGGGGCATCGGAAGAGCCAATGGTGACACATGGAGATGGCGACATGTTCTTCATGCCCGGCGGCTCCTGTGAGTCTGGCGATGGAGCGAAAGGTTCAATCCTGAGGGCCCAATTGGCAGCCTAGTTGATCAGCGGATTGGAGAATCCTGCCGCGAGCTTGACGAGATCGGCCTGACGCGAAACGCCCGTCTTGGCGAACACGCGATGCAGATGCGTCTTCGCCGTCGTTTCTGCGATACCGAGCGCGACCGCCGTCTCCGGGACGCCGCCAACCTCGACGATCGACAGGAACACGCGCAGCTCGGCCGGTGTAAGGTCGAAGGTCCGCGCGATCAATTCGCCGTAGGACTGTCCGCCGATCGATACTTTGCGCAGGAGCAGCGCACCGACGGCATCGACCACCCGCTCGCTACCGTCCCGGAGGACCGAAGACAGCGGCAGGATGTGCGCGACGTAGCGCTCGCCCGAGGGCGAAAGCAGCGAAAACGCCTGCCCCTTTGCGGCAAGCAGGGCAGTTTCATTGCGGGTCGCGAACGCTTCCCGCAGCGTCTGATTGGCCTCCGCACTGCTGGTCACCAATTGCCCGGCAACGGACCGAACCACATCGTCGGCCGCAAGCAAGACGTGCCCTGCGGAATTCGCGTGCACCACCCGGCAGAATCCATCGAGCAGGAAGATGCCGCAGGCCAGATTGTCCAGGACCTCCGCCAACGCCGTCGCCAACGTCAGTTGCGAGGTCATGGCGCGGTTGATCAACAACGCACGGCTGGCGTGCGGGACGATCAGCGAGAGGCGGTGCTTCATCACCGGATCCACCATCCGGCGGCCCGACAGCACCGTCATCATCACGGGGCAGCTCGCATTCGAATTGTCGAGCACGACGTTGGCCGCATCGCTGCAACCCTGCGGCCGCATCCATTCCTGGTAAAAGCGTCCGCGCCGATATTCATCGAAATTGACGAGATCCGGAATGCTGACGATCTGGCCGTGCGGCGGCAGGACGGTCAGCGGATCGAACTTCGAATGCGTCTCGGAATAGAGCTGGATATAGTGCGGGTCCGCCCCGCAATAATAGTGCGTGACGCCGAATTTGCTGATGGAATCCTTGGAAAACAGTCCGCAGGCCTGGCCGCCGACGAAGTCGCGGATGCCGGTGACGACGTTGTGCCACAGCGAAGGATCGAGTCCGGCATCGTAGATGGCCTCGACGAGGTCGGGCAGCTTCCGCGGTCCGTGCATGGCTATAAATGGCCTGGGTGATCAATATCACCAAGCATACCACAACCTCAGCATGCGGCATCCTCCGATCGGAGGACGCCGGCCGGGCAACGAACGGATATCCATTCGGGTGCTACTGATGCAGAGTCGCGATACCGCACCGGGACGCTCACATCTCGTCCCAGCCGACCTTCTCCACATTCTCCGACCAGACCGCGGCGCGATAGATCTCGCGCCCGTCGGTGTCTCTGACCCGGATGCAGGCATCGCGGCCGCGCAAATCGTCGCGCCAGACGAACAGGTGGCTTGCCATCTCGTTGGCCACCACGAATGTCGCTTCGGGGCATTCGAACACCATGCCACCCGGATCGATCTTCACGATATTGCCGAGCATAAGATCAAAGAAAAAACGGCGCATGCAACACTCCAACTGCGGGCGGCGCACGCCCGTGCCGTCTCCAATCGGCATTTGACTGAAATTCAATCGCGCACGGTCACGGCATGTCACCGCTCCTGACGTCACTCGGAGTGGCGCCATAGGTTCGCCGGAAGCAGCGGTTGAAATAGGAGAGATCGCCGAAGCCGACATCGTAGGCGATCGAGCTGACCGTCCGCTCGGCGTATCCGGGTTCGCGCAACATGCGATGCGCACGCTTGACGCGCTGTTCGATCAGGAAGGACGAGAACGTCTTGCCGTCGGCCTCGAACAGGCGCTGGAGATAGCGCGGCGTCACGCCGAGCTCCTGGGCGACCGTGGCCACCGACAGGTCCTGCCGCCAGCAATTGTTGGCGATGGAGACTTTCGCCTTCTGCAGCCGTGCCGCCTTGACGCCGCGGCGCCCGGCCAGCTCCCGCGGCTCGTTGGTGGCACCGAGGACCATTGCCAGAAGATCGTGCAGATGCCCGACCCCGAGCTGGCGCAAATTGGGCATCGCGAACGCCTTCTCCCGCACCAGCGTCACCGCGTAATCGACCAGCAATCGAAGTCCCGTCGAGCTCTCCGGCATGACACGCATCACGGCGTCATCGACGTCCACGATCATCGGCGCCAGCACGCGTCTCGGCACACGGAGCGAGAAACAGCTGCCCAGCGACAATCGCTCGAACGTCGTGACGTCCTCCGCGCTGGTCAAGACCGCCTCTCCCGCACGAAGGCTCAGATCGTGTCCCCGCTCGGATATCCCAAGCACGCCAGATCGATTCACGATCAGGGCCAGGCTGTCGTCCCCATCGGCAACCAGATGCTTGGTGCGAACGACGCGCGCTCCGCACAATCCTCCGATCAGCAATTGGGCTTCCGGCAAGACGTGGGACGTGAAGCTCGCCGCGAACGGCTTTCCTTCCCTCACCTCGACCTCCGCCTTCAACACCCCGCGGCAATAGAAATCGCGAAGCAGCGGGATACGCTCGTTTTCGGGAATTTCGTTCGTTGAAACGTTAATAACTGAAAAATCAAACTGGCTCACTGCAATCCTCCAACCGACGAGCAGGTCCGGCCACGCGCTGTCGTTTCCTCACACTCGCGTTCGATGCCGTCGCGGTATCGCTTCGCGGCGCTTGCTGCTCTTCACTTTTCTGGAAGCGATATACGAAAGTATCAAATGACTCGCGTCCTGCATTCGGAGGACACGGGAGCTCGGCTCATCACAATGGATTGAGATTGCGGCACATACCCGGCGAACCATGTGAAATGGATCACAAGGTATCGTCACCGTCGTTCGTTCGAGGCGCGAATGGAACGGCAAAGCCGGTGGCAATCTTGACCAGATCGGCCTGCCTGCCGGCGCCGGTCTTCTCGAACAGGCGGCCGAGATGCGTCTTCACGGTCGTTTCGGCGATGCCGAGCTTTGCCGCAATGTCGGGAACGCCGCCGATCTCGATAATGGCCATCAATACGCGCAGTTCTGACGGTGTCAGCCTGAAGGCCGCAGCGATCGCATCGGCTGCGAGCCATGTCGCCGCCGATGCCTTCTGCACGAACAGCACCGTGGCTGCAGCATCTCGCGATGGACTGCGATCGCGCTTCAAGGGAAAAGCGTGGAGCAGATAGTGCTGCCCATCAACTGATGTCGCAAGCTCGATCTGACGGCGGGCAGCGGAACGAGTTTCTCGGCCGGCATCGATTCCGCACAGGCCGCGGAATATTTTGTCGGTCTGGGTGTTGCGGGCGACGATCCGGTCTCCGACCATTGTGAGCAGGTTGGCATCGGCGAACAGCCCGCGGCATGCTGCGTTGGCATGCACGACCCGACCATCTGCGTCGAGCAGGCAGATCGCCGTGCTCAGCCCATCCAAGACATCTGCAAGGTCGTCCACGGTATGCGAGCGGGCCCTGATCTGGCGGCCCATGATCCTGGCGCGCTGGAGGTGCGGAGCAAGCAGCCGCATGCGCTCACGCATCGGCTCGTCAACGAGTCCGTGCGACCTGTGGCGCAACACCTGCAGAATCGTGGTGCGCGTGGCCGACGTCTCGATAGCGACGGTTGCAAGGTCTATCGCTCCTTGCGGTTCCACCCACTCGCGATAGAAGCTCGTTGCCAGGAAATCCGCATGAGGCATGATGTCGGCTACGCCGATCGTCTGCCCCGCTGCGAGCGTGAGATGACGATCGAGCAGAGGGTCGAGCTCCACATATCGGTCGCGATAAAGCTGGCGGAAGCGGGATTCGGTGCCAAAATGCTCCTGGATCTCGATCGAAAGCCTGGCTCTGTCCCTGGACAGGATGGTCGCGGCACATCCGCCGACGAAATGCGCAACCCGTTCCAGCACCCCGCTGCGCAGCGCGGGATCGACCGCCGCGTCGTAAATCGCGCCGACGAGGGACGAGAACCGATTTGCGTGGAGGATTGTCATCGGCCGGACGACGCAATCCGCGTATGGCTCGGGCGTGCGAGAAAGATCGCTATCCGGGGACTGGCGAAGGAGACGGGCCGTTCAATGGCCGGCTTCGACGGGGAGAAAACGTTGCAACGAAATGCTGGAATATCGAACATCGTCCTTGCGTAACGTCAACTGCAGGATGCGGCTTGGACGTTTTCGCCAAAGACTAGGATAAAAGCGAACAGCGCGCGGACTGTGTGCGATGAGTCACGCGTGCGATCAGTCAGGCGTCGGTCGCGCTGCAGAACCCTGTCGCCACCGATCCCCTGGGCCTCGCATGCGGCTCCGGCAATTTACTTGCGATTCTCCTCGCAGAATTTCAGCGCCGCCAGCGCTTCACCGGCACGCGGCACCTGCATCTCGATGCTGTCGTCATCATCGTCCTCGAAATCGAGCGAGAGACGCTTGGCCTTGGACAGCCGGTCCATCATGGACTGATCGTATTCGAAGATGCCGCGAACGGTGGTCTTGTCCATGACCTCCCACTTGGCCTTCTTCATGATATCGGCGTCGTCGGTACCGACGTCAGCCCGGAGGATCTCGCCGACCTTGTCCCACTCCCAGCCGTCATAGATCATCACGATGACGATAGCTTTCTCGGAATAGGTGATGACGATGACGTAGTCCCGGTTCTCGTCTTGCTTGTCCTTGTAGCCGCGGCTCGCATTGCAATGTGCGTCCTGCGTGCGCTTCTCGATGGTCCAGTCGCCAACCTTGGATTGTTGCGCCTGCACCGGACTTGCGGTCAAAGCGACGGCGCCCAAGGCGCCGGCCAGCAACCCGGCGGCGAGGAGAAATCGTTTCATGTCAGCCTCCAGCGTGTTCCCCGGACCGAGATGACCACCTCTGCCGGTGACCCGCAAGGGCTTCGGCGACCGCGTAGGGCGCTGCCCCTGCCCTACTCCCGCCGCGGCACGATCGCGATCGGGGTGAAGGTGTAAACCTCCTCGCCGTTCTGGTTGAACATCGTCCATTTCACCAGCGCGATGCCCTGCGGCTTCGATTTCGACGGCGTCAGGCTCATGACCTCCCCGACCAGATGCAGGCGGTCATCGGGCCGTACCGGGATGGTCCAGCGCAGCCCGTCAACGCCGGCGCCGATCAGCGGATGCGGGCCGAAGGGGCGGGTCTGGATCGCAAGGCTCATCGCAATCGCGGCGGTGTGCCATCCCGAGGCAGCGAGACCCCTGAACAGGGTCTGCTTGGCGGCTTCGTGGTCGAGATGCATCGGCTGCGGATCGAACTCGGCCGCGAACCGCTTGATGTCGGCCTCGGTGACATGAACTTCGGGGGATTTGAACTGCATTCCAATGGTGAGATCGTCGAACCACTCGATCCGCGCCATGATTTCGCCTCGCAGTGTGATGCGCCGCCTCGCGGCTAACAGGATTGAGCAAGAGCGGGATGTAGCGGCTCCGCAGCGCACAAACCAGCCCGGGTTCCCCCACGAAACCCGTTTCCAGATGCGACGAAACACGCCTGAAACAGATCGTCGGTTATCTGGTTGTCAAAATCATACAGGGACGGCCACGATGCAATTCTTCCTCAACCTGATCTGGGATTATTCCTGCTGTCAGCACCTCGTCGCCCTGCCGCCGCAGGAGGACGAGCTATGATCGAGCTGATCTCGGCCTTGCTCGCGCTTTGCAGCGTCGGCGTTTTTGCAGCGCACGCGGTGGATGCCTATCGCACCACCCATTACTGATAGCCTTGACTAATAGCCTTGCACTGACAGCCTTGCCCTAGAACGGCCGCCGGTAGAAATGTTCAGAATGCGTTGCGGGCGGAAACCTGTTGGCGAGCGCGAGAGCTCCCCTTTCGTCCGTTTCGAGCGCGATCTTCTGCGCGAGCATCACGTCGCCGGGAACGAGAAAGCCTGACGGGACGAAGCACCACCCCATCGCCGCATTGCCGGCCGCGTCGATCTCATGGACATTGGCGGCCGTGCCATAGTGGATGCGATAGGTCTTGCCGGTATCACAGCCGACGACATCGAAATGCCGGTGCTGCTCGAATTGCGCGCGCTGCGCCGGCGACAGCCATTCGGCCAGAAGCCGGCGGCCGCGGGCATCCGGCGTGTTCTCGCCGAAGAAGCGCCGATAGAGTTCGCGTAGCGCATGCAGACGCGCACGCGCCGGCGCGCGGAGCCAGACTGCCGCGATCATGAGCAGCTCAGATCAACCGCCGACCAGGCGGGGATAGAACAGCGTTTCCTGCGCGGTCGGGTCAAACGATCGGATCCGGGTGACTTCGCCGGGTCCGGTTCGCAGCGCGGCGGTGAAGCCCGCTCCGGTGAGCTCCCGAAAGCGCCGTTCGGCCCGCGCCAGCGCTTCGGCATTGCCAGGATCAAACTCGTGGCGCGTGTCGCCAGTCTGGTCCATCACGATCTGGGTTGCCATGTTGAGTCTCCTCATGCCCAGCCCTGTTCGATCAAAGCAAACCTCGTGCCGTCGGTTCCAGTTGGCAACAACTTTCTCTTGCCGGCGCATCACGCCTTGCTGAGCTGCTCAACGCGAGGCGGCCGCTCCTCCGCCCTCGTCGATCTGCCGTCCCATCAGGGCGATCGCTTTCTGATAAACGCCGGCGGCATTCCAGGCTTCGATGGCGGCGAAATTCGGCTCGCCCGGCTGGTAACCGGCTCCTGCGCGCCAGCCATGGGCCTTGAGGAAATTCGCCGTCGAGTTCAGCGCATTGGCGGCAACTTCGAGATTGCCGGTGCCGTAGGCCAGGATGTTCTTGGGCATGAACTGGGTCTGGCCGACTTCGCCGTGCATCGAGCCGCGGGTTGCCCCCGACAGCGTGCCGCGATCGATCAGCTTCAGCGCCGCATAGAGCTGGTCGGTGAAGAATTCGGGACGGCGGCAGTCGTAGGCGAGCGTCGCAATCGAGGAGAGCATGTTCTGGTTGCCGCGCTGGCTGCCGAACCCGGTCTCCATGCCCCAGATCGCGATCAGCGGCCCCGGCGGAACGCCATAGCGCTGCTGGATCGAGGCGAACAAGGCGCCCTGCGACTGCTTGAGCTGGCGCCCCTTGGCGACGATGGTAGTGGCGCCGCGCTTGGCGAGGAATTGGTCGAGTGTCAGCGAGAAGCTGCGCTGGCCGCGGTCGGCCGCGATGGTGGCACTGGCGTAATTGGTCTGCATCAGCGCCCCGAGCGCGGTCTGGCCGACGCCTTTGCCCTGCGCTTCCGCACTGAACTCGCGCTTCCAGGCCTCGAAGCCGGCCGGCGAACTGCCGCATTGCGCGGCGTGGGCGGCGGGCGAGAGGCAGCCGAGCAGCGTCATCGCCCCGAAAACCGCCGCAGTTACAGTTCTGCCCCTGATCATGTCCAATGTCCTCTCTCTGGCGCGATCCAATGCCCGAGCTTACCCGGACGAAGGCGCCGACTCCATGGCGTGATCATACGACAGTTCCAGTCCGTCCAAATTGCCCTCCTTTCGCCACTTGTCGAGCAGCCGCAGGAATGCCACCGGCCCGCGCCAATACTGGCTGTTTCTCGCCGCGATCGGATCGAACACGCCTTCATTGTTGTAATAGCCGGGCGTGCATTCGGCGAGATAGGTCTGGCGTCCGAGCGCGGCTTTGACCACCTCCTCGACCCAGGCGTTTTCGGCCGCCAGCGTCGGCTCGAGGGTTCGCGCCTTGCGCTTGCGCACTTCGGCGATCACGTAGGCGATGTGCTGCGACTGCTCGTCAATGATGTGCGGGAAGTTGGCGCTCTGGCCGGCCTGCACCATGACGATCAGGAAGCAGTTCGGGAAGCCGCGGCTGTAGAAGCCGTGCATCGTCTTGACGCCGTCGCGCCAGCGCTCGGACAGGCTCACGCCGTCACGGCCGTAGACCTCGAAGCCCATGCGGCGGGCGTAGTCGGTGCCGACCTCGAAGCCGCTGGCATAGATCAGGCAGTCGAGTTCGTAGGCGTGGCCGTCGACCACGACCGCGTTCTCGGTGATGCGATCGACGCCCTGTCCCCTGGTGTCGACGAGATGCACGTTGGGGCGATTGAAGGTGTCGAGATATTCGTCGTGGAAACACGGCCGCTTGCAGAAGGCCTTGTACCAGGGTTTCAACGCCGAAGCCGCCGCCTCGTCCTTAACGATCGCATCGACGCGCGCCCGGATCTCTTCCATCTTGCGATAATCGGCCTGCTCGATGACCTTGAGCGCCTCCTCGATCGAGGTCACCGGCTGCTTCTGGCGGCGCGGCGCCAGCAGGATCTCGCCGAGCAGGCCGGTCCAGCCGTCCTGCACCAGATCCTGTTCGAATGGCTCGCCCGAGATCACCGCCGTGAAATTGTCCATGCGCTCGCGCTGCCAGCCAGGCCTGAGCCCCTGCGCCCAGCTCTGATCCGTCGGGCGGTCGTCGCGCACGCCGATCGCTGACGGCGTACGCTGGAAGACGTAGAGCTCCTTGGCCGAGCGGCCGAGATGCGGCACGCATTGCACGGCCGTGGCGCCGGTGCCGATGATCCCGACGCGTTTGTCGCCAAGACCGGTCAGACCACCTTCGGCCGTCCCTCCGGTGTAGGCGTAATCCCAGCGGCTGGTGTGGAAGCTGTGTCCCTTGAAGTTTTTGATACCGGGAATGCCCGGCAGCTTCGGACGGCTCAGTGGGCCTCCAGCAAGGATGACGAAGCGCGCGCGGATGCAATCACCGCGATCGGTCTCGACCAGCCAACGTGCCTCGTACTCCTGCCATTCCATGCGCGTGATGACGGTCTGAAACAGCGCGCGCTCGTAGAGATCGAAGTGACGGCCGATGCGGCGCGAATGTTCGTAGATCTCGGGGGCTCGCGCATATTTGCGCACCGGCATGTAGCCGGTCTCTTCCAGTAACGGCAGGTAGATGTAGCTCTCGGTATCGCAGGCCGCACCAGGGTAGCGATTCCAGTACCAGGTGCCGCCGAAATCGGCGGCCTTTTCCACGACCCGGAAATCATCGATGCCGGCCGCGCGCAGGCGCGCGCCGCACAGAAGGCCGCCGAAGCCGCCGCCGACGATCAGCACCTCGGTCTGTTCGCTGACGGCCTCGCGCGCAAATCCGGAATTGGCCCAGGGATCGTCGAGATAGCGCCCGAATTCGCCGCTCACCTCGACATATTGCGCCTTGCCTTCGGCGCGCAGGCGGCGATCGCGCTCATCGCGATAGCGCGCACGAAGTGCGGCAATGTCGATTGTAGATTCGCCGGCTGCACCGGTCTTGTGTCTTTCCGCTGACATCGATTTCCTCCCCGGCGGACACTGCTTCGCCGGCAGCTCGCATCACTTAGCCCTGAAAAAGTGACGCATGCAATCGCGTCTCTCGCTTTTTGCGTGAACGTCGCGTGGCGTTCCGCTAACCTCAAGCGCACATCACAAGCGCACGCCGCGCAACGACGTGGCGGTCCGGAGGAGACGATGCAGGGATTGATGATGGACATGCCGCTCCTGATCAGCGGCCTGATCCAGTATGCCGCCGATTATCACGGCGAGGCTGAGGTCGTCGCCCGCGAGATCGAGGGCGACATCCATCGCTACACCTATGCCGACGCCCATCCGCGCATCAAGCGCATGGCATTGGCGCTCAAGAGACTCGGCATGATGCCCGGCGACCGCGTCGGCACGCTGGCCTGGAATACGCACCGGCATTTCGAGATGTTCTATGCCGCGCCGGGCATGGGCTATGTGCTGCACACCGTCAACCCGCGGCTATTCCCCGAGCAGCTCGTCTACATCGTCAATCACGCCGAGGACCGGCTGCTGTTCATCGACCGCGCCACGCTGCCGATCGTGGAGGCGATCGCGCCGCAGCTCAAATCGATCGAAGCTTATGTCGTGATGTGCTCGCGCGAGCGCATGCCGGAGACCAGGCTTGCCAACGTCCATTGCTACGAGGATCTGCTGGACAACGAGAACGACGCCGGATTTGCCTGGCCGGAGTTCGACGAAAAGTCGGCGTCCACCATCTGCTACACCTCGGGCACGACGGGTAACCCGAAGGGCGTGATCTATTCGCACCGCGCCGCGATCCTGCAGACCATGGTCTCCTGCAATTTCGACTTTCTGCCCGGGCACCTGGAAGGCGTGCGCGAGGTGATGATGCCGATGGCGCCGCTGTTCCACGGCAATGGCTGGAACATGCCGTTCACCGCGCCCTATACCGGCTCGAAGCTGGTGCTGCCCGGCCGCAATTACGAGCCGGACAAGCTCTACGAGCTGCTCGAAGGCGAGAAGGTGACGCTGTCGGCGGGCGTGCCGAGCTTCTGGCTGATCCTGCTAGACTGGCTCGGACGCACCGGCAACAGGTTCTCGACACTTCGTGCAACATTGTCGTCAGGCTCGGCGCCGCCGCGCGCGATGGTCGAGAAGCTCAAGCGCGAGTATGACATCGACTACGTCCAGGCCTGGGGCATGACGGAAGCCTTGGGTTGCTCGATGCCCGGCTTGCGGCCGGGCTCCGAGCATCTCGACGACAAGGAGAAGTTCGACCGCCGCCAGGTGTCCGGCCGCGCCTGTTTCGGTACCGCCTTGCGGATCGTCGACGACGGCGGCAACGAGCTGCCGCGCGACGGCAAGAGCGTCGGCCATCTGCGCGCGCGGGGCCCGTGGGTTGCGTCCGGCTACATGAAGCTCGACGAAGGCCTCGACCGCGACGGCTGGCTGATCACCGGCGACATGGCCGTGATCGACCCACAGGGCCACGTCACGCTGACCGACCGCTCCAAGGACGTGATCAAGTCCGGCGGCGAATGGATCTCCTCGATCCAGCTCGAGGACGTTGCCTTGTCTCACCCCGATGTGCTGCAAGCCGCCGTGGTCGCGATCAACCATGAGAAATGGCAGGAGCGGCCTCTGCTCCTCGTCGTCCGCAAGAAAGGCGCGACGGTCGACGGCAAGACGCTGCTCGACCACATGCGTCCGAAGATCGCGAGTTGGTGGATGCCCGACGCCGTCGAGTTCATGGACGAATTCCCGATGACCGGCACCGGCAAGGTGCTCAAATCGGCGCTGCGCGAGAAATTCAGAGAGTATCGCGTCGCGTGAGCCGATCGCGCCCGGCCTGTCCATCGATCAAGGAGACAAAGATGCTCTACCCGATGTCGCCCAAAGTCGTCGAGCTCAAGCGCAAGCTCGAAAGTTTCATGGACCGGCACATCTATCCGAATGAGGAGCGCTTTTATCGCGAGGCGGAGGAGCTGGGGCCCTGGAAGGTCTATCCTGTCGTCGAGGAGCTGAAGCCGCTGGCGCGCGCTGAAGGCCTCTGGAACCTGTTCCTGCCGGACTCCGGCCACGGAGCAGGCCTGACCAATCTCGAATATGCGCCGCTCTGCGAGGTCATGGGCCGCTCGCATCTCGCCCCCGAGGTCTTCAACTGTTCGGCGCCGGACACCGGCAACATGGAGGTTCTGGAGCGCTATGGCACGGAGAAGGACAAGGAGCGCTGGCTGAAGCCGCTGCTCGCAGGCGAAATCCGCTCCTGCTTCGCCATGACCGAGCCTGCCGTCGCCTCGTCCGATGCGACCAACATCGAAAGCTCGATCGTCCGCGACGGCGACCATTACGTCATCAACGGCCGCAAATGGTACACCACCAACGCGACCGACCCACGCTGCAAGATCTGCATCTTCATGGGCAAGACCGATCCTGACAATGCGGACCGCCACAAGCAGCAATCCATGATCCTGGTGCCGATGGACACAGCGGGCGTCGAGGTCAAGCGTGCCCTGCCCGTGTTCGGCTTCTACGGCGTGCCCGATCGCGCCTCCGAGGTCGTCTTCACCAATGTACGCGTGCCCAAGGAGAACATGCTGCTCGGCGAGGGCCGCGGCTTCGAGATCGCGCAAGGGCGCCTCGGCCCCGGCCGTATCCACCACTGCATGCGGCTGATCGGGCTCTCCGAGCGCACGCTGGAGAAGATGTGCCGGAGGGTGCGCAGTCGCGTCGCCTTCGGCAAGCCGGTCTCCGAGCAGACGGTGACGCAGGAACGCATCGCGGAATCCCGCATCATGATCGAGCAGGCCCGGCTGCTGACGCTCAACGCAGCCTACGCGATGGACACCGTCGGCAACAAGGTGGCGAAAGCCGAGATCGCGATGATCAAGGTCGCCGTGCCCAACATGGCCTGCCAAATCATCGACTGGGCGATCCAGGCCCACGGCGGCGGCGGCACGTCGAACGACTTTGGATTGACGCAGGCCTATGCGACCGCGCGTTTGCTGCGTCTCGCCGACGGCCCGGATGAGGTCCACAGGAACCAGATCGCACGGTTCGAGCTGAAGAAATATTCGAACGCTTGAAGCGAGTGATGGCAGTCGCGCCTAGTTCAACACCTCAACCGTCGCCGAACGCCCGGCCACCAGCGACATCCCGTCAGGCACATGATCCAGCGCGATGCGCACCGGGACGCGCTGGGCGAGGCGCACCCAGCTGAAGGTCGGGTTGACGTTGGCAAGCAGGCTGGCCCCCTCGGCACGGTCGCGATCCTCGATGCCGGCCGCGATGCTCTCGACATGACCCAGCAGCGTCACCTTCTCGCCCATCAGTCGGACCTGCACCTTGTCGCCGAAACGAATGCGCGCGAGTTTCGTCTCCTCGAAATAGCCTTCGACATGCAACGTGTCGGTGTCGACCAGCGCCATCACGCCCTTCCCGGCCGTGACGTAAGCACCGGGACGCAGATTCATGTTCGTAATCACGCCGTTCACGGAGGCATGCACCTCGCTGCGATCGAGGTTGAGCTGGGCGACCGCGCGGTCGGCAACGGCCTGGTCGAAGGCAGCCTTGGCCTGGAGCTGGGTCGCCAGGACCTGCTCCTGCTTCTGCTGCGACACGGCATCCGTCGTGAGCGCGCTGTAGCGCTTCAAATCGGCATTGGCCTGATCGAGCGTGGCCTGATGACCTGCCACGGACGCATCGGCCTGCCGCAGCGCCAGCGCAAATCGCTCGCGATCGATCTTGAACAGGACGTCACCGCGATGGACCTTCTGATTGTCCTTGACCAGCACCTCGGTGACGAAGCCGGACACGTCGGGCGCGACCTGCACCACGTCGGCGCGCACCCGGCCGTCGCGGGTCCATGGCTGCTCCATGTAATAGACCCAGAGCTCGCGGCCGACGGCGAGCGCGGCGACAACGGCAAGGAGCGTCAACGCGAGGCGCCCGAGCCAGGCAAGATTCCCTTTCATGCAAGGTACTCCGAGAGATAGACGACGACGCCGAGAATGCAGACGTAGATCGCGAAATCGAACAGCGCGCGGTGCCAAACTAGCCGGTAGAGATCAAAGCGCTGCATGAAACGGCGCAGCAGAGCACTCAGCCCGTAGGCGATGATGATCCACAACAGCAGCGCTGGCACGAGCACACCATAGATATCGATCACGTATCTCATGCTGCAACACTCTCGCCTGCCCGCGGCCGATAGGCCGGCGCATCCGGAAACAGGCCGCGCCTTATGCCGACGAGGCCGACCAGAGCGTCCTCGCGCGCCTTCTCATTGGGATCCTTCACCGCACGGGCCAGTGCCCGATCGACGCTTGCCAGAAGTTCGGCCGGCATTCCATCGCCCGCATATTTGCGGCAGGCGATGGCGAGCTCGTCGAGCATGTCGTCGATGACGGCAATGGTGGATGCCGCGAGCGCATAGCGGGCACGGCGCAGATCGATGATGTTGATTCCGATACGGAGCTGGACGAGGCTGTCGGTATCGCGCCGGTCGCTCTCGGAGAGGAAGGCGATGCGCTGTACGAGTAATCCGAGCCGGTGCAGCATGAGGCCTGCAAATACGGCGCGATCGCCCCTTCCGCGCCGCTCGGCGGCAACGGCGAGCGTCTTCCAGTTCGACAGCACCAAGCGATTGGCAATCCACTCCGCCCCCACCCCACGCGCGATCCGCGTCACCAACTCGGCGATGGCGACGCCGACGAAGAAGGCAACGGCGGAATTGGCGTATGACGCAAAGTCCGCGCTGTAGGTCGATTGCAGCGCCAGCAGCGTCGCCGTGTTGGCCGCGAGCGCCATGCCGGTTCCGGTCGTTGCGGGCCGTGCGATCAGGAAGCCATAGAAGAGGAACGTTGGCGCGAGCGCGGCGACCAAAACCTCGAGATGCGAGATTGCGGGCACCAGCGCAAAAAGGTAGATCGCCACGACGACAATGGCGACCAGGGACCACAGGCCAAAACTGCGGATGAAGCGCGCGGGCTCGTCCTGCGCGGCGAAGAACGAACAGGCGACGGCCGCCATCATCGGCGCCGACGCGCCGTCCGGCCAGCCGGTACCGATCCAGAACGCGCAGCAGATCAGGATGGCCGCCGCCGCGCCGGCAGCCGACCACAGGGCAAGGCCGCGATCCCTATGGCGCACCGGCGCGGCGCCTGCTTCGGATTGGAAATCCAGATCGAGCGTCGAGACGTTCCGGCTCTCGGCGATTGCTTCCGTCAGGGCGCGGCAATCGCGCGAGAGGTCGACCAGATCGCGCAGCCGCGACAACAGGCTGGTGACGATGATCCGCTCCCAGGAGGCGCTGTCGTCGAGGACCGCCTGCTGCCGTGCGATCATGGCGCGAATCCGCTCGGCCGGCTGCCGTGCGTTGGCGTCGCTGGTGATCCATTCCGCGAGATTTTCCAGGAGCCGCCTCAGCTCGGATTGCCGCCACAACGCCTCCTCGCCCAGCGCGGCGAGCCGGTCCTCGAGCGAAGCGATCACCGGCAAAAGCATCAGCATGCGCAGCCGGATTTCACCCAGTCCGACGACGGCATTGCGGTCGGTCAACCGGTCATAAGCAAGATGGGTGGAGAGCGTGTCGATTTCGACGATGTCGGTCGCAAGCTTGATGCGCTTGCCGCGGCGGGTCTCGTTCGTCCCGTGGCGCAACAGGACGACTTGACTTAGGCGCTGCGCGTCCGCCACCCAATTCTCGATGCGATTGGCAACAGCCGGCGCGACGCTGCGTGGAAGGACGATGGTCGAAACCAGACTGGCGCAGATGATGCCGAGCGAAATTTCCTCCAGCCTCGCCACCGCGGTTTCGAAAATGGCGCCCGGCTCGGATACCGAGGGAAAGCCGATCAGCGCCACCGTGTATCCGGCCAGCATGAAGACGTAGCTGCGCGGGGTGCCGTCGAGCAGCGAGAGATAAAGACAGAGCCCGACCCAGAGCGCGATGGCGAGGCACAGCAGCTCGGGTGCATCGATCAGGTTTGGAACCAGCGCCACCGTCGTGACGGCGCCGACCAGTGTGCCCATCACGCGGAAGAACGCCTTCGAGCTGGTCGCGCCCGCCAGCGGCTGCGAGGTGATGTAGACGGTTGCCATCGCCCAATATGGCCGTGGCAGATCCATCGCCAGCGCGATGACGAGCGCCAGGATCGACGCGGCGAACGTCTTCAAAGCGAAAATAAGGTCCGCGTGGCGGACCAGGAACGGTTCATTTGCGCGCATGGCTATTTCGCTTCGGCGTCGGTCTTGGCGGCTTGCCCACCGTTCTATGCGCTGGAGAGTCGCGAAGGTGACCGCAAGTTCCTCGGGGCGATATCATGCAGCAGGCTGGCCCGGCCCCCAGGCCGGCCCCGCGGCGAGGCGGGGGTTCCCGACGGCCTACTGACATCTCGGCGGACCGCTTGCGCGCAACACGCTTCCGGCGGCGACAGCCCTCGCCTCAGTTCACCACGTAGACATCCGGGTCGAAGCTTGAGCTCGGCTTCTTGAAGGCGTTGCGCAAGGCGCCCGACATCGGGACGTTGTAGTTGAGGCCGTTCGGCGGCGTCGGCGATTCCAGCCACTTCTTGTAGAGGACCTCGATCTCCTGGCTCGCGTACAGCTCCGCGGTCGCGCGATCGGCGAGCGCCTTGAACGGCGCGTCTTCCCGCCGCAGCATGATCCCGTAAGGCTCCGGCTTCGAGAACGTCTCCTCGCTGATCATGAAGAGCTGCGGCTCCTTCGAGCGCGCGATCGCGACCGCGAGCTGCACGTCGTCGAGCGCGTAGGCCTGGGCGCGATCGGTTTCCAGCAGCAGGAAGGCTTCGGCCTGGTCCTTGGCCGGCATCACGTTGATGCCGAGATTGCGCTCGGTGTTGACCTTGGCGAGCTGCGTCAGGTTGACCGAGCCGGCCACCGCCGTCACCGCCTTGCCCTTGAGATCATCGATGGTGTTGATTTTTGCGGCTTTCTTGGCCGCAAATCGCGTTGCGCTGAGGAAGTGCGTGTTGGTGAAGGCGACCTGCTTCTGGCGATCGGCATTGTTGGTGGTCGCCGAGCAATGCAGGTCGAGCGTCCCGTTGACCATCAGCGGAATCCGGTTCGACGACGTCACGGCGAGGGTATCGACGGCGATGTCGGGCATGCCGAGCTGCTTCTTCACGGCATCCACGATCCTGAGACAGATATCCATGGCAAAGCCGACCGGCTTCTGGTTGCCGTCGAGATAGCTGAATGGGACCGAGGCCTCCTGATAGCCCAGCGTGATCTTCTTGGTCTCTTTGACCTTCTGAAGCGTGCCCGACAGGTCTTCGGCGGAGGCGGCAGTCGCAAGACATGTGAGAGCCAGGACAACAGTGGGTAAACGCATCGGGAACTCCTCGAGGAGGCTCACGCCTCCATGCCGGGCGCAGCAATCGCACCGTTGATAGCGCAGGCGCGCCGCAGCCGCCAGACGAGCTTGCGTCTATCAGCTATCGCGGCTTGCGATACGGTGACTGGCGGTTTGTCTCCCTGGAGTCAGGGTGGCTCAAGCCCCAGGATGGCGCTTACGCGTCGATACCGCGCTGGACCAAGATGCGCTCGGCGCTGTCGTTCCAGACATCCATCTTGGTGATCTGGCCATTCCGGACCACGAAGCGATCAACGTAGCGGTTACCCTCGAATGAGGTCCCATCCATCCATTCGCCGTAGAGCGTGCCCACGCTATAGACCACGGTCTCGCCGTCGCCGGGGCAGACGTCGAACCGGTCCATCTTCTTCTTGACCCAGCGGTAGCGCTTGGCGTTGAAACCGGTCGGGCCGCGCGGATGATCGAACTCGCGCCCGCCGGTAAAGGTGATCACCGTGCCCGGCGCCATATAGGCCGCCGCGGCGTCCGGATCGGGGATCATCGACGCCGTGAGATAGGCTTCAACGATCCCCGCGTCAGACGACGGACCGGCTTCGGCTTTTGCGGTAGCGGACATGGTTCATTCTCCCGAGTTTGCGGAATACTAACGCCGCGCTCGGGGAATACGTGCATATATTTTGAACATTTCCGTCGCTACACTGCCGACAATCTGGAGCCGCCAAACGCGGCCGACCGCACTAAATTCCTTCCGCAAGAGCCATGACCACGCAACCCGCCTTTGACCTCATCTTTCGCAACGCCTTGCTGCGTGGTGCCGCCGACCCAATGGACATCGGCGTCACGCGCGGCCGGATCACTGCCATCGAACCCACGCTCGCCTGCGAGGCCGTCGAGGTCGATGTCGGCGGGCGGCTCGCCCTGCCCGGCTTCGTGGACAGCCACATCCATCTGGACAAGGCCTGCCTGCTCGGCCGCTGCGGGCATGATCACGGCAGCGTCTCCGAAGCGATCCGCGCCGTCTCCGGGATGAAGAAGGATTTCTCGGTCGAGGACGTCTACGCGCGCGGCGCCCGGGTGCTCGAACGTGCCATCGTCCACGGCACCACGCGCATGCGAACCCACGTCGAGATCGATCCGCGTATCGGCTTGCGCGGCTTCGAGGCGGTGAAGGCGCTGAAGCGTGACTATGCCTGGGCGATCGACCTGTCGCTCTGCGTCTTTCCGCAGGAAGGCCTCACCAACGATACCGGCAGCGAGGAGCTTCTGATCCAGGCGCTGCGCGACGGCGGCGAGGTGATCGGCGGCTGTCCCTACACGGACACCGACCCGAACGCCCATCTCGCACGCATCTTCGACCTCGCCGAGGCGTTCGACGTGGACGTCGATCTCCATCTCGATTTCGATCTCGATCCCTCCTGGTGGCACCTCGACGAGGTCTGCCGGCAGACCGAGCGGCGCAACTACGGGGGGCGCGTGGCAATCGGCCATGCGACGAAACTCTCCGCACTGCCACCGGAGCGGCTGAGGGCCGCCACCGCGCAACTCGTAAAGGCTGGCGTTGCCGTCACCGTGCTGCCGGCGACCGATCTCTATCTGATGGGGCGCGAGGCGACCCACAACGCGCCACGCGGGTTGACGCTCGCCCACAAGCTCGCCGGCGAAGGCGTGGTGTGCTCGGTCGCGACCAACAACGTGCTCAATCCCTTCACGCCGTTCGGCGACGCCTCACTGCTGCGAATGGCGAATTTCTACGCCAACGTGGCGCATGCCTCGGTCAACGACTTCGATACCTGCCTTGATCTCGTGACCGAGCTGCCGGCGCGGCTGATGAACCTGGGGGATTACGGCATCAAGGTCGGAAACCCTGCCGATCTCGTCGTGCTCGATACGCAAGACAGCCGCTTCGCGATCGCCGAGCTGCCGGATATCGTGATGGGCTTCAAGCGGGGTCGGCAGACTTTTGCACGGCAACGGCCCACTCTATTTGGCCCCGGCTCCTGATCACTCTCAATGCATATCTGCATTGAAGGGCGGCTGATTTCCGAGCAGCTTCCGTTCGATGTTACCGCTCATCGTTCCGCAATTCCGAATCCGGTAGATTCCCGGATAGTAGATTCTTGCTGATTCTCGATAGCTGCGCGCATTGCAAGTCCCGCGGTGCCGGTCATAGTAGGACCGGCACTGATGTCTGCATTCAACGGGGAAGCATCGACATGTTCAGCGCATTCAGCGACATCGACTACCAATCCAAGCGAGCGAGAACGCCCAGCGAGGCTGCCGTGAAGCGGCTCGACGGCATCGGGCACGTCCTGTCGGAGCTCGATCTGGCGGGCGTCGGGACACAGGATGACCTGACGCGCATGCTCCTGACGCTCGATACCGCCGACAAATGTATTCGATCGATCCGCGCAGAATTCCGGACCGAAGTCGCGAACGATCGGCTGGCCCGCAAGGCCGAAGACCTGATGGCGTTGATCGAACGCGCCCGCGACGAGCTCACCGGCTGTCGCACGGCAAAGTCCTGAGCAGGAGCCGCCCTATTTCTCGCGATTGATCTTCGCCAGGATTCGGTCGGCCTCGGTGCGCCAGTCGGCGCTGCGGGCGAATTCCTCGGTGCCCTTCATTCCAAACAGGCCCTCGTCGGCGAGGTCCGCCACCCAGGCTTGCCGCTCGGCAGTGCCCTGCGCGGACCACGGCGCCAGCCCCGCTTCGCGCACGGTCCCGGCGACCTCGCGTACTTCCTCGGCGCGGCGGCGGCCATGCTCGATCACGCGCTGGAAGCAATAAGCGCCCTGCTTCTCCCAATCGATCGTGGGAAAGGTTTCCGCCAATGAAGCCAGCACCGCATCCTCGACTCCATAGGCGCGCGCGGTGGTAAAGCTTTCGATGACCATGGCCTCCAGGCCCTTGATCATGACGCTGCGGCACATCTTCACCGCCGAGGAAACCCCGAGCTTGTCGCTCGCAACCTTTGCCGCAAAACCGATCGTGTTCAAAAGCGGCTCCAGCTCCCTGGCGCCGGGACCACCGAGCAGCAGCGGCACCTTGATGCGATAAGGCGGCACCGACGTCATGACCGCGCCCTCGACATAGCGTCCGGCGGCGCCATCGATCAGCGCGGCGGCGCGCTGCTTGGCGCCGGGAGACGCCGAATTGAAATCCAGGAACCAGGTGCCCTGATTGATCGCGGCCGCGCAGGCCTTTGCCACCGGCACGGCCTGGCTCGCGGTGACCGCGGAGATGATGAAATCGGATTTGGCGGTGAGCTCGGCGTGCGAGGCTGCGAGCCAGACACCGAATTTTTCAGCATGCTCCTGCAGCGAACCGCCCTGCTCGCCTCCGAGCTTGATGTCATAGGCAGAGACCTTGATGTCCTGCTGGCGCAGATCCTCGGCCAGGATCCTGCCGACCTCGCCGTAACCGACCAGTCCGATCTGCCATCGTCTTGGATCACCCGCCATCAGTTCAATCCTCGCGTCGTCTCGTCGAACAGCTCCTCGACCGCGTAGCGGCGCGGGATCAGCGCCTGCTGGAACGCATAGTCCACGATCAGCTCCAGCGGCTTCCTGTTGGCTTCGATTCCGAACGGAATAGGGTCCGGCATTGCCGCAGGTCCCGCCTGCACCTTGCTCCGCTTGAGGAGATCATAAATGCCCGAAACCACGTCAGGACGCGATTTCGCCAGCTGATCGGGCACGACCACGAGATGATTGACCGGCACGACGCCGCGACGCGCGTACCATTTGGCGGCTTCCGCGGCCGGATCGGGGAACAGCGTCTGCAGCTTGGGATCATCGGAGGCCTCGCCGAGGACGGCATCGAGCTCGCCGTCGATCAGCATCTGCAAGATCTTCTTGCCCTTCGGCGCGCGCTCGGTGGAGTCGACATATTCGGCGACGTGCGGATCCTCGAAGGTGACCCAGCGTATCTTGTCGAGATTGACGCCGTAGTCGTTGGCGAGAATGCCCCTGATCCAGGCGCCGGTCGTCGTCGTGAACGAGCGAATGCCGACCCGCTTGCCTGCGAGATCGGACGGCCCAAGCGTTCCCCGTTCCGGATTGTGGAGTGCATAGGAATGCTGGAAACGGCCGAGCATGGTGGCAGGTAGCAGCACCAGCGGCTTGCCATGCGCCTTCGCCATCAGATAGGTGACGATCGCCATCTCGCAGACGTCGAAGGCCTGCTCGCGCACCATCGGCTTGAACGCCGTATTGGTCGGCGTGTACTCGATGAAATCGAGATCGAACAGGTCGGGGCGGAGCTCGCCGCTCTTGACCGCCTGGACATGGGGGTGACTGCCGAGCACGGCCTTCAGCTTGAGACGATCCATCGGCCCACTCCGCTAATTGCTTTGGACATCCTCGGGATTGTCGACATAGACGAGCCCGGCCTTCGCCAGGGCCTCGCGCATGCTGTACATGTCGAGGCCCAGCTCGCCCGAAGCTAGCCGCGTGCGCTTGCCGCCTTCGTCCACGTTGCGCTTCTTCGCCTTCGCGGCGACCTCGGCCGCGTAGCGCTTCGGCACCACCACGACGCCGTCGTCATCGGCCACGATGATGTCGCCAGGATCGACGTTGACGCCGCCGCAGACCACGGGGACATTGACCGAGCCGAGCGTCGCCTTCACTGTCCCCTTGGCCGAGACCGCGCGCGACCACACCGGAAACTTCATCTCGTGCAGTGCCCTGACGTCGCGGCAGCCGGCATCGATGATCAGCCCCTGCACGCCGCGCGCCTGCAACGAGGTTGCGAGCAGCTCACCGAACATGCCATCGGTGTTGTCGGTGGTACAGCCGACGACGAGGATGTCGCCCTTCCTGCACTGCTCGACCGCGACATGGATCATCCAGTTGTCGCCGGGCTGCGCCAGTACGGTGACGGCGGGGCCGGCGATCGCCGCGCCGGCCCAGACCGGCCGCAGATACGGCTTCATCAGGCCGAGCCGACCATAGGCCTCGTGCACGGTCGAGACGCCGTACTCCGCCATGGCGGCGGGATCGGCTCGCTCAATGTTGCGAACGACGACCGGCTTCATGCCAGCTCCTCCGCTACCGTCGGGAACAGGCGCTGATAGGCCTCGCCATACGTCATGGGAACGCCGGTGTTACGGCTGCCCTGGATGCCGCGGTTGAGCGCGACACGCTCGTAATAACCCCACAGATGCTTCTGCGCGGCGAGGATCTGGAATGCCTCATACTTCTCCTTCCAGACCTCGTCGATCTTGAGGAGCAGGTCCGGCTTGTAATTGCACTGCTCCGGCTGGTGCGGCTCGAACAGAAACACTGGCGGCGCCGAATATTTGTACCGCGCCCCGGGCTTGTGGCCCATGGCCTGCGCGACCACGCGGGTTTCCTGCGCGAAATGCGCCGCGTTCGGATGATCGAAATTATAGGGGTCCTCCAGCGCATGCGTCAGCACGAAGCTCGGATTGAGCTCGCGGTAGATGTCGACCATGCGGTCGAAATGCGCCTCCGTCAGCTTCAGCGGATAGTCGCCGCAGTCGAAGAACTCGATCTCCGCGCCGAGCAGCTTTGCTGCGCGCTCCGCCTCATCCTTGCGGCCGGCCTTGACTGATTCCAGCGTCGCACCCTTCTCCTTCCAGGCGAACTGGCTCTCGCCGCGCTCGCCGTAGGACAAGCAGACGATCTTCATGCGATAGCCCTTCTTCGCATGCAGCGCGATGGCGCCGCCGGCGCGCCAGACGAAATCGCCGGGATGGGCGGTGACCACGAGACCTGTTTTCATGGGACAAACTCCCCTTTTCTGTTCGTCAACGTCATAAGTTCATCAAGCCGCGCGGCTTGTCGATCGCAAGCGCCGTCATTGGTCGAATTCGAACAGGCGCGCTGGATTATCGACGAGGATCTTCTGCTGATACTCCGGCTCCGGCGCGAACAGCGGGATCAGGTCGACGAGATCGCCGTCGTTCGGCATCGTCTTGACGTTGGGATGTGGCCAATCGGTGCCCCAGATGACCCGGTCGGGCGCGGACTCGACGATCTTTCGCGCAAACGGCACCGCGTCGGTGAACGGCGGACCGACCGACGACACCCGCTCCGAGCCGCAGATCTTGACCCAGCATTTCTCGTCGCGCTGCATCAGCTCGATCAGGATCTTGAACGGAAGCTGATCGAGCCCTTCGGACGCCTTCACCCGTCCCATATGGTCGATGGTGTAGCTCAGCGGCAGCCTTGTCAGCGTGTCGGCATATTCGGGCAGATCGATCGCGTCGAAATGCAGGTCGATATGCCAGTCGAGCGGCGCGACCATCGCGACGATGCGTTCGAACACCCGCTTGTCGGGAACGCCGCCGAGATGGCGGACGAAATTGAAGCGGCAGCCGCGGAAGCCGCCCTCGTGCAGCACGCGAAGTCCGCGCTCGGTGACGCTGTCGTCGATATTGGCAACCGCACGGTAGGCGCCGTTGCTCTGCGCAATGGCGTCCAGCGCCACCGTATTGTCGGTGCCGTGCACACTGGCATTGACGATGACGGCACGTTCGACGCCGAGCTTGGCATGTAGCGCGCGGAAATCGGCGAGCGGCGCATCCGGCGGCGTGTAAGAACGGTCCGGCGCGTAGGGGTATTTCGCGCCGGGCCCGAAGATGTGGCAATGCGCGTCGCAAGACAGCTTCGGCAGCTTGAACTTCGGCCTGCGCGTGTTCGGATCGGGCGGCGGAATGGTCGGCGTGTACATGGTTGCCATCAGATAAACCGCCGAACGAGACCGCGTGTTCAAGTCTTACTGCTGACGACCGGTCGTCGTCGTGCCGGCGCAGCCTGATCGGGTGCCGGCGCCTGGAACGCGGCGACGGTGGCCTGCACCAATTGCTCGATGGCGCTTGCGGCATCGCTACCGTCGGCCTCGCCGCGCGACAGGCGCGAGACGCGATCCGGCGTCACCAGCGAATAATAGAGTGCACCAAGCAGGAAGTGGCTGCGCCAGACGATGTCGGTGCGCGGGACGTGCGGCAGGCTTTCGTGAACAGCATCGATGAAGGCGTGGCTGGTGTCGTCAAAAGTCTGCGCGATGATCTTTCGCGCGACCTCATTGCCCTCTGCGGACATCACCGCGCGCAGTCGCGTGAACCGCGCCCCGCCCCCGGCAAGATCACTGCCCGAGGTGAAGGCCGGCACGACATAGGCCCGCACCACGGCTTCGAGCCGGTCCTGGAGATCGCGCACGCGCTTGGCGGCGGCGAGCAACTCTGAACGGCGCAAATTCATTGGCCCGCAATGGCGCCGGTAGATCTCCAGCAGCAGACCGTCCTTGGTCTTGAAATGATAGGTGATGCTGCCGGGATTGGCGCCGGCGGCCTGTGCGATATCGCGCACCGACACGGCGTTGAAGCCGTTGGTGGCGAACAGCTCCTCGGCCGCGGCGAGGATCGCCTCGCGCATGTTCGGCTTGCGAGCCGTTTCCTTGCTGGCGGGGTTGCGCATCATGTGATTTGTACTATCGTACAAAAGATCAGGTCTCGTCAACAAAAACCACGGGCGGCGTCCGGACGGCTCGAAAGATCGACGGCACGCAACGCTCGCAAGGAGTGCTGGAAAATGCTGGATTTCAACAAAAAGATCGGCAGCTTGATGCTGAGTGCCGGTCTTCTGCTGGGAGGCAGCGCCGCGCAGGCCGCCGACAGCTATCCGAGCAAGCCGGTTCACATCCTGGTGCCCTATGCTGCCGGTGGCGCGGTCGACGTGCTCGCGCGCACGCTCGGACAGGCGTTGACGAAGACCTGGGGCCAGCAGCCGGTGATCGACAACCGCCCCGGCGCCGGCGGCATCATCGCCTCACAGGCACTGACGCAAGCCGCCCCCGACGGCTACACGCTGATCCTGGTCGCCAGCGGTCATCCGCTCAACCAGTTCATTTATCCGAGCGTGCCCTACGACACGTTCAGGGATTTTACCGCGATCACCGAAGCCGCCTCCTCGCCGCTCGCGATCGTCGTCGCCAAGGACAGCCCCTACAAGACGCTCGGCGATCTCCTCGCTGCGGCGAAGAAGGACCCTGACAAGCTTTCCTACGGCATGTCCGGCAACGGCACCTCGGCGCATCTCGCCGGTGAGCTGTTGAGATACATGTCCGGCACCAAGATCGTCGCGATCCCCTACAAGGGCGGCGCGCCCGCGCTGACCGCCGTGATCGCGGGCGACATCCCGCTCAGCATCAATCCCCTTGCCGAAGCCATCAGCCAGATCGAAGGCGGCCCGGTGCGCGCGCTCGCGGTGACCTCGGCCGAACGCTCGAAGGCGCTGCCGAATGTTCCGACTGTCGCCGAGTCCGGCGTGCCAGGTTACGATGTTTCGGTCTGGTGGGGCGTCCTTGGCCCGGCGAAAATGCCGCCGGAGACCGTGGCGAAGCTCGAAACCGATCTGAAGGCGGCGCTGCAGGACCCGAACGTACTGTCGACACTCAGCAAGATCGGCGCAGCCCCGGTCGGCTCTTCGTCCAGGGAATTCGACGCCTACATGCATGCCGAGGCGGCCAAATGGGAGCCGGTGCTGAAGGCCGCCGATATCCGAGCGCAATGAGGTGCTTCGCATGAGGACCGACGCGCTGGACACGATCCAGCGCAGTCCGGCTGCGCGATGCGACCAAGGCGACCGCCGAGTAGGTCAATTGCGTGCGCTCGCCCGCATCTCTTCCGGCGGCGCGGGACGCCGCACGAAATTGGCGTCATCGTCGCCTCCTCCCGACGGAATCAGGATCGCGCGCTCGCGCGGCAGCGCTTCCGGCATCTCGTCGCGGATGAAGGCGATGAGCTTCTCCCTCATCTCGCAGCGAAGGTCCCAGGACTGCGGCGCATTCCTGGCGCTGACGAGGGCGCGGAGCTCGATGGTGCGCGAATCCGCATCGACTACCTGGAGATTGACCACCTCGCCGTCCCATAGCTTGGACTGCTTCACCGCCTCCTCCAACCAGCGCCGGATCCGCGGCACGTCGGCGCGATAATCGACATGGAACGCAATCACGCCGATCAGGGACGCGGTGTCGCGGGTCCAGTTCTGGAATGGCTTTTCGATAAAATAGGACAGCGGCACCACCATGCGGCGCCAGTCCCACAGCCGGATCACTACATAGGTTGAGGCGATGTCCTCGACCCAGCCCCACTCATTCTCGATGATGACCGCGTCCTCGATGCGGATCGGCTGGGTGATCGCGATCTGCATGCCCGCGATCAGATTGCTCAGCAGCGGCCGGGCGGCAAGACCAACGATGATACCCGCGGCACCGGCGGAGGCGAACAGGCTGACGCCGTATTGCCTGACCGAGTCGAACGTCATCAGCGCGGTCGACACCGTGATGATGACGATGATGATATCGGTGACGCGCTTGAAGACGCGGACCTGGGTGACGTGCTTGCGCGCGACGAAATTCTCGGTGACGTCGCGAAAGTTCAGGAGATACCGTGCCGCGCTCATATCCACGATCCGGATCGAGATCCAGCCGATCAGCGCGATGAAGGCGACGACGAACAGGCGCGTCAGCGGCGTGCGGAAGGCGTCGTCCAGCGGCGCGAGCGGCAGCACCAACGCCACGGCAGCAAGACAGAGGGCCAGCTGAGCGGGGCCCGCCGTGCGCTCGATGAACACGCGCATGAGCGGGAGGCGGGTTCCGAAAGCGCGGTTGAACAGCCAAACCGAGAGGCGATAGATCGACAGGGCCATCAGAATCGCGCCAGCGACCAGACAGAGGCCGACGAACCACGACGGTATCCACCCGAACGTCCTGTCGATGTCGGCCAAAAGGGTCTGCCGATTCATTAAAGTCCCCGCATTTGCGTCGCGCTTGCCGTTCAACGCATTGCAGCGTGGTTCGCTCCCCCGTTCGGTGCAATGCAGCATCCCTCTGGTGCAATCATCGCCGAACTGCGCTATGTCTGATCAACCATGACTCGACGGACCGGCAGCGCCGATCTTCCCCTTCACGCCGGCCGGGTTCCACCCTGGCTGGCGACCCGCATGTCTTCGCTGGGCGCGATCATCACACAGGCGATCGTCCATCACTACGGGCGCGATGCATTCCTCCAGCGGCTCTCGCACCCATTCTGGTTCCAGTCATTCGGTGCTGTGATGGGGATGGACTGGCACTCCTCCGGCATCACGACCTCCGTGATAGGCGCGCTGAAGCGGGGTCTAGGCCCGCTCCAGGATGAGCTCGGAATCTACGTCTGCGGCGGGCGTGGCCAGCATTCGCGCAAGACCCCCGACGAGCTGATGCAGCTCGGCGACCGCGTCGGCTTCGATGGCGCAAAGCTCACGCGTGCGAGTCGCCTCGTGGCGAAGGTGGATAGCGCCGCGGTCCAGGACGGCTTTGACCTTTACCTCCACGGCTTCTTCGTCACCGCCGACGCCAAATGGACCGTGGTGCAGCAGGGCATGAACGGCGACAAGCGACAGGCCCGCCGCTATCACTGGCATTCCGAGGCGCTGAAGAGTTTTGTCGATACGCCGCACAGCGCGATCGACGGACCGCTGCAAGGCGAGATCGTCAATCTCACCGACCATCGCGCCGAGATCTCGCGCGCCGCGCAGCTCGAGCTTCTGAGCGATCTTGGCCCGGATCGCATCCTTTCCGAATTCGAGCGGCTCACCGGGACTGCGCCAGAGCCCGCGCAGGGGATACTGCCGCACCTGATCATGCCCGCGCATCACGATGTGCGGCCAAAGGATGTCTTCGCGCGTCGCCTGCACGGCACACTCGCGGCCGCGGCCGAGCGCGGCCCGGTCGACTTTCCGGAGCTGCTGCTGACGCCCGGTGTCGGCGCGCGCACCGTGCGTTCGCTGGCGATGGTCGCCGAAGTGGTGCACGGCGCGCCCTACCGCTTCAATGATCCCGCCCGCTTCTCGCTCGCCCATGGCGGCAAGGACCGGCATCCCTACCCTGTTCCAATCAAGGTCTATGACGAAACCATTCGCGTGCTGAAGGGCGCGATCCAGAACGCAAAGCTCGGGCGCGAGGAAGAGATGCAGGCGATCAAGCGCCTCGACGACCAGGCGCGGCGGCTGGAGCGCACCGCGCGTGGGCCGTCAGTGGAAGAGTTCATCTCCGGAGAGCGTGCGGCCTCGCCCGATCTCGACGGTCGCTCCGTGTTCGGCTGGGAACGCGACTTGGCATCGACAAAAAAGCGGACCGGCTGAAGACCGGTCCGCGAGTTCAGCGGGAGGAACGCCGCTCTCAGGTCTCGTCGGTGCCCGACTCCTCGTCGAGCCGGTTGGCCGAGTGATCCTGATATTGATCCGTCTGGATCGACTTGCCGTCCATGCCGCGAATGTCGGAATGCTGCTTCTTGTCGCGGTTTGACAGCACCATGTTGTCGCCGATCTTCTCCTTTGGCACGTCCGTCATGGCACCCGTGCCGTCGCCCTTGCCGTGCATGCCCGATCTGAAATGCGTCTTGCTGCCATGACCACCTGGCATCGGTCTCTCCTCTTGCTTTGATCGCCCGTGCAACTCAGTGCTTCTGTTGTGCCGGCGTCGGTTTCGGGGGCTTGTGTCCGCTTTGGCCGGAATCGTTGTGCTTGTTGTGGTCGCTTTCCTGGTTGAGGCCGCCTCGGCTCACCGGGAATTCACTCTGTCGTGCCTCAGGTCTCGCTCGGTGAACGGCGGTGTCCTCCGGATTGTGGCCGAGGGCCCGCTCAAGCTCTCGCGCGTCTGGAACATCCGGCTTGCGCTCGAGGATGCGAACTTGTTGCTCGTGAGTCTTCTTGCCTTGCATGCTCGTCCTCCGGAGCTATCGGTCTCGTCGGCGCGCGCCACTGCGCGCGACGTCCTTGTCGATGCCGCCAGCGGCGTTTACATCGTTCTCGACGTCGCCTTCGATCGTGTTCTCGCCCAAGGCGTTCTCGAGGTCCTCAGGCGAGATACCGGCCATCGTTGCGCCCTTTGATCCGCCGATCATGGGATTGTCGTACAGATCCTTTTCGGTCGGTGCGTAGAGTTTGGGTTGCTTATTGCTCATGCCTTACCTGCCTCCGCCTTTTCCGGCCTCGTCATGTCTGTGGTGTGAATCGTGCTCGCCACCTCCGCCGGAAACGCGGCTGCGGTTGCGCTGCGGGTCGTCCGCCGGTGGCTTTTTCACTTCGAGCGGTGCCTTCGCATTCTCATGCGATGCGCCAGGTCCGCCCTGACGGATGCTGTTCGGTGTCTTGGTGGATGTCGACATGAGGTCCGCTCCTCAGCGATCTTGCTGATAGCCTTGGTTGGTGGTGTTCTGCTTGATGTTGCCCTGCTGCCCTTGCTGGTCCGGGTTTTGCGCACGCTGCTGGCCTCGCGGGGCAGTCGAGGACACTTGCTTGCTGTCGCCGGTTCCCTTCGGGCTTTGGCTCTCGGCGGGAACAGGTGGCATCTTGCCGGTCATGATGCTGTCTCCTGTTGTTGATCTGCGACATCGTCCGGAGGAACTCATCGCGACTTCCGATGTCCCAAAAACAACTAGAGAAACGACATGCCGTTCCTAGCGACGAATGCAGAGAAAATTTTCGCAAGCGTGTAAGTTTCAGCAGGCCGCTGGCTGCGAATGAACCATCATCGATCCGGCTGCTCCGTGACCGTCCGGCACGACAGGGAGGTTCGCGATCGCACGCAGGCCCGGTCGTTTGCGCCAGTGGATCTGAGACACGTCCACAGCAAAGCCAAGTTTCGGCCATCGCACGAACAGCGCTTCCAGAGCGCACGCGGCCTCGATCCGGGCGAGTTGATGGCCGAGGCAGAAATGGATTCCCGTTCCGAAGGACATGTGACGGTTCGGCTTGCGCGCGAGATCGAGGCTGTCGGGATGATCATGCATCGCCGGGTCCATGTTCGCGGCGGCGAGCATCACCATGACGCGATCGCCCTTGTTGAGACGCACGCCCGCGAGCTCGATATCCCGCCTCACGTAGCGCGGCTTGGAGAACTGCACGGGCGATACGAAGCGCAGGAATTCCTCCACCGCAAGTCCGACGCGGCCCCAGTCCTGCGCAAGCCAGTCGCGAACGCTGGGATTTCTGAGGAGCTCGTGGGCAGAACCGCTGATGAGATGCGTGGTGGTCTCCGAGCCCGCCGCGAGCAGCAGGAACACCATCGACACCATTTCGTCCGGCGTGATCTGGCCGCCCTCACGCTCGACCTGGACCAGCTCCGCGATCAGGCCCTCGCCGCCCCGCACGCGGGCAATCTGCAGCTGCCGTTCGAGGTAGGCTCGCATCTTGCGGAACGCAAACAGCAGGCGGAAGAAGCTGGCGACGTTCGTAAGCGAGGACATCGTATTGGCCCAGGCGATGAAGCGAGGGCGATCGGCCCACGGCAATCCGAGCAGCTCGGAGATCACCGCGAGCGGCAGGATGCGGGCATAGCGCTGGACGAGATCGGCCGGGCTTCCTGCCGAGAACAGCTCGTCGGCGAGACCGTCCGCGATGGCGCGGATGCGCGGCTCCATCGCGACGATCGCGCGGCGGCGGAAGGCCTCGTCCACGATGCTGCGCAGCCTTGTGTGGTCCGGCTCGTCCATCGTCAGCATGTTGTTGGCGATGGTCTTGACGTAGTTCGGCATCCACCAGCGCAGACCTGCGACGTCGCCATCCTCCTTGCGCAGCGTGAAATTGGTGCCGTCCTTCAGCACCTGCGCCGTGGCCTCGTGGGTCGTGGTGATCCAGACATGACCGACGAGAGGAAATCGCGCTGCGACCACAGGACCGGACATACGCAACGTTGCGATCGCCTTGGGCGGATCGCGAAAGAAGGCCTCGCTGGTGAAATCGAGGCGTGGTGCCATGTGATCACCGGAGCGGTTGATGGCGCCTCACCGAGATGGTGCCCGTCATTGCCCGCGCAAGAGGTACGGAACCTCCGCTTCGGCTTCGGTGCAGGCGTGAGAGCCGAGTCTACCCCCGCCCGGGCGAACGCGGGCCGATCTTGCGCTGCTGCTGGTTGGTGTAGGCGTCCCAATTGCTCCAGCTGCCTTTGCTGAGGCTTTGCAGGTCGGTGGTGAGCGGCCGGCGCGTGCGCTTGTCGTGATCGGCGATGGCGCGCTCGGATTGCGCGATCTTGCGCTTGAGTTCCCCGACCGCCTTCTGGGTCTGGCCGTTCCGCTTCGAAGACGCGATCTCGCCCATCGTGAAGCGCGCGGTCTCGAGCGCCTTCAGCTCGGCGCGGTTCTTCTTCAACTGAACCCGGTGCCAGGCGATGTTGCTGTCGCTGTCCGCAACCATGTGGGAACTCCGCTGATTCGTTCCCGCAGTGTATCGCGCGCCGAATCGGCGCCGCAACGGGCGTCCGGCGGCGAAAATACGGTCTTATTGCGCGAAAATTCCGGGCCTAGCGTTCGGCGAAGGCCTTTTCGACCACGAATTGGGCCGGCTCGCCGTGATTGCCCTCGATCAGCCCCCGCTCGCCAAGGAGCACGCGGGTATCCGCCACCAGCGCCGGGCTGCCGCAGATCATGACGCGGTCGTGGGCGGCTTCCAGGGCCGGCAGGCCGATATCGGAAAACAGCTTGCCCGAGGTGATGAGGTCGGTGATGCGGCCGCGATTGCGGAAGGGATCACGCGTCACGGTCGGATAGTAGATCAACTGGTTGCGGATGTACTCGCCGATCAGCTCGTCCTTCGGCAGCGTCTCGGTGATCATCTCGCCATAGGCGAGCTCCTTCACGTGCCTGCAACCGTGCAGCAACACCACCTTTTCGAACCGCTCGTAGGTTTCGGGGTCCTTGATCACGCTCAGGAACGGCGCAAGGCCCGTACCGGTGCCGATGAGGTAGAGGTTGCGGCCGTCCTCCAGATTGTCGATCACCAGCGTGCCGGTGGCCTTGCGGCTGACGATGATCTCGTCGCCTTCCTTGAGATGCTGGAGCCGTGAGGTGAGCGGGCCGTCCGGCACCTTGATCGAGAAGAACTCCAGCGTGTCCTCGTAATTGGCGCTGGCGACGCTGTAGGCCCGCAGCAGCGGCTTCTCGCCGACCTTGAGGCCGATCATGGTGAATTCGCCGTTGCGAAAGCGGAAGGTCGGGCTGCGGGTGGTCTTGAAGGAGAACAGCGTGTCGGTCCAGTGATGGACGCTCAAAACGGCTTCCTGATTGAAATTGCTCATCTCACCCTTCCGTTGCGCGTCGTGGCGGTTTTCAAGGCGGCAGCTATGCGTCGTTTGTACACGATCATTTGTATACTAATGAATAATCCGGCTTGATCCCGCGGTCAAGGCTGCCCAAGATCGGAAGCGTTGCAGTTAAGGACAAGGACCCATTCCATGGCGCATGCACCCCAGGCCACCGGACCCTCGAAGCTCGTGATCCGCAATATCGGCCTGATCCTGTCCGGCGCGCTGGAAAAGCCGATCCTGGATGGTGACACCATCGTCGCCGAGAACGGCAAGATCACCGCGATCGGCCGCTTCAAGGACCTCAACACCGAAGGCGCGACCACCATCGTCGAGGCCAACGGCACCACGGTGGCGCCCGGCCTCATCGACAGCCATGTCCACCCTGTTGCGGGCGACTGGACGCCTCGCCAGAACCAGATCGGCTGGATCGACAGCAATTTGCATGGCGGCGTCACCACGATGGTTTCCGCCGGCGAGGTGCATATGCCCGGCCGCCCGCGCGACGTCGTCGGGTTGAAGGCGATGGCGATCTTCGCACAGCGCGCATTCTGGAATCTGCGGCCCGGCGGCGTGAAGGTTCACGCCGGCGCGCCTGTGATCGAATGCGAGATGGTCGAGGAGGACTTCAAGGAGTTGGCCGCAGCCGGCGTCAAGCTGCTCGGCGAAGTGGGCCTGGGCGGCGTCAAGGACGGCCCCACCGCGCGAAAAATGGTCGGCTGGGCCCGCAAATACGGCATCCAGAGCACGATCCACACCGGCGGTCCCTCGATCCCCGGCTCGGGCCTGATCGACAAGGACGTGGTGCTGGAGGCCGACACCGACGTGGTTGGCCACATCAATGGCGGCCACACCGCGCTTCCCGACGACCAGATCCGCTGCATCTGCGAGGGCTGCAAGCGCGGCCTCGAACTCGTGCACAACGGCAATGAGCGCTCGGCGCTGTTCACGTTGCGCATCGCGCGCGAGATGGGCGATCTGCATCGCGTCATCCTCGGCACCGACGCACCGGCCGGCTCCGGCGTGCAGCCGCTCGGCATTCTCCGCATGGTCTCGATGCTGTCCTCGCTTGGCGACCTGCCGGCCGAGGTCGCGTTTTGCCTTGCCACCGGCAACACGGCGCGGATGCGCGAACTGGATTGCGGCCTGATCGAAGTCGGTCGTTCCGCCGACTTCGTCATCATGGACAAGGCGCAGCACTCGGCCGGCAAGAACATTTTGGACAGCGTCCAACTCGGCGACCTCCCCGGCATCGGCATGACCATCATCGACGGCATTGTGCGCACCCAGCGCAGCCGCAACACCCCGCCGGCCGGCAGGGTGCCGGAGGTGGTGGCGAAGTGACGCAGCCGGAGCGGCTCGCCGCTCCGCGCGGGCCCCGGAAAGCATTGAACAAGTCGCCAGCCTGCTGCGTCTAATGCAGGCAGTTCATTGCTGGGCGTCGAGGCAAACATGAAGACTGACGGCCTGGGCTCCGCATACGCCGGAGTTCGGAACGTGGCGGCGGCTCGCCGACGGCAGCGAAATCCGCTATCGCGCCAAATGGCCAGGGAAGACGTAAGGGCATCACCGCGGTTTTGCGATTTCACAACGCACGTAGGTCTGGCGCTTGCCTTGCCCGACCGGGCTGTTGTCCATCACCAGCTTGCCATCAGCGGCAATGGAAACACGGGGACTGGAACGATACTTCTCGCCCTCGCCTTCGCAAGCGAGCTTCATTTTCCAGCTGAGCTTTCCATCGGCGGTGATCTCGCTGGCGCGGCACCGGGTCTCGTACCAATAGAGGCGGTTGCCGCCCTCGATGCTCATGCGGTTGGCGCTGTCCTGGTCGCGGCAATCCTTTTTGGTTGACGCCCAGAACCCCTCATAGGCTTGCGCAGCCAGAGCGGGAGCACACTCGCCCGCCAGCACCGCACTCATACTCAGAGCCATCGCAAACCGGGTCGCCGCTCTCATACCGAAAACCCCGACAAGACCTTCACCGAGGTTAGTCGCGCCTCACCGCAGCTTGTTCAACAGCGCCATCAGCATCTCGCGTTCCTTTGGCTCGAGCGGCGCAAGCGTCTCCCGCGTGATCGAAAGCGCATTCGGCGCGACCTTTTCCGCCAGCTGCTGCCCTGCGCGCGTCAGGCTGACCAGAAGCCGCCGTCCGTCCTCGGGATCCTGGCTGGTCTCGGTGAGGCCGCGCGCCGTCAAACGATCGATCACGCCCTTGATGGTCGCCACATCCATCGCCGTTAGGCGCCCGAGCTGGTTCTGCGAGCATGGCCCGGCCTCGGCGAGCTTCGACAGTGCCGCCCATTGCGTCGGCGTAATATTGGTGCCGATCTCGCGAGAGAAGATCGCGCTGTGGCGCTGCCAGACCTGGCGAAGGATAAAGCCAACCTGCTCGTCGAGCACGTAAGGCGGCTTTGCCGGTTTGACGCTCTTCTTCGCCGCGACGCTTCTCGCCATCCGCTCGATGCCCTTGCCCTTTGCCTTCACAACGACAGATGCGCGTCGCGGATATCCGGACGCGCGTCGAGCTCGGCCATGGTGCCGCCGAAACAGATGCGGCCGCGCTCGATGATATAGGCGCGATCGGAGATCAGCCGCGCAAAATGCAGATTCTGCTCGGAGACCACGATGCTGACGCCCTCCTTCTTCATGGTCAGGATGGCCTCGACCATCTGCTCCACGATCTTCGGCGACAGACCCTCCGAAGGCTCGTCCAGCAGCACCAGCGACGGATTGCCCATCAGCGTGCGGGCGATGGTGAGCATCTGCTGCTCGCCGCCGCTCATGCGGCCGCCCGGGCGATTTTTCATCTCGCCGAGGTTGGGGAACAGCGAAAACAGCTTGTCGCGAGTCCAGTGCGGCGCGTTCGGGCGCTTCGGCTGGCGGCCAACCTCGAGATTCTCTTCCACCGTCAGGTCGGTGAAGATACGCCGCTCCTCCGGCACGTAACCAAGCCCATCCCGCACGATCTCATGCGTCGGGCGCGCCGAGACATCCTTGCCTTCGAACATGATCCGCCCCGAGCGCTGCGCGACGAGCCCGACGATCGAGCGGAACGTCGTCGACTTGCCGGCGCCATTGCGGCCGAGCAATGCCACGACTTCCCCCTCGCCGACCTCGAAGCCGATGTCGAACAGGATATGGGCCGGCCCGTAATGACTATTGAGGTCCTGCACCGTGAGCTTCATACTGATGCTCCCTCGCGATGACCGGCATCGTAAAGGAGGCCCTCGCCGAGATAGACCGCCTGCACCTGCGGATTGCCGCGGACCTCGGCCGGCGAGCCCTCGGCGATCAGCGTGCCGCGGTTGAGCACAATGATGCGGTCGGCGTGCTCGAACACCACGTCCATGTCGTGCTCGGTGAAGAGAACGCCGATCGATTTTTCCCGGGCGATCTGCGCGGTCAGCCGCATCAAATCGACGCGCTCGCGCGGCGCCATGCCGGCGGTCGGCTCGTCCATCAGCAGCAGCTTTGGCTGGTTGGCGAGCGCGACGGCGAGCTCGAGCCGCTTGAGATCGCCATAGGCAAGCTCGCCACAGGGGCGATCCGCGTAACCGCCCATGCCGACCAGCTCGAGCAGTCGCCCGGCTTCGCCGCGGTCGAAGTTCGGCGCCGAGCCCCAAAGATTGTACAATTGCTTGCCGTGCGAGATCAGCGCGACCTGCACATTCTCCCGCACCGTCATGGTCGCGAAGGTCGCGGTGATCTGGAAGGTGCGGCCCACGCCCATCCGCCAGATCTCGCGCGGCTTCCTGCCGGTTGTGTCCTCGCCGAGCAGGCGGACGTGGCCGGTATCAGGCTTGTTCTGTCCGTTGAGCATGTCGAAACAGGTGCTCTTGCCCGCACCGTTCGGCCCGATCAGCGCCAGGATTTCGCCGGCGCGCAACGAGAACGAGACGCCGCGCACGGCGTGCACGCCGCCATAGGATTTGGTCAGTCCTTCGACTGCGAGAAGTGGTGGGGCGACGCTCATTCGGCGGACTCGATCGGCTTGGCAAGCAAGGGTGATCCCGGCGGCGATGCTTTCCTGCGGCGCTGCGCCAGCATCTCCAGCATGCCGACGATGCCCTTGGGGAAGACGACGACGATCAGAACGATGAAGCCGCCTAGCACGAGTTTTGACAGATCGGTCTGGCTGACCAGCCAGATGTTCAAGGCCTTGTAGACGATGGCGCCGATCACCGCGCCCGAGACCGTTTCGACGCCGCCGAGCAGCACCATGACGAGCGCATCGACCGAGAGCGAGATGCCGAGATTGTCCGGGAAGACGCTGCCCTTGAGGTAGGCAAACAGCGCACCGCCGATGCCCGCGGTCGTGCCCGCGATCACGAAGGCCGTCCACTGGATGCGCTTGGCGTTGATGCCGACCGCTTCGCTGCGTAGCAGCGAGTCGCGCGTCGCCCTTAGCGCATAGCCGAACGGCGAGAACACCATCGCCCGCAACGCGATCGTCACGAGCGCCGCAACGCCGAGCGACAGCCAATAGAAATGCGATGGGCTCGCGGCCCAGCTCGCGGGCCAGACGCCCAGAATGCCGTTGTCACCGCCGGTGACGCTCACCCACTGGAACGCGATCGACCAGACGATCTGCGCGAAGGCGAGCGTCAGCATGGCGAAATAGACGCCGGAGAGCTGTACCGCGAAGAAGCCGAACACGGCAGCGCCCATGCAGCCGAGCAGCGGACCGAGCAAGAGGCAGACGATCATCGGCAGTCCCGCCATCTTGGCGAGGAAAGCGACGCCGTAGGCGCCGAGGCCGAAATAGGCGGCGTGGCCAAAGGAGGCGAGGCCGCCGACCGACATCAGGAAGTGCAGGCTGACGGCGAAGATCACTGAGATCGCGATCTCCGAGCCGACGGTCAGCGCATAATTGCCGGCAAACAGCGGCAGCGTCGCCGCGATGACAAGCGCTGCAAGCGCAGCAACCCGCTCGTTCGAGTTCAGCGGTCGCCAGGGATTGACGGTGAGGCCCGGTGTCTTGCGCGCCGGCGCCTCGGGCCTGCCGAACAGGCCCCAGGGCCGCACGATCAGCACCGCCGCCATCACCAGGAAGACCAGGATGATGGAGATTTTTGGAAAGATCAGGATGCCGAAGGCATTGAGCTCGGAGACCAGCACCGCTGCGACGAAAGCACCGATGATGCTGCCGAGGCCTCCGATCACCACGACAACGAAGACCTCGACGATGATGCGCAAATCCATCGCATGATGCACGGCATCGCGCGGGATCTGGAGCGCACCGCCGAGAGCGGCGAGGAAAACGCCGACCGCAAACACGCTCGTGAACAGCCATTTCTGATTGACGCCGAGCGCTGCGACCATGTCGCGGTCCTGCGTCGCTGCGCGCACCAGCACGCCCCAGCGCGTGCGCTGGAACAGGAGCCAGAGAATGCCGAGCACGACCGGGCTGAGCACGATCAGGAACAAATCATAGCTCGGGATGTTTTGGCCGAAAAAGTCGATCGCCCCCCTGAATCCGGGTGCACGGCGCCCGACGAGATCGTCTGGGCCCCAGATCAGGACGACCAGGTCCTCGACCATCAAGGTCAGGCCGAAGGTCGCAAGCAGCTGGAACAGCTCGGGCGCGTGATAGATGCGCCGGAGTAGCACCATCTCGACAATGACGCCGATCACCGCCACGGCAAGCGCTGCGATGACGATCCCGCCCCAGAAACCGAACGTCCCCGATAGGCGCTCCGTCAGCGTGAAGGCGATATAGGCGCCGATCATGTAGAAGGCACCATGCGCGAAATTCACGATCCGCGTCACGCCAAAGATGATCGACAGGCCCGACGCCACCAGGAACAGCGATGCTGCGCTCGCGAGACCGGTCAGAAACTGTACGACGTAAAAGGCCATCGGCGGTCCGGGTTAAGCATAGTTCTCAATATTGGGCTTCATCCTTCGAGACGGCGCTACGCGCCTCCTCAGGATGAGGTCCGGGACCCTCATGGTGAGGAGCGCGGCTGCGCCGCGCGTCTCGAACCATGAGGCCCCGGTCTCTCTTTGCATCAATCCTTCGGACGCAGCTTCTCGACTTCGGCATCACTTGGCAGATAGTCCGCGCCCTTCTTGTAGGACGAGTCCACCATCACGCCCTTGCCGTCCTTCAGCGCGGTCTTGCCGACATAGGCACCGAGCGTCGACTGGTGATCGATCTTGCGGAAGGTGATCTCGCCCAGCGGCGACGGCATCGACAGTCCTTCCGCCGCGGTGATCAGCTTCTCCGGATCGGTCGAATTGGCCTTCGCCAGGATCGCCGCAGCCGACTTGATGGTCTGGTAGCCGACGATCGAGCCAAGGCGCGGATAGTCGTTGTACTTGGCCCGATAGGCCTTCAGGAACGCGTCGTGCTCGGGCGTCTTGATCGAGTACCAGGGATAGCCGGTGACGATCCAGCCCTCGGGCGTCTCCTCCTTGAGCGGGTCGAGATATTCGGGCTCGCCGGTGAGGAACGAGACGACCTCGCGTCCCTTGAACAGACCGCGGGTGTTGCCCTCACGTACGAGCTTGACGAGATCCGCGCCGAAGGTGACGTTGAGGATCGCTTCCGGATTGGCCGCGGCAACCGCCTGCACCACCGGACCGGCGTCGATCTTGCCCTGCGGCGGCCACTGCTCGTCGACCCACTGGATGTCGGGCCGCTTCTCCGACATCAGCTTCTTGAATACGGCAACCGCCGATTGGCCGTATTCATAGTTCGGCGCGATCGTCGCCCAGCGCTTTGCCGGTAGCTTGCTGGCTGCTTCCACCAGCATCGCCGCCTGCATGTAATTGGAAGGACGCAGTCGGAACGTGTACTTGTTGCCCTTCGACCAGGTGATGGCGTCCGTCAGAGGCTCGGCCGCCAGGAAGAACACCTTCTTCTGGTTGGCGAAGTCGCTGACCGCAAGACCGATGTTCGACAGGAACGTACCCGTCAGCATCGCCACGCCCTCGCTCGACACCAGCTCGTTGGCCGCGGTCTGCGCATCCGCCGGCTTGCCGCCGTCGTCCTTGGAGACGACGACAAGCTTCTTGCCGTTGATGCCGCCGGCCGCGTTGATCTCCTCAACCGCGAGCTGCCAGCCCTTGCGATAGGGCTCGGTGAACGCCGGCAGCAGCGAATAGCTGTTGATCTCGCCGATCTTGATGTCCTGCGCCAGGGCCGAATGAGCCATGCCGCTTGCCAACAGCGCGAACGCCGCGCCGACAAAATAGTTCTTTGCTCGCATCCCAACCTCCACTTTTCTGAAAAGATTAACGCAGTCCGTCTTCGCCCTTGATCTCCGCAGCCGTCAGCCCGCCGACGCGCGGCAGCGGACGGCCGCTGTCGGTGACGGCGACCGCGACCATGATCTCGTTGGCGCGCGGCGCGTCGTTGATCTGCACTTCCATGCCGTCGAAATGACTGCGCACGAAGGCCGCATCCTTGTGGCCCAGCGGAATGTCCAGCGTCGTGCCGGGTCCACTGCGCTTCTTCGACGACGGGATCAGCGCAGCGCCTTTGCCCAGCACTTTACGGACCGGCGCGCCCATTTTCGGGTGAAGGATGGCGGCTGCATGCTCCAGCTCGCCGTTCTCGCCGACGGCCGCAGCCTTGCCATAGCTCTGCGCCTTGGACCCGTCGATGCCGAGCGCCGCCACCGCGCGCTTCGAGAGCAGCTCGCCGAGTTCCTCGCCAATCGCGATCAGCGGCGAAAGGTCCTCGACATACTTTCCAGCGAACGGATTCTCGATCACGGCGATCGCCGCCGCACGCCGCGTCGGCGGCGAGACCTGGCGGCCCATCTCCATCTGCGTCTCTTCGACGACGGTGACGATCTTGCGGATGATCGCGCTCATGATTGTTTCCTCAAGCCGCTTCCCTGTTCAGGCATGAACCGCGTTCTCCGGCACAAGCGGGCGCGATCGTTGCCGTTCAATATACTTGGTCCCGATAACAAGCATATCACCACAAAGCTGCAACACGGCACCCTCGATCAATCCGCGATCGAATAATTGCCGTGCACATTCCGCGCCAGATTCCAGCGCGGTGGTGATCTCGGTCTGCGACAATTCACTGACGTCACGGGTCACGAGCCGCGCGCCGAGATCGCTGTCGGGCTGAAGCTCACTCGCTGGCTTCCGGATGATGGCGGGATGCCCCGGCAGATCGACGGCATTCGCAATGATCGTCGCGGCCGCGTCGGCTTGCGACGCCGTTCCGGCCAACACGGTCACCGCATCGGCAATCCCGAGCGAAAAGCTGCGGCCGTGCCGTCCACTGGTCGCGATGCCGCGCACGGGATCATCGGCGTCCACCCTGATTGTCCGCATCACGCCGTCGCGATCGGGCCGGTCCATCAGACCGACCGAAAAATGCTCGCCGTCGCCGAGATGCAGGGCAATGTCGCCGCCATTGTTGACATAGGCTCGATCGAGCGCCGCAGCGTTCAGCATTGCGCCGAGAATCTCCTCCGCCACGGCGCCGGCAACCGCCGCCATCGACGTAATGAAGTCATCAGCGGCATAAGGCGCGACCGCGGCGTGCATGCGGCGCGCCACGACGCCTACCAGCGAGGTCCGACCCTCGACGGCAGCCCGCAACTCCGGCAGTTCCGCGCAGAGCTCGTCGAGTAATCCCGTGAAGCGCCGGGCAGCCGCCTCATAGGCTGCACGCACCTCGCTCGGCTCTCCCCTCGCCTCGACGATCAAATCAATCGGTCCATCCTGCAAATGCAGCCGCCGGCCATCTGACAGCAACGCGATTTGCGGGAGCCTTGTCATGCCCGAGGTCCCGGGATCGGGTTTTGCCAGGGCAATTGGCGGACGTCGTCGCCACGCTGAACTTCGGCGAGCGGTTTCACATAATCCATGTGCCCGCCGAGCGCCGCATAGTCCGACAGCTTCATCGTGAATTCGATCGGCGCGACCAGCGCGGGCGTCGGCACGTAACCGAATGCCCCCGCCGGCATCTGCGTCACGTCGACCATGTAGGTGATGCCGCCGCCCGGCCAGACATAGACCGGCGCGCCGCCACTGGTGACGCGCGTCAGCGCGTCCTTCACCGAGCGCGTCAGCCGCACCGGATTGTCGGTCACGCCCGCCCGCAAGGAACCACCGGCGCCGGCCATGAACAGCACCGTACACAGCGCCGGTTCGCAATTCTCCTGAATGCGCTCGACCGAAAACTTGAGGTCGTCAGGCATCTCGGTCTCGACCGGCTTCAAGGCCTCGTCGAGCACGTAATAGGACGAGTGCTCGCCGGTCGTGGAGACCATCAGCATGGAAAGACCGGCCCTGGCTTCCTTGGCGTCGAACGGTCCCAGGATTGCGAGCGGATCGGAGATATTGGTGCCGCCCCAACCTGTGCCGGGATCGGCGACCTGGAAATAGCGGCCGGGCGTCGAGCGGCGCCCCTTCATCTTGATGCCGGTGTCGGCGATGTCGAGCAGCTTGCCGGCCTGGTGCTCCGAGAGCACGCCGGTGATATGGTCGTCGACCACGACGACCTCGTCGACCTTGCCGTGCCATTGCTTGGCGAACATGCCGATCGTCGCCGAGCCGCAGCCGACGCGCATGCGCTCTTCTTTCATGCCGTTAACGATCGGCGGCTGGCCGGCCTGCACCACCACGCTCGCGCCGCCGTCGATGGTGAGTTCGACCGCCTTGCAATTTGCGAGGTCCATCAACGTGTCGCAGGTGACGCGGCCTTCCTTCTTGGAGCCGCCGGTCAGATGGTGCACGCCGCCGAGCGACAGCATCTGCGAACCGTATTCGCTGGTGGTAACATGACCGACCGCCTCGCCTTGTGCACGGACGGTCGCCGTCTCCGGCCCGAGATAACGGTCGGTGTCGATCTTCACCTTGATGCCGCAATAGGAGAAGATGCCCTCGGTGACGACAGTCACCATGTCGACGCCGTCGACCTCCGCCGAGACGATGAACGGCGCCGGCTTGTAGTCGGGATAGGTCGTTCCCGCGCCGATCGCCGTTACAAAGGTGGAAGGCTCGTGGACGATCTTGCCGTCCCAATCTTCGGTGCGGCTGAACGGAACGAGCTTGCCGCCATGCGACACGGTGCGCTCCAGGATCACATGCGGATCGACGCGGACGAGCTTGCCCTCGTGATTGGCATAGCGGTCGCAGGCGCCCGCCGCGCCCGGCTTGATGTAGCACATCACCGGACACGCATCGCAGCGGATCTTGTCGATGGCGGCGCTCGTAGGTTCAGTCACCATGTCAAAGCCAGCCGACAGTGCAGTTATCATTTGTACACGAACGATGTTGCGCGCCCTCCCGATGGCTGTCAAGCGGCGGTGCGGCGCAAAATATGCGCCTGCCGCATAAAACCTCATTTGCCTATCCGCTCTGTCCACAAAGAAGGCATTCGCGCTGCACTGCGGCATGCACGGCTTGCACGTTTGTGTACAAACGGTATCGTCGCGACGTAGATTTTGAGCGGACCTGGAATTTCGCGAAGCTTTGGCCGCGGCGCTCGACGAGCCGACTTGGGAACGAGGATGACGCAGACACCGATCCGCATCACCGTGAACGGCAGGATCCACGAGATCACTGCGGCGCGAGACACGCCGCTGCTCTACGTGCTGCGCAACGATCTCGCGCTCAACGGTCCGAAATACGGTTGCGGCCTCGGTGAATGCGGCACCTGCACTGTCCTGATCGATGGCGCGGCGGCGCGCTCCTGCGTCATTCCGATCAGTGGCTGCGCCGGCCGCGACATCGTGACGCTCGAGGGGCTCGGTACCCGCGACAAGCCGGATGTGGTGCAGCAAGCCTTCATCGACGAACAGGCCGCGCAATGCGGCTACTGCCTCAACGGCATGATCATGACCACCAAGGCGCTGCTCGCGATCAATCCGCGGCCGACCGAACATGAGGCGCTGGCGGCGCTGCGCTACAATCTCTGCCGCTGCGGCACGCATGTCGAAATCCTGCGCGCGGTGATGCGCGCGTCGGGTCAACTCGCCGGGACCGCTGATTGATGGCCTCCCCTGTTTCGAACGGAGCTGAGCTGCCGCCGGGTTCGCTCGTCGTCGTCCGCATCGTGGACGAGTGCACATCCGAGACCTTCGTCCGCATCACCGCGGACGGTTCGGTCACAGCGTACAATGGTCATGTCGATCTCGGCACCGGCATCCGCACGGCGCTTGGCCAGATCGTGGCTGAAGAGCTCGACGTCTCCTTTGCCCGCGTCGTCGTGGTGCTCGGCGATACCGCAACGGTGCCGAACCAGGGCGCCACGATCGCCAGCGAGACCATCCAGATCACCGCCGTTCCCCTGCGCAAAGCTGCCGCGCAGGCGCGTCACTTCCTCATCGCACGTGCGGCCGAGCGGCTGGAGCTGCGGGCAGCCGATCTCAGGATCGAAGATGGCCTTGTGCGCGGGCACGACAATCGCAGCGTCAGCTATGGGGAGTTGATCGGCGGAGAGACCGTTCGTCTCGAGCTTGCCGACGACGTCGCCCTCAAGCCGGTCGGCGATTACGCCATTGTCGGCCAATCGATGCCCCGCGTCGACCTGCCTGCCAAGGCCACGGGCGAGCTGACCTTCGTGCACGACATCCGAGTATCCGGCATGCTGCACGGCCGCGTGGTGCGTCCGCCCTATGCCGGCGTCGACGCCGGCCCGTTCGTCGGCACCAGCCTGATTTCGGTCGACGAATCCTCGGTGCGCGACATTCCCGGCCTCATCGCCGTGGTGCGCATCGGCGATTTCCTAGGCGTCGTCGCGGAGCGCGAGGAGAACGCAATCCGTGCGGCCGAGCAGCTTGCGGTGAGCTGGCGACCGACGCCTGAACTGACGGATCTCGCCGACGTCGAGACGGCGTTGCGTGCCAATCCATCGACGCCGCGCACGCTGATCGACAAGGGCGATGTCGATACTGCCATTGCCGTCGCGGCCAAGCCGATGCAGCGCACTTACGTCTGGCCGTATCAGATGCATGCCTCGATCGGCCCGTCCTGCGCGGTCGCCGACTTCCAGGACGGCAACATCCGCGTCTGGTCGGGCACGCAGAACCCGCACGTGCTGCGCGCAGACCTGTCGCTGCTGATCGAGCGTCCCGAGAGCGAGATCGAGGTCATCAGGTTGGAGGCCGCCGGCTGCTACGGCCGCAACTGCGCCGACGATGTCACCGCGGACGCGCTGTTGCTCTCGCGCGCCGTCGGCCGGCCCGTGCGCGTGCAGCTGACGCGCGAACAGGAACACGCCTGGGAGCCCAAGGGCGCCGCGCAGCTCATCGACGTCAATGGCGGCCTGGACGCGAAGGGCGACGTCGCCGCCTACGATCTCGCCACGCGCTATCCGTCGAATGCCGCCCCGACGTTGGCGCTGTTGCTGACGGGGCGGATATCGCCGAAGCCGGACGTCCTCCAGATGGGCGACCGCACCGCGATTCCGCCTTACGATTACGACCACATGCGCGTCGTGGCGCACGACATGGCGCCGATCGTGCGCGCGTCCTGGTTTCGCGGCGTCTCGGCCCTGCCGAACACCTTTGCGCATGAATCCTATATCGACGAAGCCGCGACTGAGGCCGGCGTCGACCCGATCGAATATCGCCTGCGGTACCTGAAGGACCAGCGTGCCGTCGATCTCGTCCACGCGGTCGCCGAGCGCGCGGGCTGGACGCCGCGACCGGTGCGCGAAGAGAAAGACGGCGAGATCGTCCATGGGCGCGGCTTTGCCTATGCGCTCTACGTCCACAGCAAATTTCCCGGCTATGGCGCGGCGTGGTCGGCTTGGGTCACCGACGTTGCCGTGAACAAGGCGACCGGCGACGTCAGCGTGACGCGCGTGGTCGCCGGGCAGGACTCCGGATTGATGATCAACCCGGACGGCGTGCGCCACCAGATCCACGGCAACGTCATCCAGTCCACCAGCCGCGCGCTGATGGAGGAGGTCTCGTTCGAGCGCGGCGCAGTCGTGGCGCGGGAATGGGGCGCCTACCCGATCATCCCCTTCCCTGACGTGCCCAAGATCGACGTGTTGTTGCTGCCGCGGCCGGACCAGCCGCCGCTCGGCGTCGGCGAATCCGCCTCGGTCCCGAGTGCGGCTGCGATTGCGAACGCGATCTTCGATGCCACCGGCGTGCGATTTCGCGAGCCGCCGTTCACACCCGAGCGCATCCTGAAGGGGCTGCACGGCGCCGCCCCAGCCACGCCGCAGGCACTGCCCGCTCCGCCTGCGCCACAGCCGTCCCGTATCTGGGAGAATCCGTTCGCCAAACGCGCCGGCATCTTCGCGACCATCGCAGCGATCTGCACCGCGGCGATCGGCATCGGCGCGGCTCTTTTGCCTGGCCGCGCCATCGCGCCGATCGCGCGGCCTGACCCATCGGTCTATTCCGCAGCGACGATCGCGCGCGGACAACAACTGGCCGCACTCGGCAATTGCGCGGAGTGCCACACCATGATCGGCGGCGCGCTCAACGCCGGTGGCCGCGCGCTGGAGACGCCGTTCGGCACGATCTACGCGACCAACATCACGCCCGACGTCGAGACCGGCATCGGCGCCTGGTCCTATCCAGCGTTCGAGCGCGCGATGCGCGACGGGCTGCATCGCGACGGACGGCAACTCTATCCCGCCTTCCCCTACACGCATTTTTCGAAGACCGGCGACGCCGACATGCAGGCGCTTTATGCCTACCTGATGGCACAGCCGGCGGTGCGCACGACGCAGCCTGCGAATACGCTCGCCTTCCCGTTCAATCTCCGTCCGCTACTTGCCGGATGGAATGCGCTGTTCCACCAGACGCGGGAGTTCAAGCCCGACCCTGCCAAGTCCGAAGTCTGGAATCGCGGCGCTTATCTCGTCGAAGGTCTCGGCCATTGCAGCGCCTGCCATTCGCCGCGCAACGCGCTCGGCGCCGAGCAGCGTGGCGCCTATCTCGCCGGCGGCTTTGCCGAGGGCTGGGAGGCGCCGCCGCTGACCTCACTCTCGCACGCGCCGATCCCATGGAGCGAGGACGAGCTTTTCGCCTATTTGCGCACGGGCCACTCGCGATACCATGGCGTCGCCGCCGGGCCGATGGCGCCGATCGTCCGGGACCTCAAAGCCCTGCCCGACCAGGACATCCGCGCCATGGCCGTCTATCTCAACTCGTTCAATGACAGCGCGACCGGGACGCCGACGCAGGACGCACTCGCGACCGGGTTAGAAGCTTCCACGCAAGTCACGATGGCGTCCTCCAGCGGCGCGCGACTCTATCAGGGCGCCTGCGCCGTCTGCCATGAGGTCGGCGGCCTGCCGCTGTTCGGCAGCCGGCCTTCGCTGGCACTCAACAGCAACCTGCACAGCGCCGCATCGGACAATCTCGTGCAAATCATCCTGCACGGCATCGCCGGGCCGGTGTCGAGCGATCTCGGCTACATGCCGGCATTCAAGAACAGCATGAGCGATGCACAGGTCGAGGAACTCGTCACGTTCCTGCGTAAGCAGTTTGCACCGGACAGGCCAGCATGGACCGGCGTGAAGGAGACGATTGCGCGTGTGAGAGCCGCCACGAACTGAGCGCTACTTCTTGTGCTCCACCGGCGGCGTGCCGTGCGTGTGGAAGGACTCAATCGTCTTCAGGCCCCACGCCTGCCCCTTCTTGCGTTCCTCTTCCGTCCACACGATCGGCTTCCAGTCGGGCGCGAGGATGAGGCGCGCGCCGGCATTGGCGACTTCGACGCGGTTGCCGCCGGGTTCGTAGACATAGAGGAAGAAGGTCTGCTGGATCGCGTGCTTGTGCGGGCCGGTCTCGATGTGGATGCCGTTCTCCAGGAAGATGTCGGCGGCGCGCAGGATCTCCTCGCGGCTGTCGAGGGCGTAGGTGACGTGGTGGAAGCGGCCGGGCGTGCCGGAGTGATCAAGCGAGTAGGCAAAGTCGTAGCTCTTGTTCGACATCGTCAGCCACATCGCCGCTTCGCGGCCGTCGTTGAGCACGATCTGCTCGGTGAGGCGGCAGCCGAGATAATTTTCGAAGAACTCGCGGTTGGCCTTGATGTCCACGGCGAGGCAGTTGAGATGGTCGAGGCGCCGGACGTTGACGCCGCGCGCGGGAAAGCGCTGCGCCTGGTTCTTCAGCGCGGGCTTCAGCTCGGGCGGCACCTGATACCATTCGGTCTCGTAATAGAGCTCGACGATGTGTCCATCGGGATCGCGGCAGCGGAAGGTCGGCCCCTGTCCCATGTCGCCGTCGATCCAGCCGATATCGAAGCCGGATCCCTTCAGCGCCGCAACGCGGCGCTCCAGCGCCTGCTGGCTGCGCGCGCGCAGCGCCATGTGCTCCATGCCCGATGTCTTCGACGCCGTCAGTTTGAGCGAATAGCGCTCATAGTCGTCCCAGCCGCGCAAATAGACCGACTCGCCCTTTTGCCCGCTGACGGTCATGCCCATCACGTCGACGAAGAACTTCAGGCTCTCGTCCGGCTTCGGCGTCAGCAGCTCCATGTGGCCGAGATGAGCGAGATCGAGGATCGGTTCGGGCTGCATGGTGTCCTCCAAGGCGTGGCTTGCGATACGCTGGACCGGATCCCGCGATCTGGCGCCGGCTGCAATCCGCTCACGCGCCGGTAGGCGGCACCAGGCTGCCGGTTCATTTGTACTAATGTACAAATGATTAGGTCTCGTCAACAAATTCGTTCCAGCCGTGTCCTACCAAGATACTACTCAATCGGTCGCCGCCAATTCGCAGCTATGCGGAAGGCGCGAGACACTTGCGCGCGGCGATTTGTCATCCTCCCCCGGTTTATCTTGACGGCGGACGCTATCTCAAGGTGTATTGTTGGGAACCCGAGCTGCAGCCAATCGCTCGGTGCGCCGGGAGTTGGGGGAAGCTCGATGGCCAAGCAGTCCGGGAGCACGGAACCGGCCGGCAGTTCGCCGGGTAAAGGCATCGCAACGATTCGCGCGGCCGGTGTCCCCGATACGCCCGTCACCAATCCCGAACGACTCGCGCGCCTCGCGCAGGAATGGACATACCTTCTGCGGGTGCGCTCGCGCTGGGCATTCGACGTCGAGTTGCGCAAATCCATCGCCGAGCGCGCCGTCAAGGACCTCGCAGGCGTGGGCGTGTCGACCAAGCGTTTGCGCGAGCTGGCCACAGCCGAACGTATCGAGATCGAGGTGCACGACTGGGATCGCACGGATGCGAGGATCTGTGCGATCCATGAAGCGGCCTGTGAAATTCCCTGGGAATATCTGCTCAGCGCCGGCACGCGCGCGGAAGGCCGTTACCACAGCACCTTGATCTCGCGCCTGTTCGACAACGGGCTCGCGCAGGTCACCCCACACCCACCGACAGGTATGCTCTTCGTCGAGAGCGCGCCCGGACGCTTCTGGGACAAGTACGAGTTCGCGGACGAGGAAAAGCGCATCAGCGTCGCGATCGGTGCGATCGACAAACCGGACAACGACAAATACCGGACCATCGTTCGCACGCCCCAGACAAGTGAGCTCGCCAAGACAATCCACGGCTCGAAGTGGGAGGCGATCCACGTCACAGGCATAGATACTCATCAGGCCGCCTGGATCGTCGAAGATTTCTACGTGGACATGAAGACGAAGAACAAGCCGCTGTTCGACACGCTCATCGAACCCACCGGACGGCTGCCAGATGGAATGATCCTTCGCGAAGGTCACGAGAGCGAGCTACCCGTTCCCTACGGCGACCTTGCCAAGATCCTCGTGGGTCCGACGCCACCCCGGATAGTGACACTCAATCTCTATTATTCCGGCGCACGCATCGCGCGCGAGCTGGTCAGAAACAAGGCCCACGTGGCGCTCGGATTTCTCGACGAGATCGACGACGAGGTGGCGGAGCTGTTCTTCCAGGCATTCTACTGGAACTGGTTTCACGGAAAGGACGGACTGATCCTTTCGATCCCGGATGCATTCCTGAAGGCTTGGGAGGCGATGCCGTCGGACAAGGTTCACGGCACGTCAATCGTGATCTGGATGGGACGAAGCATTTTCGCGCCAGGCAGCGAGTCGATCATGAAACCGGCGGCGAGATCGCGTTCCGCCAAGAAGGCGTCTCCCCGGAAGAAGAGGGCAGCCAGATGATCCCGATCCAGGTCGACCTGGACGTGGCGGAGGCAATCAACTATTCCCTCCTGCACAACAACAGGCCCTTGCTCGACAAATTGACGCTGACGCGGCTGACCCAGAAGCCAGTCGAAGCGATCACGATTCAGGTCGAACTCTGCGTCGGCGCCGAGAACTACCCCTACCGTTACACGATCCCGCTCATGGAGGAGTTGCAGCTGCCGCTGTCCTCCGACGTGATCATCCCTCTCACCGCCAGCTTGAGCCGTTCGCTGCACGAGCGAGTGCAGTCCGCCGTTTACGTCAAGGTGACGTGTGGGGGACAGACGGTGTTCGAGGACACCAGGCGCGTCACGTTGATACCCGTGGACGAATGGCTCGACGACACCAAGAACAATCCCTGGCTGCCGTCCTTCGTGTTGCCGAGGGATCCGGCGATCCTTGCGATCATCCACGCCTCCCGGCGTTACCTGGTCGGCATTCTGGACGACCCCGGCGCAGGGTTCGACGGCTACCAGCAGGGCGAACAGCACGCCGTCGATCGCCAGGTTCAGGCCATCTGGACCGCGCTCGTCAACGAATATCGTCTGCAGTACATCAACCCTCCCCCCGCCTATTCGGAGCAGACGCAGCGGCTGCGCACCCCCAGCGAGATCATCGCTTCCAACACCGGCACCTGCATCGACCTGGCGCTGTTGCTCGCCTCGTGCCTCGAATATGTCGGCATCTTCCCGGTCGTGGTATTGCTCACCGGTCATGCCTTCGTCGGCTACTGGCGGTCCGAGGAGGCGCACGATGACTTCGTGGGCGTGGCGAAGGTGCCCGCCACGGTGCCGACCGTCGGCGATGCCGCGACCCGCAATGCGGGCTTGTGCTACGTCGATCCTTACGGCTGGAGACTCACCAAGATGAGTTACGCCGAGATCATGGCCTATGTGACGTCGGGCGACCTCGTGATGCTGGAAGCCACCTACCTGACCGGTGCCTACAGCTTCAAGGACGCGCAAACCGAAGGACGGGCCAATCTGCGCAGCCAAAAGGAATTCGACAGCCTGCTGGACATCCAGCACGCACGAAGCCTGAACGTCACCCCGCTTCCGATCATCAATGAATGACGGCATCGAACATGTCACAGTTTGTTGCGGAAGACCCCGGACGTTTCCTGTCGCAGATCAAGGCGGCCGAGGATAACGATGACCTGTTTGTGCCCCTCTATGTCGATCATGACGAGAGGATGGACTCCGTAGCCGGCCTGCGCCGACGCAGGCGGCGCGCTTCCAACACACCCGACGACAACATCCTCGCGGCTTCCCTGGTCGAGGAAAACGGTGTGCTGCGATGGTATGACGGCGTTCCGGCACGCGCGGAAGCGCCGCAGCGCCGTCGTCGCGCACGGCGGGCCGGAGGGCCGCCGCCGCTTCCCGATCAGACGGTGATCCTGACCAAGGAGTTTCCAAGACTCCAGCCGAACAGGGCTGCCGCGGCCATCGGCGCCATCGACATGCGACTCAACTCCGCAATCGATGTTTCGCTGCGGTCACACATACGCCAGTTGCGGGGCGGTCCGTCCAACTTCGTCATCGACGCTGCCGATGCCCATGGACCATTCAAGGGGCGGACCCTGCTGCTGGTCCACGGGACCTTCTCGAACGCCGTCAACATGATCGGCGAGTTCCAGGCGACTGCCGATGGCCAGGCGTTTCTCGGGGCCGCCCTGAACGGACCCGACAAGTACGATCAGGTTCTCGTTTTCGAGCACGCGACCCTTGCCGTCAGCCCGGTTCTGAATGCGCTCGAGCTCGGACGCGCATTCGTCGATGCAACGGGACAAGTTGACGTCGTCGCCCATAGCCGCGGCGGCTTGATCGTGCGGTGGTGGCTGGAGGCGTTCGGCCGCTCGCTCGCCGCCACGACCCGCGTCGTGTTTGCCGGCTCGCCACTCCACGGCACCTCGCTCGCCGCGCCCGACAAGCTCCAGCACGCACTGAGCCTGCTTTCCAATATCGGTACCTTCGCCGAGAAGACGTTACAGCTCGCCGGTGGCGCCAATCCGTTCCTGTGGGTCGCCGGCAAGCTAGTCGAGGTGGTGATGACCGTCACCGGCACGCTTGCACACACGCCGCTCCTTGATGGGCTGGTCGCGCTCGTTCCGGGGTTGTTCGGGCAATCCATGATCGAGAACAATTACGAGCTCAATCTGCTGCGGCTCGGTCCTTGTACGACGCAGCCCGCCTACTTCGTCGTCCAGTCGAATTTCGAGACGGAGAATCCCGGCTGGCAGTTCTGGAAAAATTTCAGGGCGCTGCGGATCGGCGACCTGGCCGCCGACGAAATCTTTCCCAACAAGAACGATCTCGTTGTCGATACGGTCTCAATGTCGGACCTGGGAGCGACGGGCTTCCCGCTCGCGATCCAGGGCGTCGAGGATTTCGGTAACTCGCCCGACGTTTGGCACTGCAATTACTTTCGTCAGACCAGAACGATCGGCTTCATCCGGCGCAGCTTGGCCTAGGTTGCCGGCACTGACAGCTTCGTCGCATGCTCGCGGAACAGCGCACGCAATTGCCGGCGCAGCGGCACCAGCGGCTTCGACGGTGCACCGAGCTCGCCCGACGGCGCAATCAGATAGGCCTGAGCCTCGTCCTCGATGACATGTTGCGCGTAACCGGCCTTTGCAATCTGCCGCTCCAGCGCACGGGTATCGTATGAGCGCATCGCCTCACGAACTCCCTTGCGGTAGCCGGCATCGGTGAAGAACAGCGCATGTGCGAGTTCGTGCGTCAGGGTGCTGCCGTGGCCTTGGTAGATCCCGATCACGTAGAAGCGTCCGCGCAGCCGTTCGAAAAAGCGAAGCAGACGCCTCTCCTTCCGCGTGAGCGGATCGAACGCGCCGGTATAGAACGGAGCGAATGCCGTCGAAGGCACGTTGAAACCGGACCAGTCCTGATAGTAGGTGAAATTGCCGTATTGTTCCGCATACCAGTCCATGTACTGCTCTAGCGAGAAAATGCGCCCGTGGAACTCCGGCGACTCGTAGTGCTCCTGCACGCGCAGAAAGGTCGACGTCAGCTCATATTGTGTCTTGAAGCGAAGCAGGTAGATGCCCGGGCCAACCCGCTGCTTCACGATCTTTTCCGACATCCGCTACGTCTCTCTCCACGGCCGCTTCGGGCCGCACCGATTCCACTCCGCCTCTTGGCATATGGTAAACTATTCCTTAACCCACCCGCACACCAACCGGCCGGGAAAAAGCAGCATTCTCGCCGTTTCTGCCCACAAGTATGTATTGGGAACAAACCTCGCACCCGAATTGTCGCGGATTTAACGAAGCGCCGGCGCCTGCCGCTTAACCGTTTGTCCAGCGACGGCCGTGCATAGTCCGGGCAACCCGTTGCTCTTGTCAGGTTCATTCATTGTGACATCCTTTGGACGCGTGATTTCGGTTCGCGGATCGCTCGCCCGGGTCGGGCTGCTGGCTGAAAGCCGGATGCCGGTCTCGGAAGTGCGGGCAACCGTCGGCCGCTTCGTCAGTATTCGCTGCGCCAGTTCGGTCATCGTCGCGATGATCACCGAGGTGTCCTGCGAGAACCTCTCGAGCAACGACAATTTGATCGCCATCGCCTCGGTCGACCTGCTCGGCGAAATCCTCAACGCGACTGGCAAGGCCAAATTCCAGCGCGGCGTCACCAACTATCCGACCATCGGTGATTCGGTCGACCTGATCACGAGCCAGGAGCTGCGCACGATCTACGCGCCCACCGGTTCCGACCAGATCAATGTCGGCTTCCTTCAGCAGGACAGCTCCGTCGTCGCCTATGTCGACATCGAGGAAATGCTCTCCAAGCACTTTGCGGTGCTGGGATCGACCGGCGTCGGCAAATCGACCGGCGTGTCGCTGCTGCTCAACGAGATCCTCAAGGCGCGCCCGAACCTGCGCATCTTCCTGCTCGACGTGCACAACGAATATGGCCGCTGCTTCGGCGACCGCGCGCTGGTGCTCAACCCGCGCAATCTGAAACTGCCGTTCTGGCTGTTCAATTTCGAGGAAATCGTCGACGTGCTGTTCGGCGGCCGCGCCGGCGTGCCCGAGGAGCTCGACGTCCTCGCCGAGGTGATTCCGCTCGCCAAGGGCGTCTACACCCAATATCAGAACACCGACCGCATCGGCCTGAAGCGCATCGATCCCAAGCAGATCGGCTACACCGTCGATACGCCGGTGCCCTATCGCCTGGTCGATCTGATGTCGCTGATCGACGAGCGCATGGGCAAGCTCGAGAATCGCTCCTCGCGCATCATCTATCACAAGCTGATCTCCCGCATCGAAGCGGTCCGCAACGACCCGCGCTACGCCTTCATGTTCGACAACGCCAATGTCGGCGGTGACACCATGGCCGAGGTGATCAGTCATCTGTTCCGCCTGCCGGCCAACGGCAAGCCGATGACGGTGATGCAGCTCGCCGGCTTCCCGGCCGAGGTCATCGATTCCGTCGTCTCGGTGCTTTGCCGCATGGCCTTCGACTTCGGCCTGTGGAGCGACGGCGTTTCGCCGATGCTGTTCGTCTGCGAAGAGGCTCACCGCTACGCCTCCGCCGATCGCAATGTCGGCTTCGGGCCGACTCGCAAGGCGGTGTCGCGCATCGCCAAGGAAGGCCGCAAATACGGCGTCTATCTCGGCCTCATCACCCAGCGTCCGGCCGAGCTCGACGCCACCATCATCTCCCAGTGCAACACGCTGTTCACGATGCGCCTTGCCAACGAGCGCGACCAGGCGCTGCTGCGCGCCGCGGTGTCGGACGCGGCCGCGAACCTGCTCTCGTTCGTACCTTCGCTCGGCACCCGCGAAGTGCTGGCCTTCGGCGAAGGTGTCGCGCTGCCGACGCGGCTGCGCTTCAAGGAGGTGCCGCCGCATCAATTGCCGCGCGGCGAAGCGACGATCAGCAGCGTGCCCTCGGTCACCTCCGGTCACGACATGCATTTCGTCGGCGCCGTGCTCGAGCGCTGGCGCGGTGCCACCTCGCAGCGCGACGTGCCGAACGATCCGGTATTCTCGGCGCCGCCCGCGAAAACGCTCTCCAACGTCGAGGCCCCGATGCTGCAACCGTCGATGGGGCTGGATCCGGACCGCTTCTCGCTGCTGAAGAAGCCGCTGCGGTAAGGGGCGGATACCGCTTCGGCAAACTCCGCCGTCAGGCCCGCGAAAGCGGGCATCCAGTACGCCGCGGCTTCTCCGTATCCCATCGCTGTCTCTGGAATACTGGATCGCCCGATTAAATCGGGCGATGACACTGAGTGTGTGGCACGTTGAGGCGACCGCCAGCATCGACTAATGTTCGGTGCCCCCGATCCGGAAAACAAGCCAATGACAAAAACCGCCGCGCAACGCTTCCCCGCTCCCGCTCTCGATGCGCTCCCTGACGACATCCGCACACGTCTCCTCGCCGTGCAGGAGAAAAGCGGCTTCGTGCCGAACGTGTTCTTGACGCTGGCCTACCGCCCGGACGAGTTCCGCGCCTTCTTCGCCTACCACGACGCGCTGATGGAGAAGGACGGCGGCCTCACCAAGGCCGAGCGCGAGATGATCGTGGTCGCGACCTCGGCGGCCAATCAGTGCCAGTATTGCGTGATTGCGCACGGCGCGATCCTGCGCATCCGCGCCAAGAACCCCCTGATCGCGGACCAGATCGCCACGAACTACCGCAAGGCCGACATCACGCCGCGGCAAAAGGCGATGCTCGACTTCGCGATGAAGGTCTCGGCCGATGCGCAGCGGATTTCCGAGGACGATTTCACCGCGCTCGCGCCGCATGGGTTCAGCGACGACGACATCTGGGACATCGCCGCAATCTCCGCCTTCTTCGCACTGTCGAACCGGCTGGCGAATTTCACCGGCATGCGGCCGAATGACGAATTCTATCTGATGGGACGGCTGCCGAAGAAATGACCGACCGCCGAGCGCTGAAGAAACGGGTCGCCGACAAATGCAGCGGATGAGTTCCCGTTTGACGGGAACTCTGCGTTTTTGCAATCGCACACGTTTAATTAAGAATCTCACCCTCAACTAGCACAAACGCTTTGGCACAACTTGCGTAGTTTCCATCACCGGAGACGTGGATGAGTCGTGCCTGTTGAGGGGCTGCTCATGAACGTGCGGGCATTTGTTATCGCGACCTGTATTGGCACGGCTTTCTTCGCGGCCGGATACGCATGGAACTATCAGCCCGAAATCATCAACGCGAACGAGATATGGAGCATGTTCGAATCGGAGCATGGCAAGGCGCGGGCTGCCGTCTTGCGCGTCCTCGTTGCGCCGAATTCAGCTCACTTCAACGGCCTGCGAACGATCGATGCAGACCAGGCAAGATACGTATGCGGCTCCGTAAAAGCGATGGATAAAGAGAGGCAGTATGTCGAGGCCGCGTTCGTTTACACCGTCGCGATCGATTTTGCCCGTGTCGACGACGACGGCCGGATGACGTCGCAGCGCTCTGCTTACAAGCCCTGCCCAGGCGCGGCCGACGACAAGATTGCCGACCAGAACTCACTGATATCGCCAGGCGCGCTGTCGATGATCAAGACCGTCGAAAAAATGATCCCCAAGTCCAACGGCGGAACGATGGAACAACAGCTTGGCCAGCTGGCCGGACAGACAGCGGCAGTCGCGCCAGGTTCGGCGGACGCGCGGAGATCGGCCGGCACGTCGGGTTCGGCAGCCTCAGCAGGGGCTGGATGGGCACCAGCAGCCCAGCATTCAAGTTCGGGCGTGGAGGCGCGACAAGCAGATGAACTGACGTGGCGTGTCGATCAGCCTCCGGCCGCATGGCCGAATTTCCCCTCGGACCATCCGCTGGTGAAATCGGCGCAGAAGCGGACGAGCGCCGAGGCCCTGGCTTTCGCAACAGATATCGAGGCTCGCTGGGAGCAAGCCAAATCATCCGGCGTTCCGGCCAAGCGTCCTTCGCCTGAGGAGATCAAGGAGGCATGCCGCGCGCTACTTACGATCGATCCCACGGACAAGGATTATCCGCGAGCCTGGGCCGCCTTTGTGCGGCTGCGCAAAATCGATCGCGACGCCGTTGGTTGAACCGGCGTGAATCTGTCCTAGCGCTTCGCCATCAACTCGAGCGCCGGGGCAAAGCGCTCGGAGAACGTCAATGTCTTGGCATGGTGAACTGCGGCAAACGATGCCGATATCCCGGCTGAAGCGACCACGAGCAGGGCAACGGCGAAAACCAGACGGCGCATTTCGGCCTCCTATGAGAGCTCGACGACTCAAACAGATGGCACGGCTTTGTTTCAGCACGGCTTCGCGCGGACGGAAGATGGTTTCGCTCAAGAGGCTGTGATCAGGCCCGCTTTGCGGGGCCGCATGCCGGACCGACGCGAGCGTTGCGCCTAATCATCGTCAGCCGGACCGCACCAGCCGGGCAGATAGATCGCGTCCTTGCTCTTGGCTGAGGACATCGCCTTCTCGAGCGCCTTGTCGAAATTGGCATCCACGGCCTTGCGCGACAGCTTTCGGCGCAGATAATCGGCCCACAGGAATTCGGAGAAGGGGGTTATGTCCTTGGCGAAGCCGCCCATGCGGCGCAGCTCGCCGGCAAGGCTCCGGAAAGGATCGTCCTTGAGATCGACGACGGATTTGGGCAAATCGCGGAACGGTCGCCGTTCGCCCTTGGCGTCGTAGGGGTAGACCCAGCGCTTGTTGTCCATCACGCCCCAGAACGCTTCGCGTTCGACCATCCTGAGGTCGCCGACGATGGTGACCAGCACCTCCTTGACGCCCTCGTCGTGCAGCGCGCGACCGAGATGATGATGGTCGATCACGTAATAGCGCTCGTCGGGGCCATGCACGACGGGGATCATATGCTTGCCGAGCAGATCGGCCTGCTTCTTCTTGTCGTGCTCGCGCCAGCGCTTGCGCTTCTCCTTGACCTCGCGCATCCCGACCGTCATCTGCGTCGGCCGCAGCGACAGGATCGACACCGGATGCACTCTCGGTTCGCGCGTATTGGTCATGGTCGAAAGGCCCTTAACATGGTTGCAGCTGCGTGGTCAGGTTCCCTCGACTATGCCATGGGCATCGCGTCGGCAAAACGCATTAGGCCCGGCGGAGATTATTGCATCGCACCCTTCTGCATGCCCGGCACGACCGCGGTTCCGCGGTCATACGTTCGCAGCCCTGCAGGATAGTGCGAACGCGCAATGCACGTGCGCGTTGAGAAGATTTTCTGCAACGCGTTCACCACGTATGCTATCTAAAATCGCTGCTTCGGAGTGATCTCTGCACCATGACAAACCGGCGGCCCATAAGCTCGGATGATGAGCACCGGGTGCTCCAGTTCAGGCCGCGCACCTCGCCTTCCCCGACGGGCTACCGCGGCAACGCTAGCGTGCAGCAATTGCGCGTCGCGCCCGAGCCGCTCGACCTGTCGCGCTACGAGCAGCCCCGCACTGAACCGGACGATTTCCGCCATCGCATGCTCGCCAACGTCGCGGCGCTGGCCTTCACCATCGCACTGACCGCGATCGGGATCTGGCTCGCGGTGAGCATCGCCGACCTGCGCCGGACCCAGGATTGCGTGCTGATGGGCCGCCGTGACTGCGTCAAGATCACGACGCCGCACATCTAAGGAAGACGTCTGGCGAGGCGCGCCGACGGTCCTTCGGCGGAAACGGCTCAGCCGGGGCGTCCCTAGTCCTGTCCCCACACCCGCCGGCTCCATTGAACTCAGGGCGACGCTCCGATATACGGGCTCTCGACCCGGCCAGAGGGGGGTTGAGGGCGTCATCGGGGCGCGATGCCCACCCACCGTTCCACTCTGGACAATCTGAAAAATATCCGCAATCTATCAAAGGCTTAGTGATGTCCTCCACATTCGATCAGGTCGCTACGATCATCGCTGAAACCTGCGACATCCCGCGCGACACGATCACGCCGGATAGCCATGCCATCGATGACCTCGGCATCGACAGCCTCGATTTCCTGGACATCGCGTTCGCGATCGACAAGCAGTTCGGTATCAAGCTGCCGCTGGAAAAGTGGACCCAGGAGGTCAACGACGGCAAAGCGACCACCGAGCAGTATTTTGTGCTGAAAAACCTGTGCGCCCGCATCGACGAACTGGTTGCGGCCAAGGGCGCGAGCGCCTAAGGGCGCGGTCATGCAACTCGAATACTTCCACATGATAGATCGCGTCGTCGACCTCAACGTCGACGCGAAGACGATTGTCGTCGAGGCTCAGGTCCCAATGGAGAGCACCATCTTCGAGGGGCACTTCCCGGGCTATCCCCTGATGCCCGGCGTGCTCCTGATCGAATCGATGGCGCAGGCCTCCGGCTGGCTTCAGCTTGGCGTGCTCAAATTCGAGCGCATGCCGATCCTGGCTGCCGTCAAGGAGGCCAAGGTCCGCGGCTCGGTCTTCCCCGGCGATCTCATGAGCATCGAGGCGAGCCTGGCCCATCAGGGCTCGGGCTACGCCGTGACCGAAGCCAAGATCAAGGTCGGCGGCAAGCTGCGCGCGAATTCGACGCTGACCTTCACGCAGATTCCCTTTCCCCATGCGGATATGCGCGCTCACATGGACGCGGTCGCCAAACGCGTCGGCTTTCCGCAACAGGCCGTATCGCCATGACCGAGACTGCTTCGAAGCCCGCCCAGACGGAAGTCTGGATCACCGGCATTGGCCTGGCCACCTCGCTCGGAGAGGGCCTGGACGCCAACTGGGCCGCGCTTCAGGAGAAGCGCATCAATGTCGACGAGAAGGGGTTTGCGCCCTACATCGTGCACCCCCTGATGCCTGTTACCTTCGACAGCCAGATTCCGAAGAAGGGCGACCAGCGCCAGATGGAAGCCTGGCAGCGCATCGGCACTTATGCGGCCGGGCTTGCGCTCGACTCCGCCGGGATCAAGGGCAACAAGGACATCCTGTCGAAGATCGACATGGTGGTCGCCGCCGGCGGCGGCGAGCGCGATCTCAACGTCGACACCGGCGTGCTCACGGCCGAGGCCAAGGGCGCCAACGCGCCCGGTTTCCTCAACGAGCGGCTGATGAGCGATCTCAGGCCGACGCTTTTCCTGGCCCAGCTCTCCAACCTGCTCGCCGGCAACATCGCCATCGTGCACGGCATCGGCGGCACCTCGCGCACTTTCATGGGTGAAGAGGTTGCCGGCGCCGATGCCGCCCGCATAGCATTGTCGCGCATCGCCTCCGGCGAGAGCGACATCGCGTTGATCGGCGGCTCGCACAATGGCGAGCGCAAGGACCTGATGGTCCTGTACGAATTCGGCGACTTCAATCTCAAGGACAAGTTCGCACCCGTGTGGGCGCGCAAGGACCACGCCGGCTTCGCGCTCGGCTCGGCTGGCGCGTTCCTGGTGCTGGAATCGAAGGCGCATGCGGAAGCGCGCGGCGCAAAGCCATTCGCGAAGCTGTCGAGCGTCGTTGCCGACCTTGCCCGCCGCAAGACCCCCGGCGACATGGCCGCGACGCTGGAGAAGCTTTGGGCGAAGTTGCCGAAGCGCGACGGCAAGGGCGCGATCATATCCGGTGCGACCGGCGCGGAGCCGGCGACATCGGAAGAGCGCGGCTTCCTGAAGGGCCACGCCGAGTTCCCGGTGCGCTCGACCGGTACGATGTTCGGCCACACCATGGAGACGCAATTCCCGCTCGGCATCGCACTCGCCGCACTGTCGATCTCGCGCGGCGCGCTGTTTCCGCCGAACGATTCCACGGGCACCGAGATTGAAATGCAGGGAGCGCCCACCCAGATTGTGGTGGTGGGGGCCGGACACTGGCGCGGCGAAGGCATGGCGCTGGTCGAGGCAGTAAGCTAAAGCGCGTTGCGCTTCGGCAGGTTATTGTTTGGGCATGATCTTCTCGAAAAACCGCGTCACGCTTTTTCGGATCATGCTCCAGCTCAAGCGGGGATCGACATGACTGCACCACGCGACAAACTCGGGCGTCCCGTCGTCGTCGTCACCGGCATGGGAATCATGACCTCGCTCGGCAACGGCAAGACCGACAATTGGGCGAAGCTCGTCGCCGGCGAATCCGGCATCCGCACCATCACGCGCTTTCCGGTCGACGGCCTGAAAACCACGATGGCCGGCACGGTGGATTTTGTCAGCGTCGATCCGTTCTCCTCCACCGGCCTGTCCGAGCGGATGGCCGAACTGGTGACGCAGGAGGCGCTGGACCAGGCCGGCATCGGCGCCAAGGCGGATTTCCCGGGTCCTCTCTTCCTTGCGGTCGCACCTGTCGAGGTCGAATGGCCGCAGCGCCGCGAGCTCGGCCGCGCCGTCGGTAAGCCCGACTTCAATTACGACGATCTGCTGCGCATCTCCGGCGGCGGCAAGTACAGCGCCTATCACCACCGCTTCATGTTCGGTTCGGTCGCGGCCTACCTCGCGGAGACCTTCGGCACCAAGGGTTCGCCGATCTCGTTGTCGACGGCCTGCGCTTCGGGCGCGACCTCGATCCAGCTCGGCGTCGAGGCGATCCGCCGCGGCGAGACCGATGCCGCGCTGTGCGTGGCGACCGACGGCACCGTGAACCCGGAGGCGCTGGTGCGCTTCTCGCTGCTCTCGGCGCTGTCGACCCAGAACGACCCGCCGCAGGCGGCCTCCCGTCCCTTCTCCAAGAACCGCGACGGTTTTGTCATGGCCGAAGGCGCCGGTGCGCTGGTGCTCGAAAGCTATGAAGCCGCCACCGCGCGCGGCGCAAAAATCCTCGGCGTGATCGCCGGCTGCGGCGAGCTCACCGATTCCTTCCATCGCACCCGCTCCTCGCCCGACGGCAAGCCGATCATCGGCTGCATGAACAAAACGCTGGCCGATGCCGGCATGACGCCGGACCAGATCGACCACATCAACGCGCACGGCACCGCGACGCCCGAGAACGACAAGATGGAATACAATACGACGTCGGCCGTATTCGGCGATCTCGTCTCGAAGATCCCGGTCACCTCCAACAAGTCGATGGTCGGCCACACCATCTCGGCCGCCGGCGCGGTCGAGGCGATCTTCTCGCTGCTGACGCTGGAGCATCAGCGCATCCCGCCGACGATCAACTACGACAATCCGGATCCCACGATCCTGTTCGACGTCGTCGGCAACAAGGCACGCGATGCCCGCGTCACCGCAGTGATGTCGAACTCGTTCGGCTTCGGCGGCCAGAACGCCTCGCTGATCCTGACCCGCGAACCGGCCTGACCGGACGCATGGCGCTGCTTCCTGCGAGGACGAAGGCCCGCGCGCGGGAGACGGCCAAGTCGATCGGTGGAGGCCTGATCGGCGCTGCCACCGTCGGCATGTTGCGCACCACGCGATATTTCGATCCGGCCAAGACCTCGGACTTTTTCGCACGCGTCACCAAACTGATCGGCCCGCGCCTGCGCGAGCACCGCATCGGCCGCGCCAATCTCACCGCGGCGTTTCCGGACAAGTCGCCCGAGGAAATCGAATCCATCCTGATGGGCGTCTGGGACAATCTCGGTCGCGTCGGCGCCGAATTCGCCCACATGGACCACGTCTGGGATTACGACCGCGATCATCCGGAAAACAGTCGAATCGAATTGCCCAGGCGCAGCATCGAGCTGTTCGACGGCATCCGCGACGACGGCAAGCCGGCGTTGATCTTCGCCGCGCATCTGGCCAATTGGGAATTGCCGGCGCTCGCCGCCGTCGCACACGGGCTCGATGCGGCGATCCTCTACCGCCGCCCGAATATCGCCTCCGCCGACCGCATCATCCAGGAGATGCGCCAGGTCAACATGGGTACGCTGATCCCGGCGGGGCGCGACGCGCCGCTGCGGCTCGCGCAGGCGCTCAAGGACGGCAAGCACGTCGCGATGCTGATCGACCAGTATCTGACCGGCGGCGTCGAGGTCACCTTCTTCGGCCGCAAGACCCGCGCCAATCCGATGCTGGCGCGCCTGTTGCGGCAGGTCGAATGCCCGATCCACGGCGTTCGCGTCATCCGCCTGCCCGGCGGCCGCTTCACCGCCGAGATCACCGAAGAGGTCCAGCCGGTGCGCGACGCCGACGGCAAGATCGACATCCAGGGCACCACGCAGGCGATCACGAGCGTAGTGGAAGGCTGGGTCCGCGAGCATCCCGAGCAGTGGCTGTGGCTGCACCGCAGGTGGCGGTGATCTTGTTCCGTCATTGCGAGCGACTTGTCCGCCGTAGAATCCCTCTGCGGACAGATTCTGGATTACTTCGTCGCTTCGCTCCTCGCAATGACCGGCGCGATTACCTTCCCGTCTTCACCTTCGTCCACAGCCGGTTGATAACCCGCTGGGTCGCCGGATCGCGCGCCGTGATGACGAACAATTTTGCGAGCGTCGCCTCGTCCGGATAGATATTCTTGTCGTTCAGGATCTTCGGGTCGACCAGCTTCTGGCTGGCGAGGTTGCCGTTGGCGTAGGACAGGAAGTCCGTGTTCTTGGCGGCCACGTCCGGACGGTAGAGATAGTTGATCAGCTCGTAGGCTTCCTTGACGTTCCTCGCATCCGCCGGGATTGCGAGATTGTCGAAGAACATCTGCGCGCCCTCCTTCGGGATGGCGTAGCCGATCTCGATGCCGCTTTTGGCTTCGGCAGCGCGGGCGCGGGCCTGCATGATGTCGCCGGACCAGCCGACCACGAAGCAGATCTCGCCGGTGGCAAGCGCGCTTAGATATTCGGACGAATGAAACTTGCGCACGGAGGGCCGCACCTTGGCGACGACATCGGCGGCCTTGTCGAGGTCGGCCTGCTTGGTCGAGTTCGGATCGAGCCCGAGATAATTCAACGCCGCCGGAAAGATGTCGTCGGCGGAATCCAGCATGTGGACGCCGCAGTCTTTGAATTTCGCGAGGTTCTCCGGCTTGAACACGATGTCCCAGCTCTCGATCTTCGCATCCGCTCCGAGAATCTGCTTCAGCTTGGCGACGTTGTAGCCGATGCCCGTCGTGCCCCACATGTAATTGGCGGCGTAGACATTGCCGGGGTCGTAGATCGCGAGACGTTCGGTCACCACCGGCCAGGCATTGGCCAGGTTCGGCAGCTTCGACTTGTCGAGCTTCTGGAAGATGTTGGCCTTGATCTGGCGCTGGAGGAAATAGGCGGTGGGCACCACGACGTCATAGCCGGACTTGCCGGCCATCAGGCGCGTCTCCAGGGTCTCGTTGGCGTCAAAAGTGTCGTAGACCACCTTGATGCCGGTCTCCCTGGTGAAGGCCTCGAGGACGTCGGGCGCCACGTAGTTCGACCAGTTGTAGAAGTTGACGACGCGCTCCTCGGCCCCTGCGGGGGCGGAGAGCAACGTCAGCGCGGTGGCGATCGCGAGGCCAAAACCAAAGCGGCTGACGTTCGTCATCTCCCCTACCTCTTGCGCCCGCGCACCGCGTCCGACAGCCGCTCCAGCGCGGTGTCGAGCGTCTCGTCCTTCTTGGCAAAGCAGAAGCGCACCACCGAGGTCACGGGGTCCTGCTCGTAGAACGCCGACACCGGGATTGCCGCGACCTTGTAGTCCTTCACGATCCGCCAGCAGAAATCTGTGTCGCTCTCGTTCAGCCCAAGCGGGGACAGGTCGACGGTGAGGAAGTAGGTGCCCTGTGATTTCAGCACCGGGAAGCCGAGGCTCTCCAGTCCCTTGGCGAGGCGGTCCCTGCTCCGCGCCAGGTCCTTGCGCATCGACAGGAAATACTCGTCCGGCTTGCCAAGGCCGTAGGCAACGGCGGCCTGGAGGTTCGGCGCGGTGGTGAAGGTCAGGAACTGGTGCACCTTGGCGGCAACGCGCAGCAACGGCGGCGCGGCGCAGACGAAGCCGATCTTCCAACCCGTCAGCGAGAAGATCTTGCCGGCCGAGCCGACCTTGATGGTGCGGTCCCGCATGCCGGGGATGGTGATCAGCGGGATATGCTTGTGCTCGTCGAAGGTGACGTGCTCCCAGACCTCGTCGCAGATCGCGATGACGTCGAACTCCTGGCAGTAGCGCGCCAACAGCTCGAGGTCCTCGCGCGGAAACACCACCGCGGACGGATTCAGAGGATTGTTGAAGAGCACCGCCTTGGTCTTTGAATTGAAGACGCTTTTCAGCATGTCCTCATTCAGCCGCCAGTGCGGCGGCTCGAGCCGGACCAGGCGCGGAATGCCGCCGGCCTGGCGGATGATCGGCAGGTAGGAATCGTACACCGGCTGGAAGCACACCACCTCGTCACCGGGCTGGACCACGGCGAGGATGGCCGAGGTCAGGGCCTCGGTGCCGCCGGAGGTCACCATCACCTCGCTCATCGGATCGAGCTCGAGGCCGTGCCAGTGGCCGTAATGGGTCGCGATCGCCTGGCGCAGTTCCGGCAGACCCATCATCGACGGATACTGGTTGTAGCCGTTCAGCGAGGCCTCGGCCGCGGCGCGGCGGATGTCCTCAGGCCCGGGATCGTCGGGAAAGCCCTGGCCAAGATTGATGGCGGCATTGTCGCGCGCCGCCTGGGACATTGCCTCGAAGATGGTGACGGGAAGGTCCGCGAAGACCTTGTTGAGGGACGAGCTCTTGGACATCGGCGGGGTCAACCGCCGACCTTGCTGGGAAGACCCGCCGCCTTCCAGCCCAGCATGCCGCCGGCCAGATGCTTGTCGTAAGGCAGGCCCGCGGCCTGCGCCGCCAGCGAGGCCGTCACCGAACGCTTGCCCGAGCGGCAGGCGAACACGACCTCCTTACCCTCCGGATCGGGGATCGCTTTGGGATCGAAAGTCGAGAGCGGCACGACCACGCCGTAGGGATAGGCCTCAGCCTCGACCTCGTTCGGCTCGCGGACGTCGACGAGGAGGTAGCGCCCTTCCGCGACACCGTTGGAGACCTCGTCCGGGGTCAGATCCTGTACTTGATTTGCCACATCATCCTCCAACGTCGCGGGCCGCTGCCGGAGCGATCCCGGCGGCCGGCAACCTCGCCTCTCGGCCGGTGAAAATCAAGCGCTACAAAGGCTTGAGCTGCCTTGCGCAAGTTAAAGCTAAATCGCAGCGACTTGAAGCGCGACCTTCAAATGGAGGATCAGATCGTCACTTCAGATGGTGACCTGGGTGCCGACCTCGACGACGCGGCCGGAGGGGATCTGGAAATAGTCGGTGGCGTCGTTGGCGGAACGGCTGAGCGAGATGAACAACCGGTCCTGCCAGCGCGGCATGCCGGAATGGGCGGCCGGCTTGAGCGCCCTCCGCGACAGGAAGAACGAGGTCGACATGATGTCGAACTGCCAGCCGAGCTTGCGGGCGATCGCCAGCGCCTTCGGCACGTTGGGCGATTCCATGAAGCCGAACTTCAGCGTCACCTTGGAGAAGGTCGGCGAGATCTGCTCCAGCTTCACCCGCTCGGCCGGATCGATGCGCGGGGTCTGCGCGGTTTCGATGGTCAGAATGACGTTCTTCTCGTGCAGCACCTTGTAGTGCTTCAAACTATGCATCAAGGCGGTCGGGGCGCTGAGGGGATCGCTGGTCAGGAACACGGCGGTGCCGGGCACGCGCTGCGGCGGCCGCTTCTCCAGCATGGCCACGAGGTCGGCGAGCGGGAATTCGAGCTTGCGCGACTTCTCGAACAGCAGCCGGCTGCCGCGCCGCCACGTGTACATCAGGATGATCATGAGTGCGCCGAGCGCCAGCGGCACCCAGCCGCCCTCGAACACCTTGAGCAGATTGGCGGCGAGGAAGGTGAGGTCGAGGAACAGGAACGGCGCGATCAGGGCGGCAGCCGTGAACGGCGACCACCGCCAGACCTTCCAGATCACCACGAAGCCCATCAACGCCGTGACCACCATGGTCCCGGTAACGGAGATGCCGTAGGCCGAGGCCAGCGCGCTGGAGGAGCGGAACAAGAGCACCAGCAGGACCACCGCGACCAGCAGGAGCTGGTTGATGCGCGGGATGAAGATCTGGCCGGAATGGGCTTCGGACGTATGGCGAATTTCAAAGCGCGGCAACAGACCGAGCTGGATCGCCTGACGCGTCAGCGAATAGGCACCGGTGATGACCGCCTGGCTCGCGATAACAGTTGCGGCGGTCGCCAGCACGACCATGCAGCCGCGGAAAAAACCTTGCGGAAAGAGCTGGAAGAACGGGCTCACGATCGCGCCGGGGTCGCCGAGCACGAGGGCACCCTGCCCCAGATAGTTCAATGCCAGCGACGGCAGCACGATGAACAGCCAGGCGGTCTGGATCGGCCGCTTGCCGAAATGGCCGAGGTCGGCGTAGAGCGCCTCGGCACCGGTGACCGCCAGGAACACCGCGCCGAGCGTCACGAAGCCGATGATGCCGTGGTGGATCATGAAGGACACGGCGTAGAGCGGGTTCAGCGCCAACAGCACCTGCGGCTGCTGGATGATCGGGTGGATCGCCGCGATCGCGATCACCGCGAACCAGACGCACATGATCGGGCCGAAGAAGGCGGCGACGCGAGCGGTGCCGCGGGACTGCACGGCAAACAGACCGACCAGGATGATCACGGTCAGCGGTACGATGTAGGGCTCGAAGTGCAGCGTGATGTCCTTCATGCCTTCGATCGCCGACAGCACCGAGAGCGCCGGCGTGATCACGGCGTCGCCGTAGAACAGGGCGCCGGAAATGATGCCGAGCATGACGATGGTTGTTCCGCGGGTGCCGACTGCGCGCTGGGCCAGCGCCATCAGCGCCAGCGTGCCGCCCTCGCCGTTGTTGTCCGCGCGGAGCAGGATCACGACGTATTTGAGCGTCACCACGACGATGAGCGCCCACAGGATCAGGGAGAGCACGCCGAGCACCGCCGCCGGCGTCGGCAACCCCTCCGCGCCAGAAGCCGCCATCACCGCCTCGCGGAACGCGTAGAGCGGGCTGGTGCCGATGTCACCGTAGACGACGCCGATGCTGCCGAGTGTCAGCGCACCGAATCCGGCGGTGGTGTGGGCATCGCCATGCCCATTGGCCGCCGCCGTTTCCGGGGCGGAAATCGCTACGTCACTTGTCATGGGAGAGCCTGATGGCCTCTAAAAATGCTTCACTGCACAACGGCGGAGGAGCGCGCGGCTTATAGTCCTGCGCTGCCGGCATAGCCTAGCCCGATTTTGGGCCTTAGACATGCAATTTCGCATATCTCTGCCAATCGCCGTTTAGATGGTGACCTGGGTTCCGACTTCAACCACCCGTCCGGTGGGAATCTGGAAATAGTCGGTCGCGTCGTTGGCGGACCGGCTCAGCGCGATGAACAAATGGTCCTGCCAGAGCGGCATGCCGGACTGCGCCGAAGCCTTCAGCGAGCGCCGCGACACGAAGAACGAGGTCGACATGATGTCGAACTGCCAGCCCTGCTTGCGCGCGATCGCAAGCGCCTTGGGCACGTTCGGCTGCTCCATGTAGCCGAAGCGCAGGCGGACCTTGAAGAACTTGTCGCTGATCTTCTCCATCCGGAAACGCTCCGACAGGTCGACCCGCGGCGTATGCGCGGTCTCGATGGTCAGGACCACGTTGTGCTCATGCAGCACCTTGTTGTGCTTGAGATTGTGCAGCAGCGCGGTCGGCACGAAGGAGGGATCGCTGGTCAGGAAGACCGCGGTGCCCTTGACGATGTGCGGCGGCCGCTTCTCCAGGCTCCGGATCAGATCGTCCAGCGGCACCTCGATACGTCGCGTTTTCTGGATCAGGATCCCGGACCCTCGCCGCCAGGTCCAGATTGTCCCGGCCATGATCACGCCGAACAGCAGCGGCACCCAGGCGCCTTCCAGCAGCTTCAGAAGGTTCGCGCTGAAGAAGCTGATGTCGACCACGACGAAGGGCAGGATCACGGCTGCGGCCGTCGCGGCGCGCCAGTTCCACAATTTCCAGATCACGATGAAGCCCATGATGCCGTCGGCAACCATGGTGGTGGAAACCGCAATGCCGTAGGCCGAAGCCAGATTGCTGGGGGTGTGGAACAACAGCACCAGCAGCATCACACCGATCAGGAGCAGCCGGTTTACACGCGGCAGATAGATCTGGCCGGCATGAGTTTCCGAGGTGAAGCGCACCTCGAAGCGCGGCAGGAGACCGAGCTGCACAGCCTGATAGACCAGAGAATAGGCCCCTGTGATCACCGCCTGGCTCGCGATCACGGTCGCCGCGGTCGCAAGCCCGACCAGCGGCAGCACGAAATGCTCGGGCACCATGCGATAGAAAGAGTGCTCGATCGCGCTGGGATCCGACAGCACCAGCGCGCCCTGCCCGAAATAATTGATCAGGAGCGAGGGCAGCACGAAGAACATCCAGGCCGACTGGATCGGCTTGCGGCCGAAATGGCCCAGATCTGCGTAGAGCGCCTCACCGCCGGTCACCGCGAGGAACACCGCGCCCAGCGTCACCAGGCCGATCGTGCCGTGCGACAGCAGGAATTGCAGCGCGTAATAGGGATTGATCGCTGCCAGCACCGACGGATCGTCGGCGATGTGAATGGCGCCCAACACGGCAAGAACGGTGAACCAGACGACCATCACCGGCCCGAAGGCCGAGGCGACCAGCGCCGTCCCCTTGCTCTGGACCGCGAACAGCAGCGCCAGGATGAGAACGGTCAGGGGAACGACATAGTGCTCGAAGGCGGGCGTTGCGAGCTTCAGACCCTCGACCGCCGACAGCACCGAGATCGCCGGCGTGATCATGGAATCGCCGATGAACATGGAGGCGCCGACGACGCCCAGCGCCATCAGGAACCAGCTCCGCCGCCCGAGCGCGCGCTGGCCGAGCGCCATGAGGGAAAGCGTGCCGCCCTCCCCGTTGTTGTCGGCGCGCAGCAGCAGCAGCACGTATTTGGCGGTGACGACGATCAGCAGCGCCCAGAGGATCAGCGAGAGCACGCCGAGCACCATGACCCGCGAGACCGGCTGACCGTGGGCCGCGCCCCTGACGGCCTCGTGGAATGCGTAGAGCGGCGAGGTGCCGATGTCGCCGAAGACAACGCCGATGCTCCCGAGCGTCAGGCCCCAGAAACCCGAGGTGACCGGCCCGTCCGGAGCTTCGGTCGATGTGATGCTCGCCGTCATATGAAACTGGAACGCTTCTGCCCGAGAATTGATCCGGCGCCTTTTGACGGTTCCGGCGCGCCTGTCAATTGGCACATCACCATAGCAGGCGCCGGGGCGGATGCTGTGACGGCACAGCAACGGTCGCCGCCCACGCGACGACATGCCTCAGGTAAGATGGTGGCACAAGAGCCCTGAGACTTTCCGTCCCCGACTGAAGGGGGATTGGCTCTACATCCTTGTTTTGTCGTACTTTCTTCGCACGAAACGGGGTCCACTCCGCTCGAATGCGCCCTACGGCTTCAGATTCGGCGGCAGCGGCGGATCTTCGCGCATCAGGGTGATGGTCACCCGCCGGTTGGCCGCGAGCGAGGGATCGTCCGGAAACAGCGGCTGGGTGTCCGCCTTGCCGGAGACGGCAAAGACATGGGCGCCCGGCAGGCCCTCGCGTTCGAGAATCTGACGCACGGCATTGGCGCGGTCGGCCGACAGGTCGAAGGCGCCGTAGTCGCTGCGGGTCGGCACGAATCCAGCCGCGGTGTGGCCGGCGATGGAGACGCGCAGCGGCGTCGCCTTGAGCGGGACAGCGAGCTTCTCGATCAGGCGGCGGGTGCGGTCATAGGGCACCTTGGAGCCGTCGGCGAACATCGAGCGGCCGTCCTGGTCCACGATCTCGAGGTTGAGGCCCTGCTTGGTCTCCTCGAACATGATGTGCTTGGACATCTCGGTCAGTTCCGGCATGTCCTGCAACGCCTGGCGCAGCGAGGCCGCCGCCAGCGCAAAATTGCGGTCGACCTTGATCTTCGCGCCCGACGTGCGGTCACGATCCTCCTGGTCCGGCGTCGGCGTGTTGGAGGAGTCCTCGGGCTGAATGTGATCGACGTTCTTCAGCCGTGGACGGGTGGGCAGGCCGTCGGACTCGACGATGCCGGAATAGCGCGCTTCGGTCTGGACACCGAAGGCGTCGCGCATGGAGCCTGCGACGACCTTCAGCTTGTTGGCATCCTGGGTCGAGAACGCGACGAGCATCACGAAGAAGCTCATCATCAGGCCCATCAGGTCGGCGAAGGTCACGAACCAGCCGTGACCGCCTCCGTGTGAATCGCCTCGCTTCTTCTTGGCCATATCTCAAACCCCGACGCGCGGCCTCAGGCCGGCACCGGCTCGCCTTCGGCGTGGCGGTGCTTCTCGGGCAGATAGGCCAGCAGCATTTCCCGGACCAGCGTCGGGCTCTTGGAATCGCGGATCATCAGGATGCCGTCGATGATCAGCGTGCGGTTGGTCTCTTCGTCCAGGAGCTTGCCATGCAGCTTGTCGGCGATCGGGATACAGAACAGGTTGGCGACCAGCGCGCCGTAGAGAGTGGCGAGCAGCGCGGTCGCCATGAACGGGCCGAGCTTTGACGGGTCGGTCATGTTTGCGAACATCTGCACCATGCCGATCAGCGTGCCGACCATGCCGAAGGCGGGCGCGCAGTCGCCGATGGCGCGGTAGATCTTGCTGCCTTCGTCCAGATGCATCAGGAAATTGTCGCGGTCGCGCTCGAGATTGTCGCGAATGAAATCGAGGTCGTAGCCGTCGGCGACGTAGCGGATGCCTTTGGCGAGGAACGGCTCGTCGGTCTCGACCTTCTCCAAACCCACCGGGCCCTGCTTGCGGGCGATCTCGGCGATACGGGCGAGCTCGTCGACCAGATCATGCGCCGACAGACGGCTCATCGTGAAGGCAAACTTGGCGCCGAGCGGCAGGCCGTGGATCAGCGTCGAGAGCGGAAAGCGGATCATGGTCGCAGCGGTCGAGCCGCCGAAGATGATGATCATCGCATGCTCGGAAATGAACATGTGGAGATCGCCGCCCAGCAGCATCATCGTCGCGATGACGACAATGCCCGCCACGAGCCCGATGCTCGTCATGATATCCATGGGAGACTCCAACGCGAACGCAACAACGGCCGTCCTGGCCGATGGCGCGGCCCAACCCCGAACCGCATCGGAACCCTAGTGAGCCGCGATTAAAGACGCGTAAAGGTTAAGTTGAGCCGGCGCGCCTGGCGGCCGCAGCGCGCTGAAAGGCGCCGGCTTTTGCCGAGTGCCGACAGGCATTTCAATCTTTTGCTAACCATACGGCATCGCGCGCACCCCATCACTCAAGGCCGTGCGCGCGCGAAACCGTCGGCTGCGCTGCCGCGATGTTTGGCGAGCCGGACCGAACTGCCCTGTTCCTGATGGGACAGGGCAACCCGTGAGCGGCGTCGCAGCCGTAGATCGTTCCAGTCCCGCCGTTAGTGAATCTCCGCCGAGCGCTTCAGTGCGGCCTTCAACTTCTCCAGCGAGAAGTCGGGGCTGCGGGCGATCTCGAGGATCGGCGTCTCGCGGCGGCCGCAGAGCTCGGCGGCGTCGGGCAGCTTTGCGGCGATATCCTGCGGAATCACGATGGCGCCGTGCTGGTCGGCGTGGATCAAATCGTCCGACTTCACGGTCATGCCGGCAACACGCACCTCACCGCCAAAGCTCTCGGCATGCACCCATGCATGCGACGGGCCGATCGAGCCGGCCAGCGCCTGGAAACCCGGTGCCCATTGCGGGATGTCGCGGATCGAACCGTCGGTGATGACGCCGAGGCAGCCGAGCGCCTTGTGCACGTTGCTCTGCACCTCGCCCCAGAACGCTCCGTAGCCGACGTCGGGACCGTCGATGTCCTGGATCACCGAGATGCGCGGACCGTGGCCGGTCCCGACATATTCGTAATATTCGATGCGACGCTTGGACTGCTCTTCCGGCGGCAGCGAATTTTTCAGCACCGAGCGGATCGCGACCGTGCGGGCGTAGCCGACGATCGGGGGCAGATCGGGAAATGGGCAGACCAGCGGCTTGGTGGTGTAGCCGATCAGCCGGCGCTCGGGCGCCACGATCTCCATGGCATTGCAGATCGTCGGGGTGTCGTAGCGGCCCAGCGCTTCGAGGACGGAAGCGGGCAGCGGCCCGGTCGCGTTATTCGTCACGGCGTTCTCTCCCAGATTGGCGGCCGCTGTTGGCGCGGTGCCGCCTGCACCGGGCGATATAGCCGAGATCGGGCCTCAACCCAACTCAGGGCGCCTCATGGCAGATATCCAAGTCTTGCTGCTTAAGTGGCTTGGGCTCAGTGCCTCGCTGCTTGGTGCCTTGCCGTTCAGTGCAGCCGGTCGGGCCGGTCATCGTCCCGCGGCGGCTCCGACAGGTTTGTCAGCGTCGGTGCCGACGGCGGCGACGAGACCTCGCCTCCCGCCGGCGCGGTGGTTTCCAACGCGCGCGCCTGGTCGCGATAGGATTTGTAGCCGAGCGGCAAAGCGAGCAGATACAGCACCGTGCCGATCGACAGCACGTGCCAGGGATAGGCGATCAGGATCGCGATGAAGACGATCACCGCAACGAACGCAGGCAGCACCAGTTCGGGCGGCACGCGCATGCGCTTGGTCTTGCCGGAGAACACCGGCAGGCGCGACACCATCAGGAAGGCGATCAGCAGCGTATACGCAGCCGTCACCGCCGCAGGCAGCCGGCCGAGCTCGAGAAACGCGACATAGATCGGCAGCAGCACCGTGATCGCGCCGGCCGGCGCCGGCACGCCGGTGAAGAAATTGGCGGCGAAGGCCGGCTTGTTGGGATCGTCCATGGTGGCATTGAAGCGCGCCAGGCGAAGGCCACCGGAGATCGCGAATACCATGGCGGCAATCCATCCGGCATTGCCGAGCTCGTGCAGCTGCCAGAAATACAGCATCAGGCCGGGCGCCACGCCGAAATTGACGAAGTCGGCGAGGCTGTCGAGCTCGGCGCCGAACTTCGACTGCCCCTTGATCATGCGCGCGATACGGCCGTCGATGCCGTCGAGTGCCGCCGCGAACACGATGGCGTAGACCGCGAGCGACATCCGCCCCTCGATCGAGAGCCGGATCGAGGTCAGGCCGGCGCAAATCGCCAGCAGAGTGATGACGTTGGGCACCAGCATCCGCACCGGGATGGGGCGGAACCGCCGGCGGCGCACGTCTGGATCTCTAGAGTCGTAGGGCGTCATGGCTCGTCCTCACCTTGGGGCGAGATATAGCAAGCCGCGTTCCCCTCCGCCATTGCGGCGGAAGGCCCCTCGGGCCGACTTATTGGTTAATTGGAGCAGTAAGCGCGACTCGGGTCGTCTCCGGCGAGATCGGCCAGAATCGTCTCACCGGCGATCGCGGTCTGCCCTTCCGAGACCAGCGCCTTGGTGCCCAGCGGCAGATAAACGTCGAGCCGCGAGCCGAAGCGGATCAGGCCGAAGCGCTCGCCGGCGCCGATCGCCTGCCCCTCCTTGACGAAGCAGACGATGCGCTTGGCGACGAGCCCGGCGATCTGGATCACGCCGATCCGCGCCGTCGGCGTCGTGATCACCAGCGAGTTGCGCTCATTGTCCTCGCTCGCCTTGTCCAGCTCGGCATTGATGAACAGGCCGGGGCGGTAGGCGATACGGTCCACCCTGCCCGCGATCGGGCTGCGGTTCACATGGCAGTTGAACACACTCATGAACACCGAGATGCGCGGCAGCGGCCGGTCGCCGAGCCCGAGTTCGGCCGGCGGCAGCGCCATGGTGATCATCGAGACGCGGCCGTCGGCCGGCGACACCACGAGCCCCTCGCGCACCGGGGTCACGCGCACGGGGTCGCGGAAGAACAGCGCGCACCACACGGTCAGGATGGTGCCGATCCAACCCAACGGCGACCAAAGCCAGAACAGGACCAGGCTTGCCAGCGCAAAGCCGCCGATGAAGGGATAACCCTCCTTGTGGATCGGCGGGATCTGACGCTGGATCGAATCGAGAATGGACATCGCTATCTGCCGCTCAGGGTTGATGGCGCAGGTCGTCCCGCGCGGTGGTGTTGTTTAGGCCAGAGTTGGGACCGGAGACAAGGTCACTCCGCCGCCGCAGGCGCCGTGAGGACATCCGCAACCGGCGGTGGCTCCCGATTGGGCGCCTCGCCGGAATCGGCCATCCTGGCCAGTTTCTCGCGCGCCGCCTCGGCCTCGCGCTGCCTGTTCCACATGCTGGCGTAAAGTCCCCCCTCCGCGAGCAGTTTTGCGTGGGTGCCGCGCTCGGCGATGCGGCCCTGGTCCAGCACGATGATCTCGTCGGCGCCGACGATGGTCGAGAGCCGATGGGCGATCACCAGCGAAGTGCGGTTCTTCGCCACGCGCTCGAGCGCGCCCTGGATCTCGTGCTCGGTGTGGGTGTCCAGCGCGGAAGTCGCCTCGTCCAGCACCAGGATCGGCGGCGCCTTCAACACGGTGCGCGCGATCGCGACTCGTTGTTTTTCGCCACCGGACAGTTTCAGGCCACGCTCGCCGACCTGGGTCTCGTAGCCTTTCGGCGCCATGCGGATGAAACGATCGATCTGCGCCAGCTGTGCCGCCTGCTCGACCTCGGCATCGCTGGCGTCCCAGCGACCATAGCGGATGTTGTAGCGGATGGTGTCGTTGAACAGCACGGTGTCCTGAGGCACCATGCCGATGGACGCGCGCAAGCTCGCCTGCGTGACTTCGCGAATGTCCTGGCCGTCGATCAGGATCTTGCCGCCGGAGATGTCATAGAGGCGAAACAAAAGGCGTGAGATGGTCGACTTGCCCGCACCTGACGGGCCGACGATCGCGACCGTCTTGCCGGCCGGCACCTCGAAGCTGATGCCCTTGAGGATCGGGCGGGACGGCTCATAGGCAAAGCGCACGTCCTCGAAACGCACATTGCCCGCGGAGACCACCAGCGGCTTCGCGCCCGGCGCGTCCTTGATCTCGGCCTCGCGCCCCAGCACGTTGAACATCTTCTCGATGTCGATGATCGCCTGCTTGATCTCGCGATAGACCATGCCCATGAAGTTCAAGGGCTGGTAGAGCTGGATCATCATGGCGTTGACCAGCACGAAATCGCCGACCGTATTGGTGCCGTTGCGCACGCCGATCGCGCACATCAGCATGGTCGCGGTCAGCCCCAGCGTGAAAATCACGGCCTGCCCGGTGTTGAGCACGGCAAGCGAAGTGTAAGCCTGGACGCTCGACTCCTCGTAACGCGCGACCGATCGGTCGTAGCGCTGCGACTCGCGGGTCTCGGCGCTGAAATATTTGACGGTCTCGTAGTTGAGCAGCGAGTCGATCGCCTTGGTGTTCGCCTCGGTGTCGGCATCGTTCATCTTGCGGCGGATGCCGATCCGCCACTCGGTCGCGATGTAGGTGTAGTACATGTAGACCGCGACAGTGACGAGGGTCGCGAGCACGTAGCGCCAATCGAACTGCCACAGCAGCACCGCCATCAGCAGCGAGACCTCGACGATGGTCGGGATCAGCTGCAGGATCACCATGCGCACGATGACCTCGATGCCCTCGCGGCCGCGCTCGAGCACGCGCGTCAGGCCGCCGGTCTTGCGCTCCAGGTGGAAACGCAGCGACAGCTCGTGCATGTGGATGAAGGTGATGGTGGCGAGCTTGCGCACCGCATGCATGGCAACGCGCGCGAAAATGCCGTCGCGCCATTGCGTCAGCACTGCCATCACGATGCGCATCACGCCGTAGCTGGCGGTCAGCAGCAGCGGCGAGGCGATCACCCAGAGGTGCCAATTGTCGGCCTGGACCGGCGCGGTGTTGGCGCCGGTCAGCGCGTCGGTCGCCCATTTGAAGCTGAAAGGAACCGTCAGCGTGATCAGCTTGGCGGCGAGCAGCAGCACCATCGACCAGACCACGCGCATCTTCAGGTCGAAACGGTCGCCCGGCCAGATATAGGGCCACAGATGCGCCAGCGTGCCCATCAGCGTGGCCCGCTCCAGCGGCCCCCCGGCGGGATCAGGAACGTTGGGGCCGGCGGGCGATTGAACTTGGTCCATCAAGAAGCCTGAAAAGCCCGTCGGATGCGGGCTGTGTTGCCATTAAGGATTTTCGTTTGTCATATAGAGCCTTACCGATGCCCATGCACCCCGCCAGATGGCGAATCTTCGATTGTTCGCCGCCGTTTACCGGTAGATTTCCGGAAGTCCCGAATCACCGATTGGGCTTGACGCCTCTTCGCTGCAATGCATCATGGCACCAATGAGCACGATCAAAACCGTCTGTGTCTATTGCGGCTCCGGCCCAGGAACCAATCCCCGTTTCACCGAAGGCGCCAAGGCGTTCGGCAAGGCGCTCGCCGAGAACAACATCCGCCTCGTCTATGGCGGCGGCTCGCTCGGCCTGATGGGTTCGGTCGCGACCTCCGTGCTCGATCACGGCGGCACCGTCACCGGCATCATTCCCGAATTCCTCCGGAAGCGCGAGAACGCGCTGACCCGCGTGCAGGAGATGATCGTCACTCCAGACATGCACGAGCGCAAGCGGCTGATGTTCGAGCGCTCCGACGCCTTCGTGGCGCTGCCGGGTGGCGTCGGCACGCTGGAGGAACTGGTGGAGCAGCTGACCTGGAAACAGCTCGGCCGTCACGCCAAGCCGGTGCTGCTCGCCAATATCGACAATTTCTGGGAGCCGCTGTTCTCGCTGCTGTCGCACATGCGCCAGACCGAGTTCATCCGCGCCGGCCTCTCGGTCGACATCCTCAAGGCCGATCGCATCGAGGAGATCTTGCCGAAGCTGAAGGCCGCCGTGGCACAGCTCGCTGACGCAGAAAAGCAGCTTGCCCCGGAAGTCGCGCGCAAGCTTTAGTCCGCAGGAAACGTCACCGCCTCGATCCGGTTGCCATCGGGGTCGACGACGAAGGCTGCGTAATAACGCACACGATCGTGCGGGCGGATACCCGGCGCGCCGTCGGACGCGCCGGCGGCGGACAGCGCTGCAGCGTGAAATGCATCGACCTCGGCGGTCGTCCTGGCCCGGAGGCAGATATGCACGCCGCTCTCCGGCGTGACGTGCGGCATGCCCTCGCGCAGATTGATCCAGAATTCGGGATAGGCCTTGCCAAAGCCGATCGTCCGCGGTCGCGTGACGACGCGCGTGAGCCCGAGCGCCCCGAGCGTTGTTTCGTAGAATTTTGCTGAGCGTTCGAGATCGCTGACGCCGACGGAGATGTGGTCGATCATGGGTCGCGCTTCCCCTCTCTCCTCGTCATTGCGTTCCTGGCGCCATGTCCCCTACGCCGGCGCACCCGACTTCACCAGCTTGTAGATCACCGAATCCATCAGGGCCTGGAACGAGGCGTCGATGATGTTGGGAGAGACGCCGACCGTGGTCCAGCTGTCGCCGTTCTCGTCTTCGCTCTCGATCAGGACGCGCGTGACCGCGCCGGTGCCGCCGTTGAGGATACGGACGCGATAGTCGATCAGCGTCAGGCCTTCGATATATTTCTGGTACTTGCCGAGATCCTTGCGCAGCGCGACGTCGAGCGCGTTGACGGGACCGTTGCCTTCGGCCGCCGAGATCAGATGCTCGCCGGCAACGTCGACCTTGACCACCGCCAGCGCCACGGTGACGCGCTCGCCATGCGAATTGTAGCGCTGCTCGACATTGACGTCGAACTGTTCGACCTCGAAATAATGCGGCACCTTGCCGAGCGTGCGCCGCGCCAGCAGCTCGAACGAGGCGTTGGCGGATTCATAGGCATAGCCTTGCGCCTCGCGCTCCTTCAATTCCTCGACCAGCCGCGACAGCTTCGGATCGCTCTTCTCATAAGCGATGCCGGCGCGGTCGAGCTCGGCAATGACATTGGAGCGGCCGGCCTGATCGGACACCAGCACCTTGCGGTGATTGCCGACCAGCTCCGGCAAGACATGCTCGTAGGTCTGCGGATCCTTCAGCACGGCGGAGGCATGGATGCCGGTCTTGGTGACGAAGGCGCTCTCGCCGACATAGGCTGCATGCCGGTTCGGCACGCGATTGAGCATGTCGTCGAGCGTGCGCGACACCTTGACCATAGTTGCGAGCTTCTCCGCCGTGACGCCGATCTCGAAAGCGTCGGCAAACTCGGCCTTCAGCTTCAAGGTCGGGATCAGCGAGCAGAGATTGGCGTTGCCGCAGCGCTCGCCGAGGCCGTTCAGCGTGCCCTGGATCTGCCGCGCCCCCGCGCGCACCGCGGCGAGCGAATTCGCCACCGCCTGCTCGGTGTCGTTATGGGCGTGGATGCCGAGATGATCGCCGGGGATGCGCTTCGCCACTTCGGTAACGATGGCCTCGATCTCATTCGGCATGGTGCCGCCGTTGGTGTCGCACAGCACCACCCAGCGCGCGCCGGCTTCATAGGCGGCTTTCGCGCAGGCGAGCGCAAAACCGGAATCCTCGTTGTAACCGTCGAAGAAATGCTCGCAGTCGAGCATCACCTCGCGGCCGGCGGCCTTGGCCGCCGCGACGCTGTCGCGGATCGAGGCGAGGTTCTCCTCCTTCGTCGTCTCCAAGGCAACGCGCACCTGATAGGCCGACGACTTCGCCACGAAGCAGATGGCGTCGGCCTTGGCTTCCAGGAGCCCGGCCACGCCGGGATCGTTGGAGACCGAGCGCCCCGCCCGACGTGTCATGCCGAACGCAGTGAAGCGCGCATGCGAAAACTTCGGCTTGGTGCCAAAGAACTCGGTGTCGGTCGGATTGGCGCCGGGATAGCCGCCCTCGACATAGTCGATGCCGAGTTCATCGAGCATCTGAGCGATGATTTGCTTGTCGGTCAGCGTGAAATCGACGCCATTGGTCTGCGCACCGTCACGCAGCGTGGTGTCGAACAGATAGAGACGCTCCTTGCTCATTGCAGCGCTCCCGTCGCGGGTCCGCTGCCCAGCGTCTTCTGCATTGTGGTGTTGGCCAGCCACTCGTCGTTGACGGTGATGCTGTTGCGCTGCATGGCGACATAGCCGCGCTTGGCGAAAAAGCCCTGCGCGTTGTCGCTGGCGTCGACCGTCAGCTTGTCGGCGCCGCGGCCGCCCGCAAGCTTTTCCAGCGCATCGACGAGCATCGTCGCGAGGCCCTGCCCGGCCACGGCCGGATGCACATAGAGCATGCGGATGTGATCCTTGCCGCGCAGCGACGCAAAGCCCACCGGTGATCCCTCCAGCGTTGCGATCAGCGTCAGGTCGGAGGCGAGCCCCTTCCCGAATTCTTCGTCCTCGGCCGCGGCCATCCAGGCCTGCTGCTGCGCTTCGCTATAGTCCTCGCCGGTCAGCTCTTCGATGCTGGCCGTGAAGATCGCGGCGAGAACCGGCACGTCCTCCGGCAGGAAGGGCCGCAAGCCGGGCTTTGGGAGCGCTTGTGCCATCGTCTTCACCACATCCCATAGAGTTTCAGCGCCAGCGCCACGGCGGCGCCGAGCAGCAGGATTTTCAGCGCGATGTAATAGAACCAGTGCCGCGGAAAAGGCGTGTCGGGCCGCTTCATCGTGCGACCTCCCACGTGGTCCCTTCCTTGGAGTCCTTGATCGCAATGCCCATCGCGGCAAGCAGATCGCGGATACGGTCGGACTCGGCAAAGTCCTTGCGCGCACGCGCCGCCGTCCGCTCCGAGATCAGGCGCTCCACTTCCTTGGCATCGACGCCGCTCGCCTGCTGCTTGCGTCCTTCCCACTGCGCGGCACTCTCGGAGAGAAAGCCGAGCAGACGCAACGAACCCGCGAGAGCACCAACGTCGCTGCCGCGCAAGCCATGCAGCGCCGCGATGGCCAGCGGCGTGTTGAGGTCGTCGAGCAGCGGCTCGATCACTGACGGGGCGGGCTTGCCGGGTACGACCTCAGCCGCAACCCGATACCAGTCGTCGAGCGTCCTGGCGCTCTCCTCCAGCGACTTCATCGTCCAGTCGATCGGCGAGCGGTAATGCGTCTTGAGCATATTCAGGCGCAGCACTTCGCCCGGCCAGTCCGCGAGCAGCTCGTGAATCGTGACGAAGTTGCCGAGCGATTTCGACATCTTCTCACTCTCGACCTGCAGGAAGCCGTTATGCATCCAGTAGTTCGCCATGCGCTCCCGATGGAAGGCGCAGCATGTTTGTGCAACCTCGTTCTCGTGATGCGGAAACACGAGATCGATGCCGCCGCCATGGATGTCGAAGTGCTCGCCGAGATGCTTCCAGGCCATGGCCGAGCACTCGACGTGCCAGCCCGGGCGACCCTGCGCGGCGACGCCGGCCGGTGACGGCCATGACGGCTCGCCGGGCTTGGACGGCTTCCACAGCACGAAGTCGGTGTTGCCCTTCTTGTAGGGCGCGACATCGACGCGGGCGCCGGCGACCATCTCGTCCAGCGAGCGATTGGACAGCGCGCCATAGCGCGGCAGCCCGGCATCGGCCGCGTTCATCGCCTGCGGCGAGAACAGCACGTGATCCTCCGCAACGTAGGCGAAGCCGCCGGCGACCAACCGCTCGATGATCTCGCGCATCTCGCCGATATGCTCAGTGGCGCGCGGCTCGACGTTCGGCCGCAGCGCGCCGAGTGCGTCGACGTCGGCGTGAAACTGCTTGCCGGTCTGCTCCGTGACTTTCCGGATCGCCTCGTTTAGCGGCAGGCCGGGGAAATCACGCGCGGCGCGGTCGTTGATCTTGTCGTCGACGTCGGTGATGTTGCGGACATACTTGACGTGCGCCTCACCGTAGAGATGGCGCAGCAGCCGGAATAGCACGTCGAACACGATCACCGGCCGGGCATTGCCGATATGGGCGAAGTCATAGACCGTCGGTCCGCAGACATACATGCGGACGTCCTTGGCATCGAGCGGCACGAAGGTGCGCTTTTCCCGGCTCAGCGTATCGTAGAGGCGCAATTCCATAAGGATACCCGTCGGCTGTTGGCCGGGCGTCCAGTGCTCTCAATGGTTTTGAGAAAAGACGGCTCCAGCCAGCGAATCGCTAGCTCGTAATCTCGCGGCAAATGGCGCAAATGAGGAGGAGACCGTTCATAACGGAACATATGGGCTATGAGGCGGCCCCGCGTCAAGAGAGCCGCGAAAATGCCGTTTTATCTCCGCAATGCGCAGCCGCTACGGCTAGATGGTTCAGATCCTTAACCATTTGAGCCCATTCTGGAACTGGCAGTTCCTGTTTTTTGCCCCCGGTGTTTTCATGCGATCATTGCTCGCGCTCATTTCCTGCGCCTCCATCCTTGTCGTTTCCAGCGCTCTCGCCGAGACCCGCGTCTTCATCATCCCCAACCAGGCGGATGGCTACGGCGTCGATCAGTGCCTGGCCAAAAGCGACAAATGCGGCGCGCAGGTCGCCCGCACCTACTGCCAGTCACGCGATTTTGCCCAGGCTTCGGCCTATCGCCGGGTCGATCCCGACGAAATTACCGGCTCTGTCCCCAAATCCGGCGCAAACTGCTCCCATGGCCATTGCGATGAATATGTCGCAATCACCTGCCAGCGCTGAATTCGCTCGGAACTGGCGTACCTTAGGCCCAATCGCTGGCCTCTGAAACGACGTGACGATGCCGCAGGAAGCGGCTATGGGAGGGCGCGCTTCGGCCCCCCACATCACGCGTGGCCGTGACCTCGCTAGAATGGCGGATATGCCTGAATTTTTGTTTCTCTCCCGTGCTCGCTCGATCCTTGCCTGCGCCGTGCTCTTGAGCACGGTCGCGCTCGCCACTAACGCGTTCGCACAGGCCGGCCCGCCGGGACCGCCACCTCAGCCTGGCCAGAACGGGCTCGGACCCAACCCGATGTGCGCGCGCCTGGAAGGCCAGCTCGCCGGTCTCGATCGTGGCGGCGGCGGTGATCCCGCGCGCGAAGACCAGATCCGCCGGTATCAAGAGTCCCAAAGCAAGCAGCAGGCCGAGCTCGACCGCGTCACCATGCAGGCCAAGCGCATGGGTTGCGATTCCTCCGGCTTCTTCTCGCTGTTCAGCGGCCAGTCGGCGCAATGCGGTCCGGTCAACACCCAGATCCAGCAGATGCGCGCCAATCTGGACCAGATCACCGGCAATCTCGAACGCCTGCGCGGCGGCGGTCCCGGCGGCTTCAGCCCCGAGCGTGACAACCAGCGCCGCTCGGTGCTGGCAGCGCTGGCGCAGAACAATTGCGGCCCGCAATATGCCAACGCCGCACAGTCGCAAGGCGGCGGCAACTTCCTGAGCAATCTGTTCGGCGGCAACAACCCCAACAATCCGCAAGGCGTGCCGCCCTCCGATCTCGGCCCGCAATCAGGCACCTATCGCACCGTGTGCGTGCGCACCTGCGACGGCGCTTATTTCCCGGTCTCGTTTGCGACCGTGCCGGCGCGCTTCCCCGACGACGAGAAGACCTGCAAGGCGCTGTGCCCGGCCGCCGAAGCCGTGCTCTACACCCATCGCAATCCCGGCGAGGACATGAACTCCGCGGTCTCCACCAGCGGCCAGCCCTACACGGCGCTGCCGACCGCGTTCAAATTCCGCAGCGAGTTCAATCCATCCTGCTCCTGCAAGGCGGCGGGCCAGACCTGGGCCGACGCGCTCAAATCCGCCGACGACAAGGCCTCGGCCGAGCAGCAGGGTGACATCATCGTCACCGAGGAGAGCGCCAAGAAGATGCAGCAGCGGCAGCTCAACAAGGGCACGCCTGCGAATGCCAAGAAGGGCGCGGCCCCGGCGACGACGACGGCTGGCGCCCCGGCAGCAACGCCGCCGGCGGACGCCCCTGCGACCTCGTCCGAGAACAAGCCGATCCGTTCGGTCGGCCCGAGCTTCCTGCCGCAACAGCAGAAGTAGGTCGCTCTTCCCTTCTCCCCCTGCGGGAGAAGGTGGCGCAAAGCGCCGGATGAGGGGTTCGATCCGCGCTCACACGTGCACACGAGTACGCCGAGACAGACCCCTCACCCGAATGAGTTCGCTTCGACAGCGAAGCTGCCCTCTCCCGCAAGGGGCGAGGGCACAATAACGCCGATCTCGCTTGTGGAAACGGCAGCGCAAGCGCCAGCTCACCCCTCGAACGCGTCGATCGAGGCTTTGCTCCCACGCGACACCAGCGTCTCGTCCGGGGCGGCGAGCTGCTCGCCTTTGTCGCGAAAGCGGTTGGTGATGGGATAGCGGCGGTCGCGGCCGAAATTCCTGGCCGTGACCTTGACGCCGGGCGCGGCCTGGCGGCGCTTGTATTCGGCGACGTTGAGGAGATGATCGATGCGGGTGACCGTCTCGCGGTCGAAGCCAGCGGTAATGATTGTCTCGAGCGGCTCTTCGCGCTCGATCAGACGCTCCAGGATGGCATCGAGCACGTCGTAAGCGGGCAACGAATCCTGGTCGGTCTGGTTCTCGCGCAGCTCCGCTGTCGGCGGACGCGTGATGATGTCGGGCGGGATCACCTCGCCGGCCGGCCCCAGCGCCCCCTCGGGCTTCCACGAATTGCGCAAGCTTGCCAGCCGAAACACCTGCGTCTTGTAGATGTCCTTGATCGGATTGAAGCCGCCATTCATGTCGCCGTAGAGCGTGGCGTAGCCGACCGACATCTCCGACTTGTTGCCTGTGGTCACCACCATCAGGCCGGTCTTGTTGGAGATCGCCATCAGCAGCGTGCCGCGGGTGCGGGCCTGGAGATTCTCCTCGGTGATATCGGGCGGCAGATTCTTGAAGACGCCGGACAGGATGGTCTCGAACCCGGTCACCGCTTCCGCGATCGGCAGAACCTCGTAGCGGATGCCGAGATGGCCGGCGAGCTCGCCGGCGTCCGCGATCGAGTGTGCCGCAGTGTAGCGATAAGGCAGCATCACGCCGTGCACCTGATCGGCACCCAGCGCATCGACCGCGATGGCAGCGCACAGCGCGGAATCGATGCCGCCGGAAATCCCGAGCAGAGCGCCGGGAAAGCCATTCTTGGCGACGTAGTCGCGCAAGCCCAGCACGCAGGCCGCGTAGTCGGCGTGGTCGCCCTCGGGCTGCGCGGCGATCGGACCGGTACAGCGCCAATCGTCGCCGCTTCTCGTGAAGCGCAGTGTGGTGATGCTTTCCGCGAACGCCGGCAATTGCGCCGCGAGCGAAAGGTCGCCGTTGAGCGCGAAGGAAGCTCCCTCGAACACCAGTTCGTCCTGGCCGCAAACCTGGTTGAGATAGACCAGCGGCAGGCCGCTCTCGGTGACGCGCGCGACCGCGACCGACAACCGCACGTCGGCCTTGTTGCGGGCGTACGGAGATCCGTTCGGCACAAGGATGATCTCCGCGCCGGTCTCGGCCAGCGTCTCGACCACATTCTCGTAGTCCTCGGACTCCTCCAGCCAGATGTCCTCGCAGATCGGCACACCGATGCGCACGCCGCGCACGGTGACGGGGCCGGCCGCGGGACCGCGCGAAAACAGCCGCTTCTCGTCGAACACGCCGTAATTCGGCAGATTGCATTTGAAGCGCAAGCCAGCGATACGGCCGCCATCGAGCAGCGCACAGGCGTTGTAGAGCCTGCCCTCCTCGACCCAGGGCGTGCCGATCAGCATGGCCGGCCCGCCATCTGCGGTCTCGCGCGCCAGCGCTTCGATCGCAGCGCGGCAGGCGGCCTGAAACGAAGGCTTCTGCACCAGATCTTCCGGCGGATAGCCTGCGATGAACAATTCCGGAAACAGCACGAGATCGGCGCCATCGGCGGCTGCCTGCACGCGCGCCGCGCGCGCTTTCGCGGCATTGCCCTCGATGTCGCCCATGGTCGGATTGAGCTGGGCGAGCGTGACCGCGAATGCGTTGAGACGTTCGGTCATGGCGCTCCGATCAAAGCATGATCCGGAAAAGTGTGAAGCGGTTTTCCGAAAAGATCATGCTCAAAAAACAGTCTAAAGCGCGACGTGCGCTCTAGAGGAATCCCAATCGCTCGATGATGGCGATGATCCAGAACGCGCCGGCCATCAGCAGCGCAACACCGACCGCGGCCGAGCCCATGTCCTTGACCCGTCCGATCTGCTTGTCGTGATCCATGGTCAGCCGGTCGGCAAGCTTCTCGATCGCAGTATTGAGCAGCTCGACCACCAGCACGAACGCGACCGCGCAGATCAGCTCGACCGCGCGCATCGCGGTCGCGCCGACGAACCACGCAAGCGGCAGCGACACGAGGAGCGCAACGATCTCCTCGCGGACGGCCTGCTCCGAGCGGAACGCAAAGGCCAGACCGTTACGGGAATTGATCGTGGCCTTCCAGATTCGTAGCAAGGTCTCAGAGCCCCGCTGCGGCGGGCATCGGCCTGACTTTGCCGGCGCGTTCCTGCTTGAGCAGTTCTGCGACCAGGAAAGCCATGTCGATGGATTGCTCGGCATTGAGCCGGGGATCGCAGACCGTGTGATAGCGGTCGTTGAGATCCTCATCGGTGATCGCGCGGGCGCCGCCGAGGCACTCGGTGACGTCCTGGCCCGTCATCTCCAGATGCACGCCGCCGGCATGGGTGCCTTCCGCGGCGTGGATCGCGAAGAACGACTTCACCTCGGACAGGATGCGGTCGAACGGCCGCGTCTTGTAACCCGACGTCGAGGTGATGGTGTTGCCGTGCATGGGATCGCACGACCAGACCACCACTTTTCCCTCGCGCTTCACGGCGCGGACCATGTTCGGCAGGTGCTCGCCGATCTTGTCGGAGCCGAAGCGGCCGATCAGGGTCAGCCGGCCCGGCTCGTTGTCGGGATTGAGCACGTCGATCAGCTTCAGCAGCTCGTCGGGCTTGAGCGATGGGCCGCATTTGAGCCCGATCGGATTCTTGATGCCGCGGAAATATTCGATATGGCCGTGGTCGAGCTGGCGGGTGCGGTCGCCGATCCAGATCATGTGACCCGAGGTCGCGTACCAGTCGCCGGTGGTGGAATCGACCCGGGTCATGGCCTGCTCGTAGCCGAGCAGCAGGGCTTCGTGGCTGGTGTAGAAATCGGTGGCGCGCAGCTCCGGGTGGGCCTCGAGATCGAGGCCGCAGGCGCGCATGAAATTGAGCGCGTCGGAGATGCGGTCGGCCAATTCCTTGTAGCGGCGGGACTGCGGCGAGTCCTTGAGGAAGCCGAGCATCCACTGATGCACGCTGCCGAGATTGGCGTAGCCGCCGGTGGCGAACGCACGCAGCAGGTTCAGCGTCGCCGCCGACTGGCGATAGGCCATCAGCTGGCGCTGCGGATCAGGGACGCGCGCTTGCTTGGTGAAGGCGATGTCGTTGACGATGTCGCCGCGATAGCTCGGCAGCTCGACACCGTCGATCTTCTCCATCGGCGAGGACCGGGGTTTTGCGAACTGGCCGGCGACGCGCCCGACCTTCACCACCGGGACGGCACCGGCATAGGTCAGTACCACCGCCATCTGGAGCAGCACGCGGAAGAAGTCGCGAATGTTGTTGGCGCCGTGCTCGGCAAAGCTCTCTGCGCAGTCGCCGCCCTGCAGCAGGAAGGCCTCTCCGGCCGCGACCCGCGCCAGCGCCTTCTTCAGATTGCGCGCCTCGCCCGCGAACACCAGCGGCGGAAAGGTCGCAAGCTGCGCCTCGACGTCGGCCAAGGCCTTGGCGTCGGGATAGTCGGGCACCTGTAGCACCGGCTTGCTGCGCCAGGATTCGGGCGTCCACCGCTCGGACATCGCAATCTCTCCGTGAAGCAAAAAGCACAACCTGATCTGTGGGTTGCGAGGGTCGCCTTATACACAGGCTGGCCACCGGCCGCCAGTTGTAAATCCGTTTGGCACCGCAAAGCCTTGCGGGGAAAGCCAAATTCGCATTTGCTGGGAAACGGATTGGAAACTGGCAAGATACCTTCGGCCCATGGGCGTGGCACTGGACGACGTTTTCATCGACGAGATCAGCTTCCCGGCGACCGACGGGTATGCGCTGACCGGCACGCTATTCCTGCCGCGCGGCACCAAACGTCATGCCGTGTTGGTCAATTCGGCGACTGCCGTCCCGCGAAAAATCTATCGCGGATTTGCCTCATATCTCGCCCATCGCGGCTGCGCGGTCCTGACCTACGACTACCGCGGCATCGGCGACTCCCGGCTGCCGGCGATGGTCGGCTACAACCGGCCGAAATCGCTGGTCGGCTTCAAGGCCTCGATGTCGGACTGGGCCGCGCTCGACGTCACAGCCGCAGTGCACTGGATGCGCGAGCGCTACAACACCCTGCCCCTGGCCTATGTCGGGCACTCCTTTGGCGGCCAGGCCCTCGGGCTGATCGCCAACAACACGGACATTTCCCGCGCCGCGTTCGTGGCCTCGCAGGCGGCGACCTGGCGGCTGATGACATCGCCGGAAAAATACCGTGTCTTCGCCTTCATGAATTTTGTGGGCGTGCCGCTCGTCCACGCGCTCGGTTACGCGCCGGGCTGGGCCGGCATCGGTGAGGATTTGCCCAAGGGCGTCTTCCTGCAATGGGCCGAGTGGGTCTCGAGCCCCCGTTATCTCTTCGATTCAAAGCTGGCGGCCCTGGAGAACTTCGCGAAGTTCAAGGGCGAGTTGCGCACACTCTGCTTCTCCGACGATCCCTGGGCGACGCGGCCCGCGGTCGAGCTGCTTGCGAGCGGATTTACCGCGATCAAGCCGGAGGTGCTCAACGTGAAGCCGTCCGACGTCGGCGCCAAGGCGATCGGCCATTTCGGCTTCTTCCGCCCCGAGCACCGCGACACATTGTGGCGCGGCCTCGCGGAATGGATCCAGGGAGAGTGAGAATAGAGCCCGGACCAATGTCGGTGCTGGCCGGAAGCAGCTCTGCGTGCTTTGATGCGCTGGTCCAAAAATCATATTTTTGAGGCCATTTTGTTGAGGCCAATTTGACCGGCGAGCGCGTGGAACGACGACTTGTAGCGGTATTGGCTGCCGATGTCGCCGGCTACAGCCGTCTGATGGGTGCTGACGAGGAAGGCACGCTGGCGCGCCTGAAGGCAGCTCGAAAGATCGTTGTCGATCCCACTATCGCTGCGCATCGCGGGCGCATCGTCAAGACCACCGGCGACGGCATGCTGGTCGAGTTTGCGAGTGCGGTGGACGCGGCGCGCAGTGCGGTCGAAGTCCAGCGCGGAATGGCGGCGCAGAACGCCGACGTCTCCCCGGCAATCAGGATCGAATTCCGGATCGGCATCCACATCGGCGACATAATCCTTGATGACAACGACATCTTCGGCGATGGCGTCAACATCGCCGCGCGCCTTGAAAGCATAGCCGACCCCGGCGGCATCTGTATCTCCGACGATGCTCGTCGGCAGATTCGCGGCAAGATAGACGTCGCCTACGACGATATGGGTCTGCAAGCGCTCAAGAATATCGCCGAGCCGATGCATACATGGCGCCTCCTTGTCGATGGGAATTCATCTGCAGCATCAAAGCCACGACAAGCGCCTGAACTTGCGCGACCGCTGGCGCTTCCGGACAAGCCATCCATCGCGGTGCTGCCGTTCCAGAACATGAGTTCCGATCCGGACCAAGAGTTCTTCGCCGACGGAATAGCGGAGGACGTCATCACGGCGTTGTCGCGATATTCCTCGCTGTTCGTCATCGCTCGCAATTCGTCGTTTTCCTTCAAGGGACGCGCGGTAGACGTGAAACAGGTCGGGCGCGAACTGGGCGTTCGCTATGTGCTTGAGGGCGGCCTGCGAAAATCCGGCAACCGCGTCCGTGTCACCGCACAGCTTGTCGAAGCAGAGACAGGCAACCATGTCTGGGCAGAACGCTACGACCGCGACATAGCCGACATCTTCTCCGTACAGGATGACATCGCGCAGTCCACGACCATCGCCATCGCTCCGGTCATTGCCGGCGCCGAGCAACAGCGGGCCATGCGCAAGCCGCCCGCAAGTCTTGATGCCTGGGGTGCCTACCAGCGTGGAATGTGGCATCTGGGCAAGGCGAGCACCGAGGATGATTCAGTTGCCGAAGAATTCTTTCAGCGGGCCATTGATCTCGATCCCATGTTCGCGCCCGGATATATCGGGCTCTCCACCGTGCTCAGTCGGTCGAAAGGAACGCAACTCGAAGAAGAAGAATTGGCGCGACGCGCGGTCGCTCTCGATCGTGGCAACGCGGACGCCCATTCACGCCTGGCGCTGGCGCTCAACGCTCGGGGCGATCACGGCGGAGCACGTGCGCAGGCCGAGCGTGCGCTGGCACTCTGCCCGAATCTGGCACCGGCTCACGGAGCGCTGGGCGTCATTCTCGCGTATTCCGGCTGTCCGAAAGAGGGGCTCGCCGCGCTCGAGACGTGCATTCGGCTGGACCCTCGTGACCCATCGCTGGTCAATCGCTTGAACCAGGTCGCATTGGCTCACTATTTTTGCCGAGACTACACGGCCACGGTCGAGGCGGCGGAGCGCGCGATCCGAACATTTCCCGACTTCCCCTCCCCCTACCGCTGGCTTGCCGCAGCTCTCGGCCAACTCGGTCGAACTGCTGAAGCCGAGGATGCGCTGCAGAAAGCAATCGCAATTTCATCGGCATCGTTCGAGTTTCAGGTCCGTCAGCGGCCACCGTGGTTTCGGCCGGAAGATCACGCCCTGATGCTGGACGGCCTTCGGAAAGCGGGTTGGGAAGATTGAGGAAGCAGTTGACCGATTGCTATTCACGGCCCCTCGCGTCGGTGATGTGCCGCGGAGTCCGGCGCACGCGGGCCATCGCGGCCTGGGCGCGAACCGCGATTGCAGTCGGAACGATGAGTGTGCGCCCTAGCGGAGGATCGTCGTCAGCGACGAGTAACGCTTGTTCGGCTTGGCTTCGCCCGGCGCGAATTGCGCAAACGCCTCGCTGACGCGGACGGCCGGCGGCGTATCGCCGGCGAAACGAAACTCCTTCGGCCTCGGCGCGTAGAAGCTGGCGCTGTAATAGGCATCGTCGAAGCGTGCCTCGCCGATCCCGAACATTGTGTCGCACGCGAACAGAAGTGCGCAGACTCCCGCGACCGCGACGACGACCTCCCTGAGAACTGACATGCTGATGCCCCACCCTGTTGCAGGCAGGATGCACGCCGGTTCCAAAGCCGGGGTTTAAGGCCGCATGGTTCTTGTCCGCAGGGTTTGCCGCCGCTGAGCGGAATGCAGACAATTTTATCAATCTCGAAAAAAGAGCCCGCCTGCACGGGTGGTCAGGCGGGCTCCAGGCTTGGCCGCTCGGGAGGTATCAAACGGCCAGATTCATCCAGACAGCCTTGGGCTCGGTGAAATTGTCGAGCGCGGCGGTGCCGTGCTCGCGGCCGAGCCCGGAGTCGCGCTCGCCGCCCCAAGGCAGCCGCACGTCGGTATAGCCATAGGTGTTCATCCAGACCGTGCCCGCGCGCGCCCGCTTGGCGAAGCGCTGCAGCTTGCCGATGTCGCGGCTCCAGACGCCGGCGGCGAGGCTGTAAGCCGTGCTGTTGGCAATCCGCAAAGCATCGGCTTCATCCTTGAACTTGATGACGCTGACGACGGGGCCAAAGATCTCCTCCTGCGAGATCCGCATCTCGTGCGCGACATTCGCGAACACCGCGGGGCTGATGAAGTAGCCGCGATCGCCCACCTTCTCGCCACCGGTGACGAGGGTCGCGCCCTCCTTCCGGCCAATGTCGACATAATCGAGGACCGACTTCATCTGCTTCTCGGATATGACGGGGCCGAGCGTCGTCTTACGGTCGAGCGGGTCGCCGATCCTGAGCGACTTTGCGCGTGCCGCCAGTCGTTCGACGACCTCGTCATAGGCCTTCTCCTGCACCAGCACGCGAGAACCGGCCGAGCAGACCTGGCCGGCATTGAAGAAGATGCCGGAAGCCGCAGCTTTCGATGCGGCTTCGAGATCGGCATCGTCGAAAATGACGTTGGCAGATTTGCCGCCCAGCTCGAGCGAGACGCGCTTGAAGTTGCTTGCGGCGCCCTTCATGATTCCCCGCCCGACACCCGGAGAGCCGGTGAAGGTGACCTTGTCGACGTCAGGGTGATTGACCAGCGCGTCGCCGACGACGCGGCCCGGGCCCGTGACGACGTTGAAGACGCCCGCCGGCAGGCCAGCTTCGAGCGCGAGCTCGGCGATGCGCAGCGCCGACAACGAGGTCAGCTCGGCCGGCTTCATCACGATGGTGCAGCCGCAGGCCAGCGCCGGCGCGAGCTTCCACATCCCGATCATCAGCGGGAAATTCCAAGGCACGATCGCGGCGACCACGCCGACCGGCTCCCGGACGGTGTAGGTCAGGGCATCATCGCGCACGGGCACGACGTCGCCACTGATCTTGTCGGCCCAACCGGCGTAGTAGATCAACGTGTCGACGGCCGCCGGAAAATCCTGCCGCGATGTCGCCGCGATCGGCTTGCCCGCATCGATCGACTCGAGTTCGATGATCTCCTCGGCGTGAGCCTTGAGCAGATCTGCCCAGCGCAGCAGGATCTGGCCGCGCTCGGACGCCCGCATCGTGCGCCAGGGGCCTTCGAAAGCACGGCGCGCGGCGGCCACCGCATGCTCGACATCGGCCTCGTTGCCTTCGGCGACGACGGCGATGACCTGCCCGGTGGCAGGATTGAGCGACTTGAAGGTGCGCCCGGAGCTCGCGGGGACGCGGCGGCCGTCAATCAGCAGATGCTGTGGCCGGGACATGAACTCGGTGGCCGGCGAGTGTGCAAAGTCATATGCAACAGACATCATATTTCCTCCAGTTCTGGTATACCAGACTAGGCACCCCTACCTCGGAGTAAATATGATATGAATTGCCAATGGACGGGCAGCATATGAAGTACAGTTCATAAGGCAGACGAATGCTTCAGATCGAGATCGAGGCCGTATGGCGGTTTCGCCGCGAGGGCAATCCGCGGACCGCCATCATCATGCTCGGCGTCCTCAACGAGATCAGGAGAACCGGGAAGATCACCAGCGCGGCCAAGGACGCGCACCTCTCCTATCGCCATGTCTGGAATCTTATCGAGCAATGGTCGGAGTTCTTCGGCACGCCGCTGGTGGAAACCCAGCGCGGCAAGGGCTCGAAACTCACGCCGTTCGGCGAGCGGCTGGTGTGGGCGGGCGAGCGCATGCAGGCTCGGCTCGGACCTCAGCTCGAGAATCTGGCGCAAGAGCTGGCGAGCGAGATCAAGCCGTTCCTCGAGCAGCGCCCTTCGGTGATCCGCGTTCATGCCAGCCACGGTTTTGCGGTCGCAAAACTGCGCGAATTCCTCGACCGCGAGCCCGGCATCGGCGTCGATCTGCGCTATGTCAGCAACCAGCACTCGCTGGTCTCGCTGGCGCAAGGCGCCTGCGATCTCTCCGGCCTGCATCTGCCGCACGGCGCCCTGCGCGCCCAGGGCATCAAGGCTGCGCGCGAATGGCTCGATCCGCGCGAGGATCGCATCATCAGCTTCGTCACACGCGAAATGGGATTGATGGTCGCGCGCGGCAATCCGCTGCGCATCGCTTCGCTTGATGATCTCACCGGACCAAAAGTCCGTTTCGTCAACCGCGACCACGATTCCGGCACGCGGCTTCTGTTCGACCAACTGCTCGCGGCAAGCGGAATTGACGAGAGCCGCATCAACGGCGCGCAGCAGATCGAATTCACCCACGCCGCGGTCGCAGCCTATGTCGCGAGCGGCATGGCCGATGCGAGTTTCGGCGTCGAGGCCGCCGCCCGGCATTTCGGCCTCGATTTCATCCGGCTGCTGACCGAGGATTATTTCTTCGTCTGCAAGCGCGCGTTCCTGGACACCGGGCCGATGCAGCGCATCCTTGAGATCATCCGCAGCGCCGATTTTCGCGCGGCCGTCGCCACACTGCCCGGTTATGTGCCGTCGGACACCGGCACCGTCACCGGCGTGAAGGCGTTTCTGGAGATGCACGCCGTGCGATGATGCCGAAGGATGCCGTCGCCTTGTCCGCGCCGGTCAGTTCGCCGGCTCGTCCTTCAGCGCAGAGATGACCTGCTCGCCCTGCGCGGTCAGCCGGTACGTCACCAGCGGACGGCTCGAAGGCGGCTTTCGCGCGAGCTCGACGATGTAGCCGCGCACCATCAGGGCTTCGAAGCTGCCGTAATAGCCGAACATGCTGATCTGGTTCTGCCTGAGCAGCTTGAACTCGCGCAAGAGACGGATCTCGTTACCCGACAGCAGCGACCGGCGCACGCGCTGAACGAACCGCGCCCGCTGCTCGAACCAGGCCTGGTCCGGCAGTTCGGGCAAGGCCGGTGCCGGGGCCGGTTCGCAGGGACGCGCGTCCTGCAGAATCTCGACCGTCACCTGCGGCAGGCACGGCATGCTGCTGCTGACAACCGCGCCCTTCGCCACGTCGAGCAACGCGAGCGGCCAGCGCCGCTTGTTGTCCACCATGACCGGCGGTGGCACGACGTTATCGCGCACCAGCTGCTCGAAGCGTCCGGCGGTCACGCCGACATAGGCCGCCGCGCGACGGCGATCGACCAGGCGCGTATCCGGCGCGACCTCGCAAACCATGCTCTCGTCCACCCCGGATCCCCTGGCGCCTCGTTGCGCATGGCATGACGGTCCGACGGGACCGGCAAGCCGGCGGCGAACCTAGGTGGGAGGAGCGCGCTCGAAAAGCACCGAATTTCGTACATGTTGATGCCGTTTCAGCAACAGCTATAGTCCAGCCCGGGGGTCCCATGCGATTTCACTCACCGGCGATCCAGTACTTCCACGCCGTCCGCCGCACCGGTTCGATCCGGGCCGCGGCGCGCCTGCTGAACGTTGCCTCGTCGGCCGTAAGCCGCCAAATTCTCAAGCTCGAACAGGAGGTTGGGTCACCATTGTTCGAGCGCAATGCGCGCGGCCTGACGCTGACGACGGTCGGCGAGATGTTGGCCCGGCACGTTATGAACGTGCTCCAGGACCTCGACCGCTTCCGCTCGGACGTCGCGTCCCTGTCGGGGACCTGGCACGGCACTATCAGCATTGCCTGCATCGAATCGCTGACGGAGTCGGTGCTGCCGGACCTGATCGCCTCACATCGCGGCCGGGCCCGGCGCGTCAGCTTCACCACCGAGGTGAAGGGATCTTCGGATGTGCTGGAGGCCCTGAGCCGCGGCGAGGCCGACATCGGCATCGCCATGGCGCTTCGCCATCCGCCGGATCTGCGCCAGGTCGCCTTGAAACGGTTTCGCCTCGGCGCGGTCGTGGCGGGCGATCATCCACTGGCGCGCGGCAAGACGGTCACGCTGACCCAATGTCTCGCCTTTCCCGTCATCCACGCGCTGCCAGAGCTGTCGATCTACCATCTGCTCCAGCCGCTGATCGCGCAGCTCTCCGAAACGCCGGAGCCGGCGATCCAGGCCAACTCGATCGACCTGATGCGCGAGCTCGCCGCGCGCGGCGTCGGCGTCGCCTTCCAGACCCAGCTCGGCATCGGCAGGCTGTCACGCGACAGCCGGCTCGTCTTCCTGCCGCTCGACAATGCCGGCAGTCCGGTGTGGTCAGATCTCGGCATCTACGTTCGGGCCGAGCGTACCCTGCCCGCCTACACGGAATCCTTCCTTCAGGAGCTGGTGCGCGAACTGGGCGAGCGCGAGCGGCGGGAAAGCGCGGCCTATCTGCAGATCGCCTGATCAAGCGCCGCCGGTCGAGCGCTCAGCCATGGCCGGCTCCCTTGCGCTGGCCGCTCTCGCTGAGGCGGTCGACCCAGGCGATGCCGATCGCGGAGATGATGAAGGTCAGGTGGATCAGCACCTGCCACATCACGCCGCTCTCGGTGAAATTACTGCGCGTCGTGCCGAGATTGCCCGCCTCGATGAAGGTCCTGAGCAGCGAGATCGAGGAGATGCCGATGATCGCCATCGCAAGCTTGATCTTGAGCACGCTCGCATTGACGTGGCTGAGCCATTCCGGCTCGTCCGGATGACCGCTGAGGTTCAGGCGCGAGACGAAGGTCTCGTAACCGCCGACGATCACCATCACCAGCAGGTTCGAGATCATCACGACGTCGATCAGCCCGAGCACGACCAGCATGATCTGCTGCTCGCTGGCGTCGAAGGAGTGCACGACCAGGTGCCAGAGCTCCTTCAGGAACAAGAGCACATAGACGGCCTGCGCAACGATCAGGCCGACATAAAGCGGAACCTGCAGCCAGCGCGAGCCAAAGATGAGTTGGGCGAACGCGCCGATTTGCGGCGCCGGCACGGAAACCGCCGAAGGTGCTTTGGGTTCGGACGTCATGGATCACTCCGGATGATAGACAGGCGCGCTGCCTCAGAGACTCGCGATCACAGGCGCAAGCTCGAGCGACCCGCGATAGATCATCTCGAAGGCGACGTAAACGATGATGGCGAGGCCGACATAACCGATCCAGCGCTGCTTCTGGAGCACGCGGCCGAGCAAATCGGCGGCGACGCCCATCAGCGCGACCGACAACAGCAGGCCGAAGGCGAGGATGTAGGGATGCTCGCGCGCAGCGCCCGCGACCGCGAGCACGTTGTCGAGCGACATCGAGACGTCGGCGGCGACGATCTGAACGGCCGCCTGTCTGAAGGTCTTTCGGGAGGCAGGAGCAGCGCTGCTGCCGCCATGGCTGAACGCGAACTCGTTCGCATGCGCGGACTGCTCGCGCAGCTCCCGCCACATCTTCCAGCACACCCAGAGCAGCAGCACGCCACCGGCGAGCAATAGCCCGATCACTTGCAGAAGCTGGGTCGCGACGCCGGCAAAGACGATGCGCAGGGCGGTGGCGGCGATGATGCCGACGACGATCGCGCGCCGCCGCTGCTCGGCCGGCAGGCCGGCTGCGGCAAGGCCGATGACGACGGCATTGTCGCCTGCGAGCACGAGGTCGATCAGGACGACCTGAAGCAGCGCGGTCAGCGCTTCGGTGGTGATGAATTCAGTCATGATTGGTCATTTTTCGGTGCGGACGGATCGAGCCATTGCGGCTTCTTCCGCTCGACCCAATCCAGAACCTTGCCGCGCGAGGAGCGCAACGCGCGCACGTCTTCCGCGAGCAAAGCGAGGCCGAGCGGGAGCATCCAGACGCCGAGCACCGGCAGAAAGGAGAGCACGCCGCCGACAATGAGCAGCGCGCCCGAAGGGATCCTCACCCAGCGGCTGGACGGCTTGAGCAGATAGGTGACGGTGTCACCCATGCGCGGCGGCAGGCGACGGACAAGCTTGTCGAGGCGCGGGTCGCCGCCGGCCATCTGGCCGGCAGCGCCCGCAGTCCCTGTCTTATCCTCGTCCGAAACTACGCTCATGCTTACTCCTCGGCGGCGATGCGCTGTTCGGCCCGCACGGCACCGATCGTCACCTGCTTTGCGCGCGGCAGCACCAGCGTCAGCAGGCGCAACAGCTTGATCGCCTGCACTTCGTGGGGATGCACGTCCTCGTCCGCGGCCGCGACGCGCTCCGACAATTCCATGAGGTGAGACGACAGCGGCAGGTCCGAAACCGGGCGCAAATGGTCGATCACCACATTGGCGAAATCCGGCTCCTCAAGTCGTTCGGCAAGCTCGTCGAACATCGCGTAGAGCCGGTCGTCCGATATGTGCGGCGCCAGCTTGCGATCCTTGATGAAACGGACGACCTCGTCGCGTTCGACCGGCGAAACTTGCCGGTCGGCGACGGCAACCAGCGCGCCGACGATCACAAGCGCCACCGCAGCCTGCTCGTTCAGGCTGGACGGCTCGGTGATCTCGATTGCGATCGGATTTGAATGCTTGGCGTCGGACATCGTTGCTCCCGTATCTTGCGAAATGACCGCACGGGGCTGCGATGGGGACGATTGGGTCGGAGAGACTCTCAAGAAGGCCCGACGATCGGCCGATCCATCGCATTCGCGCGGGACAGGTCATCCGACATCGCGAGGTTTTGCCGACAACGTCGACTTCCTCGCCAGAGGGGCCCGGATTCTTGTTCCTTTCACACATAAAGGTGGGGCCGTCGGAATCAAGACGACGCGACTGCGACCAGCGGCCGCATCGGGTTCCGTGTTGCAAGATTGGCTCACGCAGCTGTCCACGTGTCCCGGACGCGCTGCAGCGTGCAACGCTGCTGCGCTGCGTCCGGGGCACGAAAGCGTCGCTGGCGCCAAGGCCTCTCGCAACGTCTAACAACGGCTAACGAGCCAGCAGTCCGATTTGGGCGCAGATTAGTCTGGAGGCGCCCCGTTGCATTCTGAGGTGCGCTCATGGTCAGGAAAACTGTGATGGCACGTCTGCTTTCGGTCAATGTCGGCCTGCCGCGCGACGTCGCCTGGCAGGGTCGGACCGTCCACACCGGCATCTGGAAGGCGCAGGTCAAAGGCCCGCGCAGGGTGCGCCGGCTCAACATCGATGGCGACGGCCAGGGCGATACGGCCGGTCATGGCGGCGAGCATCGTGCCGTATTCGTCTATCAGGACGAATCCTATCGGTACTGGCAGGAGCATCTGGGTCGATCGAACCTCGTTCATGGCCAGTTCGGCGAGAACTTTACGGTCGAGGGCCTCGCCGACACCAACGTGTGCATCGGAGACCGCTACAGGATTGGCTCCGCGCTGTTGGAAGTGACGCAGCCGCGCGTCACCTGCTACCGGGTCGGCATTCGCATGGACGAGCCGGACATGGCCGCGCTGCTCGTCAGGCACGGCCGGCCCGGGTTCTATTTTCGTGTGATCGAGGAAGGCGACGTCGAAACCGGTGACGAGATCACACAGATCGCTGTGGGACCCGAGCGCATGAGCGTGTTCGAGATCAATGCGCTGCTCTACATGCCGCCGCATCCGCGCGAACGCCTGGAGCGCGCGCTGCGGATTCCCGCGCTGAGCCGCGGCTGGCACCGTTCCTTCGAGGCGCTGCTCGAGCAACAGAAGGACAACAAGACCGCGGGAAACGCCGGGCTTGGACCGGTGGCGAGCCCAGCTCCCGCCTGGCGCGGATTCCGCTCCTTTCGCGTGGCGCGCAAGATCGCGGAGAGCGGCAACGTGACGTCGCTGATCCTCGAACCTGCCGACGGACATCCCGTGGCGACCGCCCTGCCCGGTCAATTCGTCGTCATCAGGCTCGAGCCTTCCGCTGCGCAGGCGATGACGCGCAGCTATTCACTGTCGAGCGGCGCCGATGCCGCGTCCTATCGCATCAGCATCAAGCGCGAACCGCACGGCGCCGCCAGCCTCTATGTCGCCGACGAGCTCAAGACCGGCGACGTCATCGAGCTCGGCGCGCCACGCGGCAGTTTCACGCTCCGGCCGGATGCGCGGCCCGTCGTCCTGCTGAGTGCCGGCATCGGCGTGACGCCGGTGCTCGCCATGCTCCACGCGCTCGCTGCGCAAGGCGCAATGCAGGACGTCTGGTGGCTGCACGGCACCCGCAACGGCCGCGAGCATTCGTTCGCCGCCGAGGCACGCGGGCTGTTGGCCCGGCTCGCTCACCATCACAGCCATGTCTGCTACAGCGTGCCTGATCCGGCCGATCGTCCTGGCCTCGATTTCGACACCGCCGGACATCTGGACCGGCGCCTGCTCGAACAGCTCGAGGTACCACGTGACGGTGATTTCTATCTCTGCGGCCCCGCCGCTTTCATGAGCGATCTCACCGCCGGCCTCGCTGCATTGGGCGTCCCGCCCGATCGCATCCACACCGAGCTGTTCGGCAGCAAGCCATCGCTGACACCGGGCATCGCGGCAGCACCGAAGCCGAGAGCACACATGCCGGCCGGAGCGACCGGCCCCGGTCCGATGGTGTCATTCGCCCGCAGTGGCCTCAATGTCCGCTGGGGAGCATCCTATGCCAGCCTGCTGGAGCTGGCCGAAGCCTGCGATGTCCCCGTGCGATGGTCGTGCCGGACCGGCGTCTGCCATAATTGCGAGAGCGGATTGATCGCGGGGACGGTCGACTATGCGCCGGATCCGCTCGATCCGCCGGCGGACGGCAATGTCCTGATCTGCTGCGCGCGGCCCCGCAACGACGTCGTGATTGATCTATAGAGTGGAGACCCGTTATGCGAGGTGGCGCCCCGGCCTCCTTGCGTTGTGGGACCAAGGCCGCAAGGAGCATTTTCATCCCAACGGCAAGGCTTACGTCGAAACTCTCGGCGAACGGGATTAGAACCACATTCCGACATCGTCCGCTCGGGCGAATGCCGGCTTGGAATGTGGATGATCCAGATGAAGACCAAACCCGCTCCCCGTGCCGACCGCATGGGCGCGCGCCAGATCTACGAAGCGCTGCGGGATCAGATCATGGCGCGGGTGTACGGGATCGATGGGTTGCTGCCGTCCTCTCGCGCGTTGGCCGGCGATATGGGCGTGGCACGCTCGACCGTCACAGTTGCCTACGAGCAGCTCGCCGCCGAAGGTTTCATCGAAACGCGCCATGGCGCGCGGCCGCGGGTGGCTCGCGCCGTCGTCGAACGGGGACACACGCGCGTAGCGTCGCGGCCATCGGCGCGGAAGGTGCGGCTGTCTGCGTTCGGTGAGCGATTGCTTCAGGACCCGCCGCGCTGGACCGAGCCGCCGCGCGGGCTGGTCGCGAACTTCCGCTACGGCGAGCTCGCGCCGTCGGATTTCCCGGTATTGGCATGGAAGAAGGCCGTGACTGCCGCGATGGCGCGCAAGCCCGAGCGGCTGACCTATGACGATCCCTGCGGCGCGCTGCGGCTTCGGACCGCGCTTCAAGGCTATCTGTGGCGGTCGCGTAGCGTCCGCTGCGAGGTCGATCAGATCGTCGTCGTGAACGGCTCGCAGCAAGGCCTCGACATCTGCGCGCGCCTGCTGCTCGATGCCGGCGACCGCTTCGTGATGGAGGATCCCGGCTACCAGATGGCGCGGCACACTTTTGCGGCGACGGGCGCCGAGACGATCCCGATGCCGGTCGATGCGGATGGATTGGAGACAGCGCGGCTCGATGGCGTCGAAGCCCGCCTCGCCTATGTCACGCCGTCGCACCAATATCCGCTCGGCGGCGTCATGCCGATCGGACGCCGACACCAATTGCTCGCCTGGGCCAGGACAAACGACGCCTACGTGATCGAGGACGATTACGACAGCGAGTATCGCTACGATACCAAGCCGATCCCGCCGCTGCACGCGCTGCAAGGCGGCGGCAACGTGATCTATCTCGGCACCGTCTCCAAGACGCTCTCGCCGACCTTGCGGATCGGCTATCTGGTGGTGCCCGCCGCCCTGCGATCCCTGTTCGCCGCCGCCAAGCAGATGATGGACCGGCACACGCCGCTGATCGAACAGGACGCTCTCGCTTCGATGCTCGAAAGCGGCGCCTATGACGGCCACATCAGGCGTGTGCGCCGGCGCAACGCCGAACGCCAGCGGGCACTGCTCGACGCGCTTCGCCGCCGGTTCGGGGATCGCGTCCGGATCGAGGGCACGGCCGCCGGCCTGCACGTCGTGGCATGGTTCGATGATCTGCCGCAAAAGCGTGAGGACGCGTTGATCAAGGCGGCCCATGCCAAGGGCGTCGGCATCTATCCCGTCTCGGCACTGTTCGTCGGACCTCGCCGATCGCGGAAGACAGTCGGCCTCGTCATGGGCTATTCGGCACTGGAGGTGCCACAGATCGAGCGCGGCTGCAGGCTTCTCGCCCAGGCCGTCGCCGAACTGGACTGATCAAATAGACGATAACTGGCAGTTTCTTACAGGCCAGATTCGGGCTATCTCCAGACCAACACCGGAGATAGACCATGTACATCCCTCCCGCCTTCAAGGACGACATCGAGAGCATTCGGGCGACCATTCGCGGCGCCCGGCTCGCCAGTCTGGTCACGGCCACCAGCGAAGGCCCGGTCGCCACGCCGCTGCCGCTTCTTCTCGACGAGGGCGAAGGCGAGCATGGCGTGCTGTACGGACATGTTGCGAAGGCCAACCCGCAATGGAAACTGCCGCCGGTCGGAGACGCGCTGGCGATCTTCAGCGGTCCCGACGCCTATGTGAGGCCGTCCTGGTACGCGACCAAGCAGGAGACCGAAAAGGTCGTGCCGACCTGGAATTACGTCGCGGTGCATGCCTACGGCCCGGTCGAATTCTTCCAGGACCCTGAGCGCCTGCTCGAGGCCGTGACGCGGCTCACGAACAGGCACGAGGGATCGCGCGCCAAGCCCTGGGCCGTTACCGATGCCCCTGCGGATTTCATCGCTGCGCAGCTGCGTGGAATCGTCGGCGTACGCATTCCCGTCGTGCGGTTCGAAGGCAAGCGCAAGATGAGCCAGAACCGTCCCGAGGCCGACCGTGTCGGCGTCGCGCAAGGTCTCGCGGCGAGCGAGAACGCGCTGGATCGCGAGGTTGCGCCATTGATTCCGGTGCCGGTGTAGTGACCACTTGGTTCCCGACACTCGCTGTCGGGAACCATCGTCCTGTCAGGTTCGTTGATACATTTCAGCAAGCATCTCCTGACAGGATACCCATGTGCCGCTGGATCGCATACCGTGGCGAGACCACGTCTTTCGAGCCCTACGTCACCGAGCCCGAGCATTCGCTGATCGCGCAAAGCATCCGCTCGCTCCAGTCGACCGCTGGCTCGAATGGCGACGGGTTTGGTCTCGGCTGGTACGGCGAGCATCCGGAGCCTGGTCTTTATCGTGAAACACGCCCGGCCTGGTCGGACGAGAATCTCCGCTACCTCTGCCGCCATCTGCGCTCGCATCTGTTCTTCGCCCATGTGCGCGCCGCCACCGGCACGGCGGTGACACGGCAGAACTGTCATCCCTTTGCATGCGGTCAGTGGATGTTCATGCACAACGGCTTCGTCGGCAGCTGGAATCGTCTGCGCCGCAAGGTCGAGGCGCTGATCCCCGATGCCTACTATCCTTCGCGGACAGGCACGACCGATTCGGAAGCCGTGTTTCTCGCCATGATGGGCGCGGGACTCGATGCCGATCCCCTGGGCGCGACACATCGCGTGCTGCGAGCCCTCGTCGGCCTCGTCAACGAAGGCGAGCTTCGTGAGCGGCTACGCTTCACGAGCGCCCTCGCCAACGGCCGGGATCTCTATGCCTTCCGGGTTGCGATCAACGATGCCGCCAACACGCTGTATTTCCGCGAGGCTGGCGGCCAGGTCATCGTCGTGTCCGAGCCGTTCGATAAGGAAAAGGACTGGACCGAAGTGCCAGCGAATCACGCGCTGGTCGCACGCGCGTCCGAAAGCGCGAAGATTGTTCCGTTCGACCTTGCAATTTCCAGTATGGCCGGCGCGGAACCGGCCCCTGCCAGAAGGATTATCGCCCGCAGATAATACTTGGCCGGGTGGCACGATGACATTTACTTCAGAAGTTTTAAAACTGCTGCGGCTCGATTCCTCGGAAGACAAGCAGCACCTCGTCATTCGCTCGGCCGGCGGACGCGGCAAGGCCGCGGAATATTCGTTCGGTATCGAGGAGGAATACTTCCTCGCCGATCGCCGCAGCCTGGAGGTCGCGATCCAGACCCCCAATGAGCTTTTCGAATCTGCGAACTGGTCGACAGGCGGCCAGGCGATGCGGGAGATGTTGCAATCGCAGCTCGAGGTCGCCACCAACGTTCATGTCGACGTCGCCGACGCACGCGAAGAGCTTCGCTTCCTGCGTCGCGAAGTCGCAAACGTCGCGGCACAATACGGCTTCGTGATCATGGCCTGCGGCACGCATCCGACGGCGGTCTGGCGCATGTCGCAGCCGAGCCCGAAGCCGCGCTACGAAGAGATGATCGAGGATCTGCGCAGCATCGGCCACCGCAACCTGATGTGCGGTATGCATGTGCACGTCCAATTGCCCGATCCCGAGAAGCGCATGGCGGTCATGCGAGCGATGCTGCCGCATCTGCCGCTGTTTATCGCCCTGTCGGCCTCCTCCCCGTTCTGGAATTCACACAAGACCGGACTGAAGGGCTATCGGCTCGCCGCCTATTCCGAGCTGCCGCGCACGGGCCTGCCCGAATTGTTCGAGAGCCGGCAGGACTACGACGAATATGTCGGCGCGTTGCAGCGCTCGGGCGTGATCCCCGATGAAAGCCACATCTGGTGGGCCATGCGCCCATCCATGAAGCACCCGACCCTCGAGTTGCGTGCCCCCGATACCTGCACTTTGATCGACGACGCCGTTGCCATTGCCTCGCTCTATCGCTGCCTGACCCGCTATCTCTACCTGCGGCCTCATCTGTCGAAAGAGGTCACCGCGGTCGAACGCGCGATTGCGGTGGAGAATAAATGGCGCGCCCAGCGCTACGGCACCGATTGTATCTTTGCCTCCAAGGACGGGCCGGTCGAGATCTCCGAGCTGCTCTCCCGCGTGATCGAGGACATCGCCGGGGACGCGGCCGCGCTGAACTGCGCCGCCGAGGTCGAACACTGCCGCACCATCGTCGAGGGTGGCAGCTCGGCCGAATTCCAGCTTCGTGCCTTCCGCGACAATGCGGAGGACATCGCCGCGGTGTCGCGCTGGATCGCAGACGCGACGATCTCGGGGACGAGCGCCCCGGCCGCAGGCGTCGCTGCGCCCTCATAGCGCCCGCGCAAGCTTCGGAAGCGACAATGTCGCTCCTGAATTCTGAAGGTCGCGGAGAGAACCATGAATCGCATCAAATGTTGCCCTGGCTGCGGCCATGGCCTCATTCCGATGCTCTCGGCCAAAGGGCGCGCGGAGCTCAGCTGCCTGTGGTGCGAACTCATCGAGGCTCGTGCGGTGGACATGGCGAAGTGGGCCGACAGCCCGTACGGCAAGCCCGAGCGGACCGTCCGTCGATCTTTCGACTGAACGGCTTCAGGCATCCGGCCGCCGACTTCCCTGATCGGCGCGGCTGCACGTCCGCACCAGAATGCCGACAAATTAGACAAGACACCTCTCGTCGCCAGGTTTGCAGACTGGGCGAACCTGGCCAGGCAGGCTGGCGAAGCGTGTCATCTAACCTCAGGTGCAGCCTCGATTTTTCTTCGCGTGGCGGCGAGTCGCCAAGCCACCGTGCCGCACGGCGCCTCGACTGGCCCAGATTTCGCAAGGCAGCATCAGGCCTGATCCCCTGCTCTCCTGATTGCAGCAGCAAGATGCGTGCGCCGAGAGACCGGGTGAGCGGCCTAGAATCGGAGACTGCCATGAACGTGCATGCCGCCGGCGATCTCAAAATCACCGGCCTCACCCGCCCGGACGGCGCCCCCCTTCGCCTCAACGCCCAGGAGTTCGTGGCGATCGACCGCGACCGGAATGCGAAGTTCGAGGCGACGTACCGGCCGCAAGCGCTCTACAATCGCGCCAACGAGGGCTTTCACGCCAACAATGAAACTTTCCTGCTGCACGAGGTCGCGACCAATCTGCCGATCTATCTGCCCGACACCGGTCCGACAGATTTCCATCTTCATCTGCCACCGGGCGGCTTTCAGCTCGTGCTGGTCACCTCGGGGGCGTTCACCTTCGACTATGACGGGCGCTTCTATAATGTCGGTCCCGGCGCGGTGATGCTGCAAAGCGCGATCGTGCACCGACAGCTGTTCTACACCTGGTCGGGACTGTCGACCGAAGCGAATTTGAAGACGCCGCAAACGGTGGCGCCGGATCCAATTTCCATGGGTTACTCCGGCAAATTCCTCGAAGCCTTCATCACCGATCCGACGACCTTTCCAAACCCGACCATTGTCGGCCCGGATCAGATCAACGAAGACGAGACGCCACGGGTGGCATGGAGCCACTCTCTGCACGATCGCCCGGTCGATGCAGGCTTTTGGCTCCAGGACCCGCTGGCGCTGGATGCGCTGTTCAAGCCGCTCCCCGACAGCCCGGTCAAATCATCCATGCCGGTCTATGTGCGCGACATCGGCATCGAGGTGCCGAGCGGCCATCTCGTCGCCGGCCACATCATCGCAACCGACCCGCGCGGCCAATCGCTGTTGCCCAAGAGCACCTCGGCAGCAGCGGACACCACCTGTTTCGCCAAGGGCGAGGTCGTGATCTACCGCGTCATCCGCGGCACGGCCGAATTCAGGAACAAGACTGGCGAGACCTTTGAGCTCACGGCGGGTGATGTGGTGACGGCAGGCAAGAACGCCACGGCCCTCGTCGGTGTCGGTGAGAACACGCAGGTCCTTCGGCTCGGCCTTCTCAGGGGCATGAACGACCTCCGCAGCTGGACGCCGACGCAACGCGACGAGATCGATGGTCTCGCCGGTCAGATCATCACGCAGAAGGACATCCGTCCGCTGCGGACCGAGGGCAAGCCGGTCGGGTACCTCTACGGCTGAGCGGAGTTACTCCGCCGCCTGACGCACGTGGCGCGCGGTCGGGGTGCGCATGGTGACGAGCTCTTCGGCCGCGGTCGGATGCAGCGCGATCGTCGCATCGAAATCGGCTTTGGTTGCCTTCATCTTCACCGCAATCGCGACCGCCTGCGTGATCTCGGCCGCGGCATCGCCGACGATGTGACAGCCGAGCACGCGATCGGAGGCGCCGTCGACGACGAGCTTCATCAGCACGCGGGTATCGCGGCCCGACATCGTCGCCTTGATGGGCCGGAACGTGGTCTTGTAAATGTCGACATGGCTGAATTGCGCGCGCGCCTCCGTCTCGGTGAGGCCGACGGTGCCGACCTCCGGCTGCGAGAACACGGCGGTCGGGATGTTGGCGTGATCCACCTGCACCTCGCGCTTGCCGAACACGGTGTCGGCGAACGCATGGCCTTCGCGGATCGCAACCGGCGTCAGGTTGAAGCGATGGGTGACGTCGCCGATCGCATAGATGCTGTCGACCGAGCTCTTGGAGAAATGGTCGACGGCGATGCCGCCGTTCCGCGGGTTGATGGCGACGCCGGCCTTCTCCAGGCCGAGATTGGCCACCGCGGGATGGCGGCCGATCGCGAACATCACCTGGTCGGAGGCAAGGCTCGATCCGTTTGACAAATGTGTGGTGAATTCCTCGCCGTGCCGATCGACCTTCGCCACCGTGCAGCCGGTGAGGATGGTGATGCCCTGCTTCTCCATCTCGGCGCGGACGTGGGCGCGAACATCCTCGTCGAACCCTCGAAGAATGTTGTCGCCGCGATAGATCACTGTGACGTCGGAGCCGAAGCCGGCGAAGATGCCGGCGAACTCCAGCGCGATGTAGCCGCCGCCCTGGATCACGATCCGCTTCGGCAGCTTGGTCAGGTGAAACGCCTCGTTCGAGGAAATCACGTGCTCGATGCCGGGAATTGGAGCGCCGTGATTGGGCGCGCCGCCGGTGGCGATCAAAATGTATTTTGCGGTGATCTTCCTGTCGTTCTCGAGCAGGCGGACCGTGTGTTTGTCCTCGATCACCGCGCGGCTCTTGACGATCTGCGCGCCGGACTTCTCGACATTGGCGGTGTAAGCCGCCTCCAGACGCGCGATCTCCTTGTCCTTGTTGGCGATCAGCGTCGGCCAATCGAAGGTCGCAGGCGGAACGGTCCAGCCAAAGCCGGCGGCGTCCTCGATCTCATGGCGGAAATGCGAGCCGATGACGAACAGCTTCTTCGGCACACAGCCGCGGATCACGCAGGTCCCGCCCATGCGGTACTCTTCCGCGATCATGACGCGGGCGCCGTAGCCGGCCGCGATGCGGGCGGCACGCACGCCGCCCGAACCGCCACCAATGACAAAGAGGTCGACGTCGAATTCAGCCATTGTCCACTCCGACCTCTTCAGAACATGATCCGGATTCCGATCAGATAGGAACTGTCAGATCTCCTTGCCACGCTTGCGCATCTCGGCGCGGAAGTTGCCCATCACGGTCTCGGAGAAGCTCTGGGCCCAGGAGTTCATGAAGGCCATGCTCTGCCCGATGGCGCGCGGCTCGGCTTCGATCAGCTTCTTGCCCAGCGGCGACTTGTAGAAGGTGACGAGATCCTTCAGCTCCTGCTCGGTGAACTCGCTGGCATAGATCTGCGCCATGCCATCGCCTATTTCGCTCTCGCGGCCCTTGAGCTGCTGGGCGACGAGGTGGGCGACCTCGGTGAGGTCCTTCTGATAGTTGAGGTTCTGCTGGATCAGCGCGTTCTTGGTCTTGTCGACCAGGGCGGGCACGGCGGTGGCGTACATCGCACTGGCGTTCTTGATCGCCAGGATCTCCTTGGCCGCCGCGAGGGCCGCCGGCGACGATTTCGGCGCCGCTGCCTGCTGGGCCCCGGCCGGGACGACCGAAAGGGCCAATCCCACAGCGAGGGTCGCGGCCGGCAAGAATCTCAAAACGCTCTTCATTCTCAGTCTCCTTTCGGCTTTCGCCGTTCAATCACGCGGATTCCATCGCCACCCGCCAAAACAGCCGAGCTGGCCAAGCCGATGAACAAACCATGCTCGACGACGCCGGGGATCGCGCTCAACGCCGTGGCGAGGCGGGCGGGATCCTCAATCTTTTCGAGCTGGGCATCGACGATCCAGTGGCCGCCATCGGTGACGAAAACGTGGCCGTCCTTGCCGTTGCGGACCGCCATCTGCCCGGAAACGCCGCATTCCGCGAACGCCTTCTCGACAGCGCGACGCGTTGCGCCGAGCCCGAACGGGATGACTTCGACCGGCAGCGGAAAGCGGCCGAGTGTCGGCACCCATTTGGTGTCGTCGGCAATCACGATCATGCGATCCGAAGCGGCCGCCACGATTTTCTCGCGCAACAGCGCGCCGCCGCCCCCCTTGATCAGATTGAGTTCGGGGTCGATCTCGTCGGCGCCGTCGACGGTGATGTCGAGATGGTCGATCTCGTCCAGCGTGGTCAGCGGCACGCCGCAGCGGATTGCATCGAGGCGCGTCGCCTCGGAGGTCGGCACGCCGATCACGTTCAGTCCGGCGCGGACCCGCTCGCCGAGCAGCTCGACGAAATGTTTTGCGGTCGAGCCGGTGCCGAGCCCGAGCTGCATGCCGTCGCGGACCTCCTCGAGGGCGCGCGCCGCAGCCTGCCGCTTCAACTGGTCCATGTTCACGTTTGCGCCGTCCCTGAATTACGAGTGTTAGGCTTGCGGCGGCCTGTGTAGCCTCGTTTTCCCTCGGAGAACAGGGTCTGGGGGAACAGGCTTCCGGGCCCAGCTTATAAGGTGATCTTATGGCTTCGGCCCTTGCGCGGGCGGGGCCGGGCCGGTAGCGCTGGGCCATGACCCCCTCCCACACCATCGTCTTCGATCTCGACGGCACGCTTGTGGATACGGCGCCCGACCTGATCACCGCGCTCAATTACGTGCTCGACCGCGAAGGGCTGCCGCCGGTGCCGATGGCCTCGGCCCGCAACATGATCGGCGCCGGCGCCCGCAAGCTGATCGAACGGGGGCTGGAGGCCGAGGGCCGCAGCGTCACGGTTGCCGACATGGACCGGATGACGGCCGATTTCATCGCCTATTACGCCGACAATATCGCCGTCGAATCCCGGCCCTTCGAGGGGCTGGAGGCCGCGCTCGACCAGTTTGCGGCTCAGGGCCATCGCCTCGCGGTCTGCACCAACAAGCTGGAATGGCTGTCGAAGCGCCTGCTGGACCAGCTCGACCTGAGCCGGCGCTTCGCCGCGATCTGCGGCGCCGACACTTTTGGCGTCCAGAAGCCCGATCCGACCATTTTCCGCGAAACGGTGGCGCGGGCCGGCGGCGAGGTCAAAGCCAGCATCATGGTCGGCGACGCCGGACCCGATGTCGGCGTGGCCCGGCGCGCCGGAGTTCCCGTGATCGGGGTGAGCTTCGGCTATACTGACGTGCCGATCGCCGAGCTGAAGCCGGACCGGCTGATCCATCATATGCGCGACCTGCCGGCCGCCGCCAGCAGCCTGATGACTGCGCAGGCAACCCTCAAGTAGCTGAGATAGCTTGGTTATTCCACGGAATCCCGCGTTAACCATCTATTAACTATGCGCGGCCGGCCGGTTGCTTGCTTGGAACGACGCTCCTAAGTTCACTTGGGATGTGGCGGTTCGCCGCACTAGGTTGATGGTCATGCGTCGTGTCATCGCGATTGCGTTAGCTGGGGCAAGCCTCCTTGGGGCAACGAGCCTTGCCGGCTGCTCCTCGATGTCTTCGGTTTCCTGGGACATGTTCAAATCGGCCCCGCCGACCGTCCAGGTCCGGCTCGAATCCAATCCCCCGGGTGCTGACGCCACGACCTCATTGGGTGCAGGCTGCAAGACCCCCTGCTCCGTGTCGGTTCCCGCCCCCGACGCCCCCTTCACGGTGGCTTTCGCGCTGCCAAAACACCAGCCGGTGAGCGTGCCGGTGAACGTCGTCAGGAATCCCGGCGACTTCACGACGCCCGCCTCGGTCACCACCGACCCCAACCCGGTCTTCGCGGAGCTCCAGCCGGCCATTCCACCGAAACCGGTCCGCAAGCCGCACCGGCCGAAGAAGCCGAAGCCGGCGGCGCCCGCCGCTGCCCCGGCGGCTGCTGCCGCACCGGCCGCGGGCTCGCCGTTCCCCGATCCGAACACGGGCAAGCGCTGACCTCCGCTAAAGCCCCAATTGTCTCTGACGCGTCCGATGCTTAGATTGCTTCTGAAGCACAGCTGAAGCAAAGCTGCTCCCGTCGCCGCAAGTGACAAGGCATTTGGTATGAACGCACTTTCCGCGAGCCCCCGCGCCGCGCTGTCGAGCGCGATGACCGATCCGTTCGGACGGACCATCTCGTATTTGCGCGTGTCCGTCACCGACCGCTGCGACCTGCGCTGCTTCTACTGCATGTCGGAAGACATGACGTTCCTGCCCAAGGCGGACCTGCTGACGCTGGAGGAACTCGATCGGCTCTGCTCGGCCTTCATTGCCAAGGGCGTGAAGAAGCTGCGGCTCACTGGCGGCGAGCCGCTGGTCCGCCGCAACGTGATGACGCTGGTGCGCTCGCTGTCGCGGCATCTCAAGAGCGGCGCGCTGAGCGAGCTGACGCTGACCACCAACGGCACCCAGCTTGCGAAACACGCAACCGAGCTCGCCGATTGCGGCGTCCGCCGCATCAACGTCTCCCTCGACACGCTCGACCCGCAGAAGTTTCGCGAGATCACCCGGTGGGGCGAGATCGACAAGGTGCTGGAGGGCATCGAGGCGGCACGCGCTGCAGGCCTCGCGGTCAAGATCAACGCCGTGGCGCTGAAGAACCTCAACGAGGACGAACTTCCCGACCTGATGCGCTGGGCCCACGGCAAGAGCATGGGGCTGACGCTGATCGAGGTCATGCCGATGGGCGAGATCGGATCGGGACGAATCGATCAATACCTGCCGCTGTCGCTGGTGCGCGCGCGTCTCACCCAGCAATTCACGCTGACGGATCTGGCCGAGAGCACCGGCGGGCCGGCGCGCTATGTCAGCGTCGCCGAGACCGGCGGCAAGCTCGGCTTCATCACCCCGATGACTCATAATTTCTGCGAATCCTGCAACCGCGTGCGCGTCACCTGCACGGGAACGCTGCACACCTGCCTCGGCCACGAGGATGCCTCCGATTTGCGCAAACCTCTGCGTGCATCGGACGACGATTCGCTGCTTGCGGATGCGATCGACCGCGCCATTGGGCTGAAGCCCAAGGGCCACGATTTCATCATCGACCGCCGCCACGACCGCCCCAGCGTCAGCAGGCACATGAGTGTCACCGGCGGCTAGCATCGGCTGCCCGGCCGCGGCTTATTCCCCTTAACTATCAACAAACTTCCGATTGACTGGCGGCAAACTCGCTGGTTTGGTGCGGCTGCCTCATGCCTGCGCGGCGAGACAAGCCAACGCGCCACTCGGCGCAGTCAAGACGGCCGGGGCAAATCGGGGAGGACCAATCTTGCAAGCGCTCCTGAAGCTGAGCAATGGAATTGACGCGTTCACACGTTGGACGGGCAAGCGTCTGGCTTGGCTGATCCTGGTCGCCGTCGTCATCTCGGCGCTGAATGCGATCATTCGGAAGACGTTGGACACGTCGTCCAACTCGTGGCTCGAGCTGCAATGGGTGCTTTTCAGCATCGTGTTCCTGCTGTGCTCGTCCTGGACGCTGCTCGACAACGAGCACATCCGGATCGACATCTTCAACAGCATGATGCCGAAGCGGGCTCGCAACATCATCGACATCATCGGGCACATCTTCTTCCTGATCCCGCTGACCGTTGTCATGATCGTGACCGGGGTACCGTTCTTCCTGCGCTCGCTTCAGATCAACGAGCAATCCGGTAATGCGGGCGGCCTGCCGCAATGGCCGGCCAAGTCGCTCATCATGATCGGCTTCGCGTTCCTGCTTGTTCAAGGCGTCTCCGAACTGATCAAACGGATCGCCGTCATGCGTGGCATGATTCCGGATCCCCACGAGTCGCAGATTTCGGCGCTGGAGGCCGAAGTCGAGCATCTCGTTGAAGCGATCGAACAGAAGTGATCGCCAAGCGGCATCGTAGGGGGATTCAATGACCGCGTTTATCGTCGCCAATATGGCGCCAATCATGTTCGCGACGCTGGTGATCGTGCTGCTGCTCGGCTACCCGGCTGCATTTTCGCTCGGCGCCGTCGGCCTGTTCTTCGCGATCATCGGCGTCGAGCTCGGGCAATTCCATCCGGACTTTCTGCAGGCCCTGCCCGAGCGCGTCTACGGCGTGATGAACAACGACACGCTGCTCGCCATTCCCTTCTTCACCTTCATGGGACTGGTGCTCGAACGCTCCGGCATGGCCGAGGATCTGCTCGACACCATCGGCCAGTTGTTCGGCACCATTCGCGGCGGTCTCGCCTACGCGGTGGTGTTCGTCGGCGCCCTGCTTGCGGCGACGACTGGCGTCGTGGCGGCGTCGGTGATCTCGATGGGCCTGATCTCGCTGCCGATCATGCTGCGCTACGGCTACGACCGCCGCGTGGCGACCGGCATCATCGCGGCCTCCGGCACGCTGGCGCAGATCATTCCGCCGTCGCTCGTCCTGATCGTGATGGCCGACCAGCTCGGCAAGTCGGTCGGCGACATGTACGAGGGCGCGTTCATTCCAGGCCTGGTGCTCGCCGGCCTCTATGCAAGTTACGCGTTCCTCGTGACCATGATTTTCCCGAAGGCCGCCCCGGGCCTGCCGAAGGAAGCCATCGGTTTCCGCGAGGAGAGCGGCGACCGCGGCCTCAGATCGCTCGGCGTGCTGTTCCTGGCGAGCTGCGTGTTCGGCTGGTTCATGATGCGGAATTCGGAGACACACGGCGCCGACTTCGTCGTGCTCAGCATGTTCTTCGGCATCCTCTTCGCGTTCTTCGTCGCCATCGCGAACTGGGTCCTCGACAAGCTGACGGGCTTCCGTTTCCTCTCGAAGATGGCGCAACAGACCACCTTTGTCATGGTGCCGCCGCTGTTCCTGATCTTCCTGGTGCTGGGCACGATCTTCATCGGTGTCGCGACGCCAACCGAAGGCGGTGCCATGGGTGCAGCCGGCGCCCTCATTCTCGGAGCCGCGAAGCGGCGCCTGACCTGGGACCTCGTTCGTCAGGCCACCGAATCGACGGCGAAGCTGTCCGCGTTCGTCGTCTTCATCCTGGTCGGCGCGCGCGTGTTCTCGCTCACCTTCTACGGCGTCAGCGGCCACGTCTGGGTCGAGCACCTGCTGACCTCCCTGCCCGGCGGCCAGGTCGGCTTCCTGATCTTCGTCAACGCCTTCGTGTTCGTGCTGGCGTTCTTCCTCGACTTCTTCGAACTCGCTTTCATCGTGATCCCATTGCTCGGGCCCGCGGCGGAGCATCTCGGCATCGACCTGATCTGGTTCGGCGTCATCCTCGGCGTCAACATGCAGACGTCGTTCATGCACCCACCATTCGGATTTGCGCTGTTCTATTTGCGCTCGGTCGCGCCGAAGGAGCGCTATACCGATCGTGTCACCGGCAAGCGGATGGAGCCGGTCACGACGGGACAGATCTATTGGGGCGCGGTGCCGTTCGTCGTGATCCAGATGATCATGGTGCTGCTCGTGATCATGTTCCCGTCGATGGTGATGCACTACAAGGGCGTGCAGTCCACCGTCGATCCCAACAGCATCAAGATCGAGATTCCCCAGATCGATCTGCCGCCGCTCGACTTCGGCCAGCCGAAGCAATAGCCCGGCCCGCCTGAAAAAAAGAACCCGGAGCTTTCGCTCCGGGTTTTTTCGTTTGGGCGGATCGTGCGTTCTGCGATCAGCTTTGCGAGTTGCGCGCCATGAAGTTGTCATAGCCGACTTCGGCGACCTGGAACCACTGATATCCGTTGTTCGAGAACGCGGTCAGCGATTCGTAGACCTTCTTGAAGTCCGCGTTGCTGGCCGAGACTTCGGTGTGCAGCTCCTTTGCCGCCTTGAAGCAGGCTTGCATGACCTCTGGCGAGAACGGATGCAGCTTGGCTCCGGCCGCGAGCAGACGCCGCAACGCTGGCGGATTAGACTGGTCATACTTCGCCATCATCCAGTTGTTGGCGTAGTGCCCCGCTTGCTCGAGGATGCTCTGATAGTGCTTCGGCAGCGCATTCCACTTGTCCTGGTTGACGAAGGCGAGAAGCATGGGCCCGCCTTCCCACCAGCCCGGGAAGTAATAATGCGGCGCGACCTTGACGAAGCCGAGCTTCTCGTCGTCATACGGTCCGACCCATTCGGCGGCGTCGATGGTGCCCTTCTCCAGCGCCGGATAAATGTCGCCACCCGCGATCTGCTGCGGCACCGCGCCGAGCTTGGCCATCACCTTTCCGGCGAAGCCGCCGATGCGGAACTTCAACCCGTTGAAGTCCTGGGGCGTCTTGACCTCCTTGCGGAACCAGCCACCCATCTGACAGCCGGTGTTGCCGGCAAGCAGCGAGACGACGTTGTACTTCTTGTAGAACTCGTTGAGGATGTCCCTGCCACCGCCGAGCGTGTACCAGGCCTGGTTGATGCGCATGTTCGGTCCGAACGGCACGGCCGAGCCGAAGGTGAAGGTCGGGTCCTTGCCGAAATAATAGTAGGACGCAGTGTGGCCGATTTCGCAGGTGCCGTTCTGCACGGCATCGAGCACCTGAAGCCCCGGCACGATCTCGCCGCCGGCAAATGTCTGAATCTGGAATTTGTTGTCGGTCGCTTCCGCGACCATCTTGGCCATCATCTCGGCGCCGCCATAGAGCGTATCGAGTGATTTCGGCCAGCTCGTCGGCATGCGCCATTTGATCTCGGGCGTCGTCTGCGCGATCGCTGGAGCGGCGAGCGTGGCGACACCCGCCGCACCAAGCCCGGTGACCTTGATAAAATCTCTTCTTTTCATGATTTCCTACCCTGATGGATTGTGACGGTGAGCCTTCTTGCCGAGGCTTGGACGCCAGCATGGAACATGTGTCGTCCGATTTCCATCCCTCACGATGTGAAGGACGAAAATGCTCAGCTCCCGCGCCCTCCGGTTCTACGACTTTAGGCTTAGAGGGCCAGCCGCCCTGGCGCTCCATATGATCTCCGTCTGGGCGGACCTGACCAGTGCGCCGGGCGCGTGACAAGCGCCGGAAACACGGGCATACCGCGCCATTCCCCCAACCTAGGCCGCCACGCATGTCTCGATCGCGCCCTGCTCCATCGCTCGTTGGTCCGTTGATCGCATCGCTCTGGCTGGCGTGTGCGGCAATGCCGGCGCATGCGGATTCCCGTGCGAATGTCGTGGCCGACGTCCATGCGCTGGCGCAAAAGGAGCAGCAGCCGCTGCTCGATACGCTGCGCGATCTCGTCAGCATCGAATCCGGCAGCAAGGATGTCGAAGGCCTGAACCAGATCGCCGAGCGCGTTGCCGGCCAGCTCAAGCAGCTCGGCGGCACGGTGGAGATCCTGCAACCCACCGACGTCTATCGCCTCGACGACACACCCGAGAAGATCGGTCCCGCCGTACACGCCGTATTCAAGGGCACAGGCAGCAAGAAGATCATGCTGATCGCCCACATGGACACGGTGTACCTGAAGGGCATGCTGAAGGATCAACCGTTCCGCATCGACGGCGACAAGGCCTACGGCCTCGGCATTGCCGACGACAAGCAGGGCGTCGCGCTCATTCTCCATACCGTGGCGCTGTTGCAGAAGCTGAGCTTCCGGGATTACGGCACGCTCACGGTGCTCACCAATGGCGACGAGGAGATCTCCTCACCGGGCTGGCGCAGCACCATCACCAGGTTCGCCGCGGATCAGGACGTGGTGTTCTCGTTTGAAGGCGGCGGCACCGACGGCACGCTGCGGCTGGCCACCAGCGGCATCGGCTCGGCCTATCTCACGGTGCAGGGCAAGTCGTCGCATGCAGGCTCGCGGCCCGAGGGCGGCGTCAATGCCCTGTACGAACTCTCCCATCAGCTGCTGCAAATGAAGGACCTGTCCAAACCAGAGCAGGGGCTGAAACTGAACTGGACGGTCTCCAAGGCCGGCACCAACCGCAACGTCATCCCCGCGGAGGCCACGGCCCAGGCCGACGCCCGTGCGCTCAAGGTCGCCGATTTCGACGAGCTGGAGAAGGCGCTGCAGGAGAAGATCAAGAATCACCTGCTGCCCGACTCCAAGGTCGCGCTCAAATTCGAGGTGCGTCGTCCGCCGCTGGAGGCCAACGACGCCTCACGCCGCGTGGCGGCCTACGGCAAGACCATCTATCAGGAGCTCGGATTACCCCTGAAGGTCGACGAGAAGGCGACCGGCGGCGGCACCGACGCCGCGTTTGCCGCGCTGAAGACCAGCGGAGCCGTGGTGGAAGGCATGGGCCTGTCGGGCTTCGGCGCGCATTCCAACGACGCCGAATATGTGCAGCTCAACAGCATCGTGCCGCGTCTCTATTTGACCACGCGCATGATCATGGATCTGTCCACCGGCAAGCTGAAATAAGCGCTCTCTTCCTTCTTCCCTCATGTCCGCCGGAGCCTTGGCGAAGGCGGATGTGGGAGACGGTGGCGCGTCAGTGCCGCACCACGTTCAATTCAACGTCGCCCGACTTCTCCGCCAGCCTGAACCGCAGCGTGAACTGCGCGCCGCCGCCCGGAAGATTCTCCACCGCAACCGTCGCCGCGTGATCATCTGCGACGGCGCGCACGATCGAGAGCCCGAGGCCGGCGCCGTCGCTGCGCTGGCGGTCGGCCCGCCAGAAGCGGTGGAAGATCAATTCGCGCTCGGCTTCCTCAATTCCCGGCCCGCAATCGCGCACGCGCACCGCACCGTCCTCGCTCACATCGACATCGACCGACGTGTCCTTTGCCGTGAACTTGATGGCGTTTTCGGCGAGATTGAAGATCGCACGCTGGAGCATCACGGAATTGCCGTGAATCAGCACCGGCGCCTCGCTGCCCCTCAGCGCGATATCCTTGTACTGCGCGATCGCGAGCGGCGCGATCGAACCGACCACCTCGGCGCAGACCGCGCGCAAATCCGCGGTCTCGCCGGGATCGAGCACCAGCGTGTCGAGTTCGGCGATCTCCAGCAGCTGCGCGACGATGCGGCTCATGCCCTCGATGTCGGCATGCAGCGCCTGCCTTGCAGCGCCGTCGCCGAGCGTCTCGATCCGCGTGCGCAGGATCGCGAGCGGCGTGCGCAATTGGTGCGCGGCGTCGGCGGTGAACTGCCGCTGCACCCGAAAGCCGTCCTCGAGGCGGTCGAGCGCCTGGTTGACGGCGGTGACGAGCGGCATGATCTCGCGCGGGATCTGCTCCGTCGGCAGGCGGATGTCGGTGCGCGCCGGACCGATATTGCTCGCCTCCTCGGAGGCCTTCCACAGCGGCGCAACAGCGCGGCGAAAGATGATGATGTCGATGCCGAGCAGGACCAGCAGGATCGGAATGGTGATCCACCCGACCCGCCGGAAGAAGTTCGACACGATGTCGTCGATGATGACGTCGCGGTGCGCCAGGTCCTCCGCGACGCGAATGCGCATCACCTTGCCGTCGATGGTGCGGGTGACGCCGGCACCTGAAATCGTCTCGGAGAGCGGCGGCGGCGCGGCCGGGGCAGTACCGGTCTTTCGACGCGACGAGAACAGCAGATGTCCTTCGGCATCGCGAATGTCGTACTGGTAGCGGCCATAGGCTTCCGAATAGAGACCCTTGAGACTGTCCGGCAGGTTGAACGTCAGCAGCCCGTCGGGCTGGGCGACGATGCGCTCGGCCAACACCTCGGCCTGGGCGCGCATGGCATCGCGATGCAGCTGGTCGATCTCGGAATTGAGCAGCCAGAACAGCACCAGCGGCAGGAAGATCGCGACCACCGCGACCGCCACGATGTGCAGGAATACGATGCGCCAGATCAGCGATTTGAACGTCGGCGACCTCGCACGGATCCCGGCGCGGAATCCGGCGTGAGGTCCGATCCGGGCCACGCTATTTCTCCTCGGCCATGAGATAGCCGACGCCGCGGATGGTGTGGATCACGACGTTGGCGCCATGCTCCGCGAGCTGCTTGCGCAGCCGCGAGACGTAGACCTCGACCGCGTTGGAGGCGACCTCGCCGTCGAGCCCGAAGATGTGGTCCTCGACGTTCTTCTTCGGCACCACCCTGCCCTGCCGGCGCAGCAGGATCTCGAGCACCGAGGTCTCGCGCGCGGAGATGATGCGCGGCTGATCGTCGACGAAGATCTGGCGGCTTTCGGTGTCATAGACGAGGTTGGCAAGGCGCAGCGAGCGGCCGAGCAACTGGCCAGGACGGCGCAGGATCGCTTCCAGCCGCGCCACCAGCTCCTCCATCGCGAACGGTTTTGCGAGATAGTCGTCGGCGCCGCTGCGCAGGCCGCTGACGCGATCCTGCAAGCCGCCGCGCGCGGTCAGCACCAGAACCGGCAAGGGCTCCATCTGCCGGCGCAGCTCGCGCAGCACCGACAGGCCATCGCCGTCGGGCAGTCCGAGGTCCAGGATCATCGCGGCATAGCTGACGCTGCTCACGGCTTCGCGCGCTTCGGCGGCACTGCCGACGATGTCGCTCTCATAGCCGGCCGCCGATAGCCCGCCGGCAACGAGCCGCGACAGCTCGGCATTGTCCTCGACGATCAAAAGGCGCATCGCATTGTCCCGCGGGATGGTCCGGTGTCACCGCACGGCTTCCGCCGCATCTTCGCTGTCTTCCATCATCCGGGGCATCTCGGCCAGCGGAAAAAGCACCGGCGGGCCGTCCGCCCCCTTCCGTCAGGTTCCTGTAAGCCAGTCAGGGCACGTGCGGATAAGGTCGCGGGTGGCGGACGTTTGCCTCTTGGGCCCGCCGCCGGCGTCGCATCGACCCTTCCAAGGAACGAACACCCCTGCGAACCGTTGAACTCAGCTGCAACATTTCTCATTTGATGGGGCGTCGTGCAGACCACCTAAGGTAATGCACATGCGGCTTGCACGACGAACACGTTCCAGCTCCCTTCTATCCGATTGCTTGACCGCCATCACGCGACATCCGGGTGCCGCCGCGTTTGCTGCCGCAGGGACCCTCGTTGCGGCTACCGCAATCATAAATCGGCGGCTCGCGAACAAAGCGCAACGCGATAATCCTCCGCAGGGTCGGTTCATCGACGTCGAGGGGGTTCGCCTGCACTATTTGGAACGCGGCAGGGGCAAGCCGCTGGTTTTGTTTCACGGCAATGGCAGCATGATCCAGGATTTCGACTCGAGTGGATTGATCGATCTCGCAGCCGAGAACTACAGGGTCATGGTGTTCGATCGTCCCGGTTTTGGGCATAGCTCGCGGCCGAGGCACGTCGTCTGGACCCCGGAGGCCCAAGCGGACCTGTTCAAGAAGGCGCTCGACCGGTTGGGCGTCTCTCAAGCGATTGTCTTTGGCCATTCGTGGGGAGCGTCGGTTGCGGTTGCGCTGGCGACAAGACATCCTCCGCTCGTGCAGGCTCTCGTGCTGGCCTCGGGTTATTATTTCCCGACGCCCCGCTCGGACAGCGCTACGTCCGTGCTATCCGCCCTACCGGTGGTCGGCGACGTCATCAGCTCCACGATTTCGCCGTTGGCCGGTCGGATGATGTGGCCCGCGATGTTGCGCAAGCTGTTTGGCCCGCGGCCGGTCCCGAACAAGTTCGCCGGCTTTCCGAAAGAAATGGCGCTCCGCCCATCACAGATGCGGGCCGCAGCGGCCGAAGCGACGATGTTGGTCCCCGCCGCATTCTCAGGTTCGAAGACCTATGCAGAACTCAAGATGCCGACGATCATTATCGCGGGTCAGAACGATCGTCTGATCGATATCAAGCAGTCGGTCAGGCTGCATGGCGAGATCAAGCAGAGCAAATTACGTCGCATCAACGGAGCGGGACACATGATTCATCAAACCGCAACCGCTGACGTGATGGCGGCTATCGACGAAGCTGCTGCCGAGGCCGTGTTGACTCATGGAAGGGAAGGCCCGGGCGTGCAGCAGCCCCGAGAGATTTCCGGCGCCTGACGAGCGCGAGGAGCCGCCCAAGCCAACAATTTCGGATTTTGCGATAATGCCTTTATGCCACTGTTTTGCCCGACGAGTCAAACGATCTCGCTGAAGCACGCGCGCCTGCCCGCTTTGACGCCCAAAAATACGAAGTTGCCCCCGACCGCGCGATGCTCGGGCGTGCCTGCCAATTAGCTCCATCGCATCAAGCTGTTGGCTGCACTCGCGGCGCCTTGTCCGCTCACCCCTCATCTACTGTGCATGGGGTTGTTTTTCAGATTTTTTGTTGGGCGCCCCACCCGTACCCCGGCGACGACGCCGCTCGGCGACTTCCGCCTCGCCTATTCCGATCGCGTCGTCCCATAGAAAAAGCCCGGCCTCGCGAACGAGACCGGGCGTGTCGTCTTGCTACTGCTTCGAAGATCAGCCGCGGGTGCGCGAGCGGATCATGAAGCTGTCGTAGGTGTACTCGGCAACCTGCCACCACAGATATTCGTCGGAGCGGTAGGCCTGCATGGCGTCGATCGACTTCTTGAAGTCGGGATTCTTGGCTGAGATCTCGCCCCACAATTCGTTGGTCGCCTTGAGACAGGCTTCCAGAACCTCATTGGTGAACGGGCGAAGCTGCGTTCCGCCGGCGACCAGACGCTTCAGGGCGCCGGGGTTCACCATGTCGTAGCGCGCGGCCATCCAAGTGTTGGTGTTGACGGTCGCGTTGGTGAGGATCGCCTGGTAGTTCTTCGGCAGCTCGTTCCACTTGTCGATGTTGGCGAAGGCGTGAACGGTCGGACCGCCTTCCCAGAAACCGGGGTAGTAGTAGTACTTCGCGACCTTGGCGAAGCCGAGCTTCTCGTCGTCGTAGGGACCGACCCATTCGGCCGCGTCGATGGTGCCCTTCTCGAGCGACGGATAGATGTCGCCGCCGGCGAGCTGCTGCGGCACCACGCCGACCTTCTGGAGCACCTGGCCGGCAATGCCGCCGATGCGCATCTTGAGGCCCGAGAGGTCGGCAACGGTCTTGATCTCCTTGCGGAACCAGCCGCCCATCTGGGTGCCGGTGTTGCCGCAGGGGAAGCCCACCACGCTCGACTTCTTGAAGAACTCGTTGGCGAGCTCGTTGCCGCCGCCCTGGTACAGCCAGGAATTCTGCTGGCGTGCGTTCAGGCCGAAAGGCACCGACGCGAAGATCGCGAAGGTCGGGTCCTTGCCGACGTAGTAATACGACACCGTGTGGCACATCTCGACGGTGCCCTTCTGCGTCGCATCCAGCGCCTGCAGGCCCGGGACGATTTCACCCGCCTGGAAGACCTGGATCTGAAACTTGTTGTCGGTCATCTCGGCGACGTACTTCGCCATCTGCTCGGCACCGCCATAGATGGTGTCAAGCGACTTCGGGAAGCTCGACGTCAGGCGCCACTTGATCTCGGGCGAGGACTGCGCGATCGCCGGCGAGGCCACCGCGGCGGTCGCCGCCGCGCCTGCTGCCGACACTTTCAGAAAATCACGACGCTTCATCTTCAGTCTCTCCTTGTTGGGGCGTTTCCCCTAACTTCCTCTTTGCTGCCGCTCATTCCGGCGACGCGTTCTTGGGCCGCGTCGAACCGAAGGGGCTTGACTGCCGTGGGCCTTTAACACGGAAGCCCCGCTTTCGAAACGCGACATTGGCATGACAGGGCTCTACGAAAGTCGCATGTCCCCAGCCTATTGGTTTGAAGGGATTGCTTAGATCCACTCAGGCCGCGGCGATGACGCCCTTGAGCTGGTCTCGCACCTGTCCCGCAATGGCGCGGTAGATCGCCGCATGGGGGCCGTCCGGCTCGCTGTCCACCACGGGCGTGCCGGCGTCCGAGGTGGCGCGAATCGCCATGTGCAGGGGGATCTCGCCGAGGAACGGTACACCAAGCTTCTCGGCCTCGTGGCGCGCGCCCCCATGGCCGAAAATGTCGGATTTCGTGCCGCATTGCGGACATTGGAAATAGCTCATGTTCTCGACGATGCCGAGCACGGGCACGTTGACCTTCTTGAACATCGCGAGCCCCCGCCTTGCGTCGATCAGGGAGAGGTCCTGCGGGGTCGAGACGATCACGGCCCCCTTCAAAGGGACGTTCTGGGCCAGCGTGAGCTGGGCATCGCCGGTGCCTGGCGGCATGTCGACGACGAGAACGTCGAGCTGGCCCCATGCGACGTCGCGCAGCATCTGCGTCACCGCCGACATCACCATCGGCCCGCGCCAGATCATCGCGGTCTCTTCCTCCACCAGGAAGCCGATCGACATGATGGCCAGGCCAAAGCGCCTGAGCGGAATCATCTTGCGCTCGCCATCCAGCTCCGGCTTCTCGTGAAGGCCCGTCAGCCGCGGCACCGAGGGACCGTAGATGTCGGCATCGAGCAGCCCGACCTTGAGGCCGAGGTCGCGCAGGCCCAGCGCAAGATTGAGCGCGGTGGTGGACTTGCCGACGCCGCCCTTGCCCGAGGCGACCGCGATCACGGCCGCGACGCCCGGAATCTCGGACTGCCGCGCCATCGGCGATTGGGCGCCGCCCTGCGGCGGCGGCTTGTGGGCGTGGACCGGCTGCACGCCCGGCGTACCGCGGCTGGGAGTTGGCGGCGGTGGTGGTGCCGCGCCGGCCTTGCGCTCGGCCGTGAGCGCCACCATGACCGTGGTGACGCCGGGAATGGCACGGACCGCGGCCTCGGCCTCGGCCCGGACGGATTCCCAGGCGCGCGCCTCGGCGGCATCGACATTGATCGAGAAGAACACCTTGCCATCGGCCGCGCTGATCGCGCTCAGCACATTGGCATTGGTGAGCGCGACCCCGCGGGGCGACTTGATCCTGGCGAGGCTGTCGAGAACCTGTTGCTGCGTCACGCTCAAAGCGCATCTCCTAGAATTCAAGATGCCCCATTAGAGCGGAAACGCCCAAAAGGCTACTGCCTGCCGATATCGTCAGCCAACTCGGCGGGCGCCGCGCCCTGCTCCAGGGCCGCCTCGTAGTTGAGCTCGATCATGACCCCGTTGGGGTCGTGGACGAAGATCTGCCAGAGCTCGCCGCCGGGCACCTGGCGGGAGTCGAACTTCATCCCCTTCGAGGCCAGCCGTTGTTTCATGCCGTCAAACCCGCGGCTGGCGAAGGCGACATGGTGGACAACGCCGGAATCCGGCTTTTGTGGCTCGGCAGTCGGAGAAATATCGACGAGGTGCACCACCGGCTTACCCTCGCTGTACATCCAGGCGCCGGGGAAGGCGAAATTCGGCCGGGGGCCTTTTTCCAGGCCCAGCACGTCCTCGTAGAAGCGGACGGTCTCAGCCAGATTCCGGGTCCGGATGTTGAAATGATCGAGCACGCCCACGCTTACGCCGCCCATGCCTTCGCTCCCTTTTTTTGAAGTCCTTAGGTCCGCCATCCTAGCACAGGCGGGGGCCAAACGAAGCCGTTGCCCTCCGGCCTCAAGGGTTTATGGTGCGGCCGATCTGCCGCAATGGCGGAACCGGGCGCCCCTCGCCCGGCAAGAACCGTAAAACCCAAACTACGGACAAGGTACCACAGATGGCTAAAGTCGCTTTCCTCGGTCTCGGCGTGATGGGCTTCCCCATGGCCGGACACCTCGTGAAAAAAGGGGGCCATGAGGTCACCGTCTATAACCGCACCGCGGCCAAGGCGAAGGAGTGGGCGGACAAGTTCGGCGGCAAGACCGCGGCGACCCCGAAGGTCGCGGCCGAGGGCCAGGACTTCGTGATGTGCTGCGTCGGCAACGACAACGATCTGCGCGCGGTCACGATCGGTGCCGACGGCGCGTTTGCCGGCATGAAGAAGGGGGCGACCTTCGTCGACCACACCACTGCTTCCGCCGAGGTCGCGCGTGAGCTCGATGCGGCCGCCACCAAGGCTGGCTTCAAATTTATCGACGCCCCGGTCTCCGGCGGCCAGGCCGGCGCAGAGAACGGCGTGCTGACGGTGATGTGCGGCGGCGCGCAGGACGCCTATGCCGGCGCCGAGCCGATCATCACAAGCGCCTATGCGCGGATGTGCAAATTGCTGGGGCCCGCCGGCTCCGGCCAGCTGACCAAAATGGTCAACCAGATCTGCATCGCCGGCCTCGTCCAGGGCCTCTCCGAGGGCATTCACTTCGCCAAGAAGAGTGGCCTCGACGTCGCCGCCGTGATCGAAACCATCTCCAAGGGGGCCGCGCAGTCCTGGCAGATGGAGAACCGCTACAAGACCATGAACGACGACAAGTATGATTTCGGCTTCGCGGTCGAATGGATGCGCAAGGATCTCTCGATCTCGCTGGCCGAAGCCCGCCGCAATGGCGCCAATTTGCCGGTGACCGCGCTGGTCGACCAGTTCTACTCCGAGGTCGAGAAGATGGGCGGCAAGCGCTGGGATACGTCGAGCCTGCTCGCGCGCCTTAATCGCTGACGCCTGACGAAGTGATCCTGCCTTGCTGATCGCACTCGCCGCAATCTTCGTCCTCGCCTATGCGGCGATCGCGCTCGAGCATCCGATCGGGGTGAACAAGAGCGCGTCTGCGCTACTCGGCGCAGGCGTGCTCTGGACAATCTATGCGCTCGCGACCGGCGACCACACGCTGGTCGGCCGACAGCTCGATGAGTCCGTCGCCGCCACCGCGCAGATCGTCTTCTTTCTGGTTGGCGCGATGACCATCGTCGAAGTGATCGACGCCCATGACGGTTTCGAGGTCATCACCTCCCGCATCAGCACGACCAGCCAGGTCCGTCTGATATGGCTGATTGGCTTCGTGACCTTCTTCCTCAGTGCCATTCTCGACAATCTGACCACCACCATCGTCATGGTCTCGCTGATCCAGCGGTTGATCGCCAAGCGCGACGACCGGCTGCTGTTCGCCTCCCTCATCGTCATCGCCGCAAATGCCGGTGGTGCATGGACCGTGATCGGCGACGTCACCACGACGATGCTGTGGATCGGCGGACAGATTTCGCCCCTGAAAATCATGGGCGCGGTGTTCCTGCCCTCCCTGCTCAACCTTCTGGTGCCGCTCGCATTCATCAGCTTTTCACTCAAGGGCAAGACCATCGCACCGCCGCCGAAAGAGGACGGATTGCAAAGCGTCGATCCGTTTGAGAGGAACGTGATGTTCTATCTCGGACTCGGCGTCCTGATCGCGGTGCCCGCCTTCAAGACGGTCACGCACCTGCCGCCCTTCATGGGCGTCCTGCTTGGGCTTGGCATCGTGTGGTTGGTCGGCGAGATCGTTCATCGCGACAAGGATGAGCATGTCCGCGGTCCGCTCACGCTTGCGAATGCCCTGACGCGGATCGACATGGGCTCGATCGTGTTCTTCCTCGGCATCTTGCTCGCGGTCGCCTGCCTCGAACATGCCAGCCTGCTCTCTATGGTGGCCAAATGGCTGGGCACCGCGATCGGCCGACAGGACATCATCGTGATCGTGCTCGGGCTGCTCAGCGCCGTCATCGACAACGTGCCGCTGGTCGCCGCGACGATGGGTATGTACGACCTGGCGCATTATCCACCCGACAGCTTCCTCTGGGAGTTCATCGCCTATTGCGCCGGAACCGGCGGCTCGATCTTGATCATCGGCTCGGCCGCAGGCGTCGCCGCCATGGGGCTCGAGCGCATCGAGTTCCTCTGGTACGCCCGCCGCATCGCCGTCCCGGCGCTCGCCGGCTATCTTGCCGGAGCAGTGGTGTACATCGCGCAGCACGCGGCGCTGCATTGAGCGGCTCACGCCGGATCCAAAATTAACGCCGGGTTAACGTAATTCTTTAGCTCCTTAAGTCACCTCTTAAGGATTTCTTGCCAGAGATAGACAATGCAGAAGGCCCGCCCCGCGCGGGCAGGAATTGTTGTTGTGCGATGAGTAAACCCGCTGAAAAGCCCGAGGTTGTGCAGCTTCCGGCCGAGCCGGTGAGCGTGCCGTCGGCGAGCCATCGCCGGGCTGCGGCACAGCGGGTGCGCGAGGCGCGCGACAAGTTAACGTCGACCAGTGGAACCCGGCCGGCTTTCGACGCCGAAATGCTGCGCCATTACGCCCAGACCCGGCTGTCGGCCTCCTACGTCGTGATGCTGCTTGTGGTCGCGACAGGCGTGCTGTTTGGGCTGTGGATGCAGCCGATCCCGGCCGCGGCCTGGACCGCCGGCATGCTGTGCATCCATGCCGCGATGATCCGCAGCTGCCACCGCTTCCTGGCCGAGCCCGCCTCGCCCGCGGCAACGCGCGCATGGCAGACGCGCTTCGTCGTGCTCGACCTGCTCTATGGCCTTTGCTGGATGGCGATCCTGATCCATCCCGTGCTCGACACGATCACGGAATCGCTGATGATGTTCCTGATGCTGCTCGTGATCGCAGTATCGAGCATGCTGGCCGCCAATCTGCCGATCGCCGCCCTCGCCGCCACTGCACCGGTCGCGGTCGCGATGGCGCTGAGCTTCGTGATGACCGGCTCGCTGGATAATTACATCCTGGCCGCGCTCGCCCTCGCCGCCGAAGGCTATTTCGTGCTGCTGGCTCACCGCCTGCACTCTTCGACCTTCGCCACGCTCGAGGCGCGCGCCGAGAAGGACGCGCTGATCGGCGAGCTCGAACAAGCCAAGGCGATCTCGGACGAAGCGCGCCACCGCGCCGAATCCGCCAATGTCGCCAAGTCGCGCTTTCTGGCGCAGATGAGCCATGAACTGCGAACGCCGCTCAACGCGATACTCGGCTTCTCCGAGGTGATGAAGAGCGAGATTTTCGGCGCGCATGCCGTGCCGGTCTACAAGGAGTACTCGGCCGACATCCACAATTCCGGCGTCCACCTGCTCAATCTCATCAACGAGATCCTCGATCTGTCGCGGATCGAGGCCGGCCGTTACGAGCTCAACGAGGAAGCGGTCTCGCTGGTCGGCATCGTCGCCGATTGCCATCATCTGATGAAGCTGCGCGCCTCGAGCCGTGGCATCACCATCCACGAAGTGTTCGAGCAGGCAATGCCGCGGCTCTGGGCCGACGAGCGCGCGATCCGCCAGGTCGTGCTCAATCTGCTCTCCAACTCGATCAAGTTCACTCCGCAGGGCGGCGAGATCTGGCTCAAGGCCGGCTGGACGGCCTCAGGCGGACAATATCTCTCGGTGAAGGATACCGGCTCCGGAATCCCCGAGGACGAGATCCCGGTCGTGCTGGCCTCGTTCGGCCAAGGCTCCAATTCGATCAAGTCGGCCGAACAGGGCGCCGGTCTCGGCCTGCCGATCGCCAAGAATCTGGTTGACCTGCATGGCGGTACGTTCACGCTGAAATCGAAGCTGCGCATCGGCACCGAAGTGATCGTCACCTTCCCGCCCGAGCGCGTGATGAGCGCGCTGGCGCCGATGTCGGATGATTCTCCGCCGCTCCAACCCGAGAGTTCCGCGGTAGCGGACGAGAAGCGCCGGCCCCGTCGCAAGCCGATCATGAGCGCAGGTACGGGCTCGTAACGAGATGCTTGCAGACATGCCCGACCATCCGCCACTATGTCCGAATGAGCAAAGAAACGCCGTGCGTCGCCGTCTGCATGATCGATCCCAAGACCAGGCTGTGCTTCGGCTGCGGACGCACATTGCCGGAGATCGCGCGCTGGCACGCCATGGAGAGCGCGGAACGGCTCGCGCTCATGGCGCTGTTGCCGGCGCGCATGAATCAGGCTGGACTTGCGCCCATCGCGGAATCGCTGAAACGAACCTGACCGGTCGGCGCGCATCTGGAGATGCGCAATGATCCGGTTCCTGCTCGTTCTCATTATGCTCGCCTGCACGGCAGGTGCCGTCGTCGCCTATGGCGATTCCGACCAGATCGCGCGCGCGAGCAGCAAGGTCTCGCATATCTTTCGCACGCAGACCGCAGCGCCCGCCCCCGCCGTGCAGATTCAGCGCGGCCAGGGCGGCGAATTCGCGCTGCGCGCGAAGATCAATGGCGTGGCCGCACCGATGGTCATCGACACCGGCGCGACCTCGGTGGTGCTGACCTGGGAAACCGCAAAAGCGATCGGGCTGCCACTCGAGATGCTCGAGTACGACGTCGATCTCGAAACCGCGGGCGGTCACACCAAGGCGGCCCGCCTCACGATCGACCGCCTCTCCGTCGGCCACCTCGTCGAAAAATCAGTGCCGGCCCTCGTCGTGCAGCGCGGGCAGATGAAGACCAACCTGCTCGGCATGAGCTTCCTCGATCGCCTGGAGAGCTGGGGCGTGCGCGCCGACAGGCTGATGCTCACCGGTTATCCGGAGCTCCAGACCAGTCGCCGCCGCTCGCGCCTGGCAGTCGACTAGACTTTTGCAATCCGGCTCGCCATGTGCCTCGGCTAGGCCGCCGCCTCCGCCGGCGCGCGCGCACCGACACGCGCAATCGCATCGCGTAGCACCTCGAGGCCGGCGCCCGGCTTTACCCCCTGCTCGGCAAGATGCCGGCGGAAGGCGCGCGCGCCGGGTACGGCGTGGAATGCGCCGACGAAATGCCTCGTCATGGAGTGCAGCCGCGTGCCGCGCGCGAGCTGCTGCTCGATGTAGGGCATCATTGCTTCGAGCGCATCCGGCATCGAGGCATGCGGCGCCGCCTCGCCGAAAATGTCGATATCGACCGAGAGCAGCCGCCACGGCTCCTGATAGGCGGCTCGTCCAAGCATCGCGCCGTCAACGTGATCGAGATGTGCCCTTGCCTCCTCGATGCCGGGGATGCCGCCGTTGATGATGACAGGCACATCCGGCATCGCGCGCTTGAGGCGATAGACGCGATCATAGTCGAGCGGCGGGATGTCGCGATTCTCCTTCGGTGACAAACCGCTGAGCCATGCTTTCCGGGCATGCACGATCAACGCATCGCAGCCGGAGTCAACGACCGCGTGCGCAAGGTTGTCGAGCGCGACTTCCGGATCCTGGTCGTCGATACCGATGCGGCACTTCACCGTGACGGGCACGGCAACCGCACCCTTCATCGCCTCGACGCACCTCGCCACGAGATCAGGCTCTGCCATGAGGCAAGCGCCGAAACGGCCGTCCTTCACGCGGTCGGAGGGGCAGCCGACGTTGAGGTTGATCTCGTCATAACCGAACTCCTCGCCGATCCGTGCCGCCAGCGCCAGCTCGCGCGGATCCGACCCGCCGAGCTGAAGCGCGACCGGGTGCTCGACCAGGTCGAAGCCAAGCAGCCGCTCCCGGTCACCATGAATGATGGCACCAGTGGTCAGCATCTCCGTATACAGCAGCGCCCGCCGCGTCAGGTGACGATGGAACACCCGGCAATGCCGGTCGGTCCAATCCATCATCGGAGCGACAGAAAAGATATAGTTGTTATATTTCAACGACTTAACCTATATGCTCAATTGCATGAAGCATGAGCGTGTGCACTCCAAACTAGCCGAAATTGCACACGTTTGTACCCTGTTTTGACCTTTCGGTGCACACGTAGCGCACACGACTGGGGAGTGCACACGGCCCTGGCCAGCTTCACTCAGTTGCCCTCCGGGAACTGGCGCGTCCAGGTCCGCGCAAGAACCGCTATGTGTCAGAGACCTTTCGCCGTCGCAAGGACGGTGAAGATTGGGCGCTCGACATGGAGCGCAACATCGATCGCAAGGGATCACCAGAACCGAGGCTGCTGTGCAGGCTCGAACGTTCGGTGACACTGTCCCAACTCAACCGTGAGCGACTGATTGAGTTTGGTCGGAAGCGAGCGAAGCAAGGTGCCGGGCCGGCAACATTGGCGATCGACTTCTCCTTCATTCGAACCGTCGCTACGCATGCTGCAGCGGTGCACGGCATTGAAGTCTCGGCCGAAGAAGTTCGCTGGGCGCGCTTTGCAATGAAGCACTTGGGTCTAGTAGGCAACTCTGAAGAGCGAGATCGACGCCCAACAAGCCCACTTCGGATCTGCGCTGCGGGCAGAACTGGCGTGCCGACGAGCACCGGGCATCGCACGACAGGACTGGGTGGCGGCGAGCCGCCCGACGTCAACGGCGTCGCCCTGCGACGTGTGAGTGCACAGCAGCGCCGGCTCCTTGTACGTGGCATCGAATCGCAAGGTCGTCTCGTTGGCAAGCCGAACCGTGTCGATGTTGCGCCGTTGATTTTGCAGTACGAAATCAGGATTGGCCGCCCGTGGGTTGGTTAGCGCCGCCGTCTTGGTGACTTCTCCCGGTATCTCGGCGCGCCATCGCCCTGCATTCACGTAGAAGCGAGTCTCTGCGTGCGTCGAAAACACCGATAGGCCGTGATGAAATAGTCAGGGGTCCGTCAGCTCCGCCGGAGCCGTTGCGGTGCACCTCTCCCGCGCGGAGAGAGGTGATCCGAGTCCTCGGCTTGTACCGATTCAAGCGTGTTCATCCGGTCTACCTCGGAACGGGCGCTTCCGATTCCAGCAGGGACGCGGCCTTGAGATCGCTCCAGAGCGCGGCTGGCACTGAGGCGGTCAGCGCTGCCACGTTGCGCTCGACCTCCTGCGCATTATGCGCCCCAAGGACCACGCTCGCGACCGCGGGATGGCCGAGCGCGAAATGTAGAGCTGCCGTCGGCAGTGCTACGTCATGAGCTGCGCAGATGCGCTGGATTTCGGCAACCTTCGAAAGGATCTGCGGCGGCGCATCCTGATAATTGTACTTGGCGCCCTTAATGGCGCCCGTCGCCAGAATCCCCGAATTGAACACGCCGCCGAGCAGCACCGCGATGCCCTGCTTCAGGGCCAGCGGCATGAACTCCTCGAGTGCTGGCTGCTCAAGCAGCGAATAGCGCCCGGCGAGCAGCATTACCTCGAAGGATCCGGCCTGCGCAAAGCGCACGCACATCTCGGCCTCGTTGACGCCGATTCCGATGCCCGCGACCACACCTTCAGAACGAAGTTTGTCCAGCGCTACATAGGCCCCGGACATCGCTTCGCGAAACCGATCCTCGATCGCGTCCTTGCCGTGGGTCCACACATCGACATCATGGATCAGCAGCAGATCGATACGGTCGGCGCCAAGCCGCAACAGCGACTGCTCGACCGAACGCATGGTGCCGTCATAGGAATAGTCGACTACGGCCCGGTGCGGCTGTCCGCCAACAAATCCGGACCGAGTTTCCGGCTGGTGAAACGGATCCATCCAGCGGCCGGTCTTGGTGCAAAGCACCACGTCCTTGCGCGGCACGCGCCGAAGCGCCGTTCCGCAGCGATGCTCCGACAGGCCATTGCCATAGTGCGGCGATGTATCGAGCAAATTGATGCCGAGTTCGAAGGCGCGGCTCGCAGCGGCAATCGCAGTCTGGTCGTCGAGCTCGAGAAAAAGATCGCCAAGCGGTGCGGTTCCGAACCCGAGGATAGAGACTTCGAGACCGGTCCGGCCAAGTGTGCGGCGCGGCAAAGCTGATTGCGAAACCATGGTGAATTGCTCTTCCTTCTCCGCGCCTCGATCGCGCGCTGGTCTCATTGCAGCGACGCGCAGCGTATGTATTTGCCGTCAGGTGTCAACGCGGAGATTACGGATCTCGTACAAGACTATTCCACTCATACAGTCGGGTTGCTAAGAAAAGCGGAACCGGCACGCGGGCACTTCACGACCTGCGGCAACGAGGAGGAACAATGCTCCCCTATGTCACGCACGACGCACGCTTTGCCCGCCTGGTCTTCGGTCACGCCAATCTCGAAAAACTCACCAGCGGCTGCCGCTGGGCCGAAGGACCCGCTTACTTTCCGGCCGGCCGCTATTTGATCTGGTCCGACATTCCGAACAACCGGATGATGCGCTTCGACGAGACCGATTCATCGGTGTCGGTGTTCCGCTCGCCGAGCTTCAACTCGAACGGCAACACGACCGATCGCGAGGGGCGGCTGGTCACTTGCGAGCACTTCATGCGCCGCGTCACCCGAACCGAGCATAACGGCTCCATCACGGTGCTTGCCGAGCAGTTCGAAGGGCGTCGGCTGAACTCGCCCAACGATGTCGTGGTGAAATCGGACGGCTCGATCTGGTTTTCGGATCCGACATACGGCATCGACAGCGATTACGAGGGCCAGCAGACCAAATCCGAGATTGGCGCCTCCAACGTATACCGGATCGATCCAGCGGGCGGCGAGATCAGCCTCGTCGTCTCTGACCGCGTGCAACCGAACGGGCTGGCGTTCTCACCAGACGAGAAGCTGCTTTATCTCGCCGATACCGGCGCGACCCACGTCGACGGGCTGCCCGCGACGATCTGGTCCTACAAGGTCCAGGGAAACAAGGTCGCTGAGCCCTCGCTGTTTTCCACCTGCCCCGACGGACTCTATGACGGGTTTCGCTGCGACATCCACGGCAACATCTGGACGTCAGCGGGACAGAGCGTGTTCTGCTATGCAGCCGACGGGACACATATCGGGACGATTCCGATCGGCGAGATCGTGGCGAATGTCTGTTTCGGCGGTCCGCAGCGCAACCGCCTCTACATTTGCGGACAGACATCGCTGTATTCGATCTTCCTCAATACGCGCGCGGCCGCGTAAGGGAAAACGCGTTGCGGGGTGGCGTGCAGCGCCATCCTCAGCTGTTCTGCCGGTGCTTTGGCGGACCATCAGGTCCCCCGCCGCCATGCAGATCAGATTCGAGCTCCTCGATGATGGTGTGAAGCTGGCGTATGGCTAGAGGATCGGCTACGTCGCGCTCCACAGAGCGATAGCGCGCGATCCAGACTTGCTGGTCTCTGACCTCGATGTCGCTCATGATGCGTGATCTCTGCCGATACGACACCGAGCAAGGCAGTTCGATTCGCTAAGCTTTTCGGATCATTTGCGAGGGTTTCCAATTCGCAAAGACGACGGGCTACTTGGGCCGGCCATCTAGCTCATGACGCGTTCGCCCCGCCCGTAGACGAGCAGCATGAAGATGATAACGAGACCATAGATCACCTGCCGGCCCGCCTCCGGCATCTCCATGATCGACAATACGCTGTTCAGGAGCACGATCAGGACGACGCCGATCAGCGTGCCGAGATAGCGGCCGCGGCCGCCGAGGATGTTGGTGCCTCCAATCACGACGGCGGCGATCGAGGGCAGCAGATAGGCGTCTCCCATGCCTTGGTAGGCCTTGGTGGAATAGCCGGCGAGCAGCACGCCCGCGAGCGCGGCAGCAAGGCCGCAGAGGACGAAGCAGACCACCGTGACGCGGCGCGTGTTGACGCCGGCGAGATAGGCCGCCGCCTCCTTGTTGCCGATGGCGTAGATGTAGCGGCCGAGCGACATGCGCTGCAGGATGACGACCACCAGCACGGACACCGCGGCCCAGACGAACAGCGCGTTGGGGATGCCGAGCGTGCGATCGCCCGCCAGCATACGCATCAGGTCGGTCGCCCCGGTCTGCGGTGCGTAGCCGCCAGTATGCGCGACCATCAAGCCGCGCATCACGGCATTCACGCCCAGCGTAAAGATCATCGAGGGGACCCGCAGATACGCGACCCCGACGCCGTTGACGAGCCCGACCAGAACGCCGACCCCGAGCCCGACCGGAATTGCGAGAGGACCGCCGACCGAGGTCGCCATCATGGCCGCGGCGGCGAGCGTCCAGGGCACCGACAGATCGATCTGCGCGATCAGGATCACGATCATCATGCCGGCCGAGACGATCCCGAGGAACGCACCGATCTGCAATTGCTGCAGAAGATAGGCCGGAGACAACAGGGGAGCGCTGCCGAAACGGGCGAACGTGTAAACCGTACCCGCGACGAGAATGACGACGATGAACAGCGCCGCAATCAGGATCGGGCGATCGTCGCGCGAGAGGCTGAATGAGGCCGCCGTCATCGAAACAGCTCCAAAGTGTTCTTGACGCGCAGCATACCCAAGGCGCCGATGCTGACGGCAGCGAGCAGGATCACGCCCTCGAACAGCGGCTGCAGAAGAGGGGCAATGTCGAAGATGCGGAAGAAGAAGGAAATCACGCGCAAGACCATGGCGCCGAAGATCGACCCGATCGCACTGCCGGTTCCGCCCAGCAGCGAAGTGCCGCCGATCACCACGGAGGCGATCGAGTTGAGCGTATAGGCGCCGGCCTGCGGAATGTCCGCATTCCCAGACGAAGTCTGGATAGCAAGGAAGAGACCGCCGCAGCCGGCGAAGAAGCCCGCGAGCGTGAAGGCGGCGATCTTGGCGCGCTCGATCGGAAGGCCGGACATATAAGCCGCGCCCTCGGCCGAGCCGATCGCATAGACGGCGCGGCCGAGAACGGAGCGGCGGAACGGCACCCATACCAGCAGCGGAACGAGAACGAGAAGCACAAAGGGCACCGGGATCCAGGCGAACGGCGCAAACCAGGCAGCCGCGCCATCGTCGAAGATGTGCACGGTCGAGGCGAAATCGCCGAGCGAGTTAGTCAGCGCCCAGTTCAGATCAACATCGATCTTGCCGCCCGGGGTCGGACGCAGGAAAAGCGCGATGCCGATGTAGACCGCGCCGGTCGCAAGCGTCGCGATGATCGGCTGGATGCGCCCATAGACGACGACGCAACCATTGATAAAGCCGGCAGCCGCGCCGATCGCAAGGCACACGGCGATCCCGAGCAGAATGCCGCTCACGCCGCCCGGAAAGGTGCCGAGGCCGAGATGCACGCCGAACATGTCGAGATGCAGCGGCGCACCACCTGCCGCGCCGGTCAGGAGGTAACTCGCAAAGCAGCCGACCATGGTCATGACCGCTCCGACGGAGAGATCAAGGCCCGACATCAAGACCGGCACGGTCTGCGCCATCGCCAGCATGGCGAGCGCAAAGATTTCGTCGCCATTCTGCACCAGCACGGCGGAGGAGAAGCCGCGGGGATGCGCGGCGTTGTAGAAAATGTAGAGGGCGCAGAACAACAGGATGGCGGTGACCAGACCGATGTTCTGGCGGATCCTGATCGCGAGATCGTCAAGCATGCGCCGCCCCCGCCGCGGTATCGGTGTCGACATTCAAGGAGCTTGCGACAATGTTGGTCTCGGTGAGGTCGTCGCCCTCGAGCTCGCGCACGATGCGGCCGTCATACATGATGACGACGCGGTCGCAGCAGCCGATCAGCTCGTCATAGTCGGTCGAGTAGAACAGGATTGCGGCGCCCTGGTCGGCGAGTTCGCGCATCAGCCGGTAGAGCTCCTGCTTGGTGCCTACGTCGATTCCGCGCGTGGGATCGTTGAGCAGGATGATGCGCGGATCGGTCATCAGCCATTTGGCGAGCACGACCTTCTGCTGGTTTCCACCCGACAGCGTCGAGACCGCGTCACTCGCTGCGCCCAACTTGATCTGCAGCCGTGCGATGGCCCGCTTGATCGCGGTGCGTTCCTTGCCGGCATCGATGAATGGGCCAGTGGAAAGGGCGTCGAGCGATGCGATCGCAAGATTGTCCGCGATCGACATCGGCAGCATCAGTCCTTCGGTCTTGCGGTCCTCAGGCACGAGCGCGATGCCGACCGATTTTGCCGCCGCCGGGGAGCCGGGACGCACCTCGCGGTTTGCCACCATGATGCGACCGGTGACGCCGCGCAAAACGCCGAACAGAGCAAGCAACAGGGATTTCTGACCCTGACCGTCGAGGCCACCGAGCCCGACGATTTCGCCGGCGCCGACGCTCAGTGAGATGCGATCGAGCTGCCTCTCCCACGACAGGTTCTCGAGCGCCAGCACCGGCCTCGCAGCATTGCGCGCCGGCTTGGGCGGGTACTGGGCCGCGATGTCACGCCCGATCATGAGCTGGACGATATCGGCGGTCGAACGCACGCCCTTGTCGAAGGTCTCGATATGGCGGCCGTTGCGAAATACCGAGGCGCGGTCGGCGAGCGCCTCGACCTCGTGCATGCGGTGCGAGATGTACAGGATTGCAACACCTTCGGCCTTGAGCCGTGCCAGCATCGCGTAGACCTTCTCCACATCGGCGCTCGTCAGTGCCGATGTCGCCTCATCGAGGATCAGCAACTGCGGCCGCTTGCCGAGCGCCTTCGCGATCTCGACCACCTGGCGCCGCGATAGGGGCAGATCGCGCACGTGCCTCAGGGGATTGACGTCCTCACAGCCGATCTCGGCCAGAAGCTCCTCGGCGCGGCGGCGCTGGGCCTTCGCATCGATCAAGCCGAACCGCCGCGGCGGGGACGCAATGGAGATGTTGTCCGCGACCGAGAGGTCGGGCATCAGCGATAGCTCCTGGAAGATGCAGACGACACCGGCCGCATTCGCCGCCGACGGCGTAGCAAAGCTGACGGCGCTCCCTGCGAGGCGCATGCGGCCGCTGTCGGGCTGCACCACCCCGGCGATGATCTTGATCAAGGTCGACTTGCCGGCACCGTTCTCGCCCAGCACGGCGTGGATCTTGCCGCGCTCGCAGGCGAAATCGACCCCCTCCAGAGCACGAACGCCGGCATAGCGCTTGGAGATGCCGGCGAGCTCCAGGAAGGCGGATGGCGTCGGGTCGGCAGCCGGCATCACCCGGCCTTCACGCAACGACGGCCCGGCGGATGCCGGGCCGTGACAGAGATATCACTCGAGACGTCACTGGGTGTTCTTCTCGCTCTGCGACATGATTTCCGGCGCAGTGAAGTTCACGCCACACGGTGTGAACTGGTTCGGTGCAAAGAAGTTGGCCTTGAGCTCAGGCCAGTAGTTCGTGCCCGGCTTGAGATCCTTGTAGGTCGCCACCGGAATCGGGATCGAGATCAACTGCGGCATGACGTTGCCCTGCAGCGCCGAGATCGCCGCCTTGGTCGCGATCGCCACCAGCGCCGGCGACTGGCCGTAGGACATGCCCTTCAGTCCGTCCTTGGCGTGATCGGCGATCTGCTTGCGGTACTCATTTTCGCCCTCGCCCGACATCGGCACAAAGGGATGCTTGGCGGCCATCAGCGCCTGCACGGTGCCGTCGGATCCGCCTTGGGTGAATACTCCGTCGAAATGGCCGTGCACAGCCAGCGCATCCGCAGTCACCTTCTGCGAGGTGCCGGTGTCCCAATTGCCAACCACCTCGGTGATTTTGAAGCTGTTGCCGGGCGCTTCCATGACCTCGCGGAAACCGAGATGACGGTCGCGGTCGACCGAGTTTCCGGGCAGGCCCCGGACTTCGAGGATGTCACCGGATTTCTTGCCGCTCTCGTCGATCAGCCATTTGGCCGACATGCGGCCCATTTCCTTCTGGTCCTCGTTGACCATCATCACCTTGTCGGTGTCGAGGACGTTGTCGAACGGCACCACCACGACGTTGTTCTTGTCGGCAAGACGGATGATGCGATCAAAACCGTCGGGCGCGACCGCAATGGTGACGATTGCGTCGAAGCCTTGGTTGATGAAGTCCTCCATCGCGCCAAGTTGCGCCGCCACATCGGTCCCGGTGGAAACGACCTTGAACTCCTTGATGTTCTCCTTGATACCCGGCTGATCGGCGAAAGCCTTGGCAGTCTTCACCATCTGGATGCGCCAGGTGTTGCCGACAAAACCGTTGACCAGCGCGATCCTGTAGGGGCCCGCCTTCTTGGGCCACTGGAAGAATTTGGTCTCGGACGACCATGGCTTGAAGCAGGCGGGGTCGGCGCCGGGGCCGGAGACGACCTTCGGACCAGCCAGAGCACTCACCGATGACAGCAGCAAGCCGGCGCAAGCCAGCCCCGCCAGACGAAGCGTCCACACCATGTCGTGTCTCCCTGAGCGTTTGTGTTCCACCCTAACGCGGCGCGTAGCCATGCCGGGAATTGACCTTCCCGTGCGTGTATCGCGCTAGGATGGACGCAACTTGCGATGCTGACAAGCCAAGGGCGGACGCTCCGGCGCGAGGCGCGATCTGAACGCACGGCCAACCGACGACAATTTTGGAAGCAGAAAACGTAACAATGACAGTCGGATGTTCGTGGGCGGCAAGGGATTGTGCAACGGCGAAGCTGGCCATGGCCGGCCTTTCATCGTGGCATCCACGCGCGTGACGAAAAAAATGACACTCAGGGGAAAGTGTGAATCGCTACGGAGCCGAACGAAGCCCGCTTGCTGAAGCTGGGTTGAAGCCGGAAGCTGGGACTACTTGCTTCCGTCCGGCGGGGTGGCGTGGCGCTCCTTCGCTGAGATGATGGCTGTAGGAGCGCTGATCGCTCGCAGCTCCTCACTCAGCAGCTCGAAGAGAAGATCAGGTGTCGCACTGCGACGGTGGCTGGCGAACATGTCACTTGCTTGACACGTTCTGAAGCGCCGGTCTCTAATGTCCTTCAAGGCCCTGCGGTTGGACAGGCAACACTTTCTGTCCCCAAGCAAGAACAGGCTCGACTGCCCCACCCCAGCGACTGTCAGGTCAAGGGTGCGGACTCCAAGATCGTTTCCTGGGAGGGAACAATGGACAGACGCCAGACGCTCAAGCTGATCGGTGGCACGGCCGCGTTGGCCGGTGCCGGTTTTCCGGGCTTTGCCTTTGCGCAAGCCCAAAAGGAAATGGTCACGGTCGTGAAGATCGCGGGAATTCCGTGGTTCAACGCACTTGAAAAGGGAATCCAGAAGGGTGCGAAGGATTTCAGCATCAATGCCACTATGGTTGGCCCGGCGAACGTCGATCCGGCACAGCAAGTAAAGCTCCTTGAGGATCTGATTGCCAAGAAGGTCAACGTGATCGGCCTGGTGCCGCTTGATGTAAAAGTCTGCGAACCCGTGCTGAAGCGCGCACAGGCCGCGGGAATCAAGGTCATCACGCATGAGGGTCCGGAACAGGAAGGCCGTGACTGGAATGTGGAATTGATCGACTCCGTTCGCTTCGGCGAGGTGCAGATGGAACGTCTCGCCAAGGACATGGGCGGCGAAGGTGATTATGTGGTCTACGTCGGAACTCTTACGACGCCACTTCACAACAAATGGGCCGATGCCGCGATTGCCTACCAGCAGAAGAATTTTCCAAAAATGAAGCTCGTCGCCGACCGCTTCCCTGGCGCCGACGAGATCGACACCAGCCAGCGCACGACGCTTGACGTGATCAAGGCCTATCCTAACCTGCATGGTATTCTCGGCTTCGGTTCGAACGGACCAATCGGGGCAGGAAATGCCGTGCGTCAACAACGCCTTGGAAAGAAGATCGCAATTGTCGGCACCGTGCTGCCAAGCCAGGCGAAGTCGCTTATCGCGGATGATACGATCCGCGAAGGTTTTCTGTGGAATCCCACCGATGCGGGTTACGCGATGGTCGCGGTGGCCAAACTCGTGCTCGATGGCAAGCCGATCACGGATGGCGTCGATGTACCCGGCCTCGGCAAAGCAGCCGTCGACGTTGCAGGAAAGCAGATCAAGGTGGACAAGATCATGCGCATCAACAAGGAAACCATCGACGGTCTGATCGCCGGAGGGCTCTAGGCCGGCATCGGTTTAGTCGCCTCATCGCGCTGCATTCCCGGCCCTTCCGGTCGGGAATGCGGTACCTCTCGGGTGATCGCACGATCGAACGGTCCATTGCAGGCGAACCTTTGGCGACTTTCCTGGAGATGTCCGGCATATCGAAGAGTTTCGGCGGCGTGCACGCGCTCCGCGACGTCGATCTCACTCTGGAAGTCGGCGAGGTGCATTGCCTGGTTGGTGAAAACGGCTCCGGCAAGTCCACCCTGATCAAGATCATTTCGGGCGTCGAGGCAGCGGAGCCTGGCGGCCGTATCGCAATTTCCGGCAAGGAATATCCTAAACTAACCCCGGTCTACTCCACGCATTGCGGCATTCAGGTCATCTACCAGGATCTTTCGCTATTCCCCAACCTCACCGTCGCCGAGAATATCGCGATGGCGCACCATCTTGGCGGCCTCCATTCGGTGAACTGGGCCTCAATGCGCGCCACCGCGAAGGCCATAATGGCAAAGATCGGCGTCGAGTTTGACCCGGACGCGAAAGTGTCAGAGCTCAGCATTGCCGGACGCCAGCTGGTCGCGATCTGCCGCGCCTTGGCTGCGGATGCCAAACTCCTGATTATGGATGAGCCGACGGCATCGTTGACCCGCCACGAGGTGAACGCCCTGATCGGGCTCGTAAGCGAGCTGAAGCGTGCTGGCATCTGCGTCGTTTTCGTCAGCCACCGTCTCGATGAGGTGCTTGAAATCGCCCAACGCGTGACGGTGCTGCGCGACGGCGCCAAAGTCGGTACTTTTGCTGCAGACACAATCGATGGGCGGAAACTCAGCCAGCTGATGACCGGCAAGTCCTTCGAGTATCAAATACAGGCGCCTGAGCATGCCGCTGGCCCGGTTGTGCTGGAAGTTGAGGGCCTGGGCCGCGAGGGCGAGTATGAGGATGTAAGCTTGCAGTTGCGCGCGGGCGAAGTAGTGGGTCTCACCGGTCTGCTCGGCTCAGGGCGAACCGAATTGGCGCTATCCCTGTTCGGCATGAAGCCGCCCGATCGCGGCACCATCGCACTTGACGGGCGGCCCATCGCCCTCCGTACAAATGCAGAGGCGATCGATCGAGGGATCGCCTACGTATCCGAGGATAGGCTTACGCTTGGTCTCATCCTGAATCAGTCCGTCACGGCGAACGTCACGCTTACGGTGCTGGATCGTCTGGCTGGCGCGTTCGGCTTGATTACCGCACGCGCGCGACAGACCCATGTCGCTCGGTGGGTTGCTGAACTCGGGATCAAGGTCGCCAATCCGGCCAACCCGGTGAAGACGCTCTCCGGAGGCAATCAGCAGCGGGTCGTGCTCGCCAAATGGATGGCGACGAATCCGCGGGTGCTTATCCTCGATAGCCCCACGGTGGGCGTCGACATCAGCGCCAAGGACGGCATTTATGAAATCATCCGGCGGCTGGCCCGCGACGGCGTTGCGGTGCTGATGATATCAGACGAAATACCCGAGGTCCTTTATCATAGTCATCGCGTGCTGGTGATGCGGGAAGGCCGCTTGACAACCGACGTGCCTGCCGCAGGCACTTCCGAAGATGCGCTTCGGCAGGCCGTCAATGCCTGAATCGCACATCGCATCATTCAGCAGGTTTCGTCGCAGCCATGAGTTCTGGCTGCTGATAGTCATCCTCGGGCTCTGCGCCAGCTTGGGCTTCGCGAACGCCCAATTCCTGACTATGCAGAATCTGTTTGATCTGCTGACCTCTTATGCATTTGTCGGCATCCTGGCGCTCGGGCTGCTGGTCGTGCTGATCGCCGGCGGAATCGACATCTCATTCACCGCGACCGCATCGGTAGCGCAGTATGTCACACTTTCGCTTGCCAATTCTTACGGGGCGAACTGGGTCGGCGTCTTCGCCATCGCGATTGGAATTGGCGGTGCGCTCGGTGCCCTCAACGCGTTCTTCATCCAGAAACTTCGAATACCATCGATCATCGTTTCGGTCGCGACGCTGAACATCTTCTATGGGCTTCTGATCTTCTTCACCGGCGGCAAATACATCTATTCGTTGCCTGACTGGTTTGCGACCGGAATATTCTGGTTCGAGTTCGAATGGGGCAAGGATAGCTCGTACGGTATCAACCTGCAAATCCTCGCGCTCGCGCTGGCATTTCTCGTCACCTGGCTTCTGCTTAATCGAACTAATATTGGCCGGCAGATCTATGCCATGGGAGGCAATGCCGATGCTGCACAGCGGCTCGGCTTCCACATTTTCGGCCTCAACATGCTGGTCTATTGCTACATGGGTGTCATGGCCGGAATCGCCTCCCTGATTCAGGCACAACTCGCGCAGTCCGTCGCCCCGACGGTGCTGGTGGGCAAGGAACTCGATGTGGTCGCTGCCGTCGTGCTTGGCGGCGCTAGCCTGATGGGCGGCGTCGGCACGGTCTTCGGCACGTTTCTGGGCTTGACGCTGCTCGCGGTACTCCAAAATGGAATCATTTTGCTGGGCGTTTCGTCTTACTGGTCGCCCTTCTTCGTCGGCTTGGTTATTCTCATTTCGGTCTCTGCGACCGCCTGGTCGCAGCGCGAGCGGCGAAGCCAGAGCGCATCCCGATGAGCAATGTACCCGCCCTCTCACTTCGCCGGCGCATGGTCGGCCTCGCCGGCAGCGGCACGGTCGCCACCCTCGTCCTGCTGTTGTTCGCGCTCTGGGTCGTGTTCGCGATCACGATCGGCGACCGGTTCTTCTCGGTCAACACGCTGCAATCCATGGCTTTCCAGATGCCCGAACTTGGCATCCTCTCGCTCGCGATGATGCTGGCGTTGCTATCTGGTGGACTCAACCTTTCCATCATCGCGACCGCCAATCTGTCCGGACTGACCATCGCGTTCCTGCTGACGCGCTACATCCCGGGGAGTCAGGGCCTCGCCTGGGTCGGCATTCAGGTGTTTGCGATCGCTGCAGGATTTGCAGTGGCCGCATTGGTCGGCCTCCTCAATGGTTTTGTCATCGCCTATCTCGGCGTTTCGCCGATCCTAGCCACGCTCGGCACGATGACGCTCTGCAAGGGTCTCGCGATCGGCTTGTCGCGCGGTAACGTCATCTCCGGATTCCCGGAGTCGATTGTGTTTATCGGCAACGGAACGGTTTTCGGGGTACCCTTTGCTCTGATCGTACTCGCGTTCTGCGCCTTGCCCGTCGCGCTCATGCTGAACGCGACGCCGTTCGGTGCGAAGGTCTACATGATCGGCTCGAACGAGAAGGCGACCCGCTACTCCGGCGTCAATACCCGCGCCGTCCTTCTCAAACTCTATGTATTTTCCAGCTTGCTCGCGGGCGTGGCAGCGGTGGTCATGTTGGCACGTTTCAATTCGGCCAACGCGGCATACGGCGAGAGCTACCTGCTCGTCACCATTCTTGCGGCCGTCCTCGGCGGCATCGATCCGTTTGGTGGCTTCGGCAAGGTTGGCGGGCTATTGCTTGCACTGATCATCCTTCAGGTTATCTCCTCGGCATTCAACCTTCTGAACCTTAGCCAATTCCTCACGTTGGCGATCTGGGGTGGAATCTTGATTGCCGTTGCGGCGGTTCCTCATTTCGCCGGCAAAGCGCCGCGGTAGCCAGCGATGATGAGTTCGATCGTCTCGACCACTATCGCGGTTCTCGACATTGGCAAGACCAGTCTCAAGCTGTTGGTGGCGAGTGACGACGGGTGGCCCCTCGAAACACATGCGATTCCGAACGTGCCGATGACTCAGGGCCTATACCTCGCCTATGATCTTGCCGGGCTGGAGGAATGGTTTCTCGATACCCTTGCCAACGTGTCTCAACGCCATGCCATCGGCGCCGTGATAGTGGCTGCGCATGGATGCGGCGCGGTTCTCGTCAATGGCGATGCGCCAGTGCTGCCGATGATGGACTATGATGCCGTCTGTCCGCCCGAAATCGATGAAGCCTATGCCCGGATCGCGCCGGGTTACGATGAGGTGTTTTGCGGAATTGGAGGCGCGATGCGGCTCGGAAAGCAGCTGCTGTGGCAGGAAAGCGCATATCCCGTCGAATTCGCCCGCGCAAAAACCTATCTGACCACTGCGCAGTTTCTCGCCTTGTGGCTTGGCGGACGTGCGGCCAGTGAAATCTCGCAGCTCGCGGCTCAGAGCCATATCTGGGACCTCGTCCACCATCAGCCTTCCTCTCTTATGCGCAAGCGCGGTTGGAGCCATCTGCTGCCCGAACGCGTCGCAGCCGGCGCGGTGCTAGGGACGGTTTCGGAATCCATAGCGAGGCGCACTGGCCTGGCGCAATCGACCGAGATCCTCTGTGGCGTGCATGATTCCAACGCCAACCTGTTTCGCTACAAGGCTGCCGGCATGGCCGATGCCTCGATCCTATCGACCGGCACCTGGATGATTGCATTTCAGCGCGACCTCTCCCTGGGCAAACTCGATCGCACGCGCGCGATGGTGCTCAATATCGATGTTGATGGCGAGAATGCACCTTCGACATTGATCGCGACCGGCCGCGAATACGACCTGATCCGCGGGGAACATCGTGCTTCTGATGCAGCTGTCCTCGCCGCATTGTCGGCCCTGCTGTCGAAGGGGACCCTGGCGCTCCCCTCTTTCATTGGCGACGACGGATTATTTCCGGGCGCTGCTCGCCGCGGACGGGTCATCGGACCGTCTCCCGAGACGCCTGCCGAATGGCAGGCATTGGCACTTCTCTACGCAGCGTTCAGCGCAAACCGCTGCCTTGATGCACTTGAGAGCTCAAAATGCGTAGTCATCGATGGTGGCTTTGCGGCGAATTTGCCCTTCGCCCGCTGCATTGCGACCTTGCGACCTTCGCAGAGCGTCAGGGTGAGTCAATCACCGCACGGAACGGCGCTTGGCGCTGCGCTGCTGTGGCGGCGATTCTCGCGTACGCAGCCGGTTTCGAGCGTAGTACTTGAAGCTGTCACATCGCTTAGCAATGATGGGTTCGAGCCGCGCGGCCTTTCCACCGCCTACCAGTCCTGGATCGCTTTCTCGGAGCCCGCCTCATGACAGACCACAATCATGCCGATCTCCGCCAAGGTATTGTCGATACCTGCCGGCAGATGAATCGAAACGGTCTCAATCAGGGCACATCTGGCAATCTTTCGCACCGAATTCCAGGTGGCATGCTGATCACGCCTACCAGTATGCCCTATGATCGGATGCAGCCAGAGGACGTTGTCGCGATGGATTTTGCCGCGAACTACCAAGGCAACCATCGTCCTTCATCCGAATGGCGGTTTCACCGCGATATTCTACGAGCACGCGAAGACGTTAGGGTCGTGCTCCATACGCATTCCACCTTCAGCACGATTCTCGCCGTGCACGAGCGTGGCATTCCCTGCTTCCACTACATGGTCGCAGTTGCGGGTGGCAACGATGTTCGCTGTGCGCCTTATGCTTGTTTCGGCACGCAGGCACTATCGGACTACGCCCTCAAAGCCCTCGAAGATCGCAACGCTTGCCTCCTTGGCCATCATGGCTTGATCGTGACGGCCCAGACCTTTGAAAAGGCGCTTTGGCTCGCCGTGGAAGTAGAGACGCTGGCGAAGATGTATGTCCACGCCTTGGCTATCGGCGAGCCGCCGCGCCTCAGCGACGCTGAAATGGCGCAGGTACATGAGCAGATGAAACGCATGGGATACGGCCAGGCGCCTGACCTTGACGATGTCGGCGATGCTCCGCGCGCCCTACCGGACTCGAAACGGACAGCACATTGATGGTGGATTTCACGGCATGGCAGGCGCAGCGCCCGCGCGCGTCACGGAAATCTCCGCTGTCGCCGAACCGAAGTGCGCCGCTTCCAGTGGACCGGCGCCACCCGCAAGCGCGCTTGCGAAGCCGCCGACGAATGCATCGCCCGCGCCCGCGGTTTCGACCACCTTGCCTGCGGCGAACGGCGGCACGTGCAGCGAGCGGTCTCGCCCGTGAAACAGCGCTCCGCGCTCGCCGAGCGTGATCAGCACGGTACCCGCTCCTTTGGCCAGCAGCGCGTCTCCGGCGCGGCGGGCGCCGGCAAGATCGCTCACTGTGATCCCGGTCAGCGCCTCAGCCTCGGTCTCGTTGGGAACGACGTAGTCGCACAAGGCAAACAGGCGATCGTCGAGCTTGACCGCAGGAGCCGGGTTGAACACGGTGATGCTGCCGGCAGCGCGCCCGATCTCAAGCCCGCGCTGCGCGGCCGCGACCGGCTGCTCGAGCTGGGTCACGACGACGCGGCTCTCGCGGATCGCCTCCGCCGCCACATCGACATCAGCCGGGCTGAGACCACCAGCCGCTCCACTCACCACGATGATGGCGTTGTCGCCACGCGTCTCGTGGACATAGATGAAGGCAGCACCCGTCGGCGCCTTCCTTGGTCCTAGCCACGCGCGGCCTGATGCCCTCGGCTTCCCAGGTCTTGATGGCAAGGTTACCGAAGGCGTCGCTGCCGATCCGGGAGATGAAGGTCACGTCCGCACCCGCGCGCGCTGCGGCCACAGCCTGGTTCGATCCCTTGCCGCCCGGTCCCATGGCAAATCCCGAGCCCGCGATCGTTTCGCCGATCGCAGGCATGTTGCCGGCCCGGAAGGCCAGATCGACGACGAAGATGTCGAGCACAGCGACGCCCGTCTTGCTCATGGTCGTCACTCTCCGTCCGGCGCGATGACGCCTTTGGAGAACAGGAAGCAGCCGTAGAAGCGCCGCTCACCAGTGGCAATTACGCAGTAGGCCGTCTTGGCCTTTTCATAGAAGGCATGGCGCTCGACCCCGACCAGCGGCCAGGAGCGCCCCTCGGCGCGATCGATCGCGGCCTGCACCTCGCGCTGCACCGGTGGCACCTCCTGGGGCTGGCCAACAATCTCCATGCGGATCGCGGCATCGTCGACAAACGTATCGAGCGGCAGCACCGAGAGGATGGCTTCGATCGCCTTTGCCGTACTGACGTTGTCGATACGAAGCAACTCGCCCAACACGGTCTGACGCGCGATGGAGTCGGCAGGGAAATTAGTATCGCACACCACGATGCGGTCTCCGTGCCCCATTGCGCGCAAGGCATGGAGCACGTCGGCATTGAGCAGTGGATTGATGCCCTTGAGCATGTTGCGTCACTCCCTTATCTTCAAAATCGCCCAAACTCTGATGGTTCGGATGCCAACCAGTATCACCGTAAGGCGACGTCTTTAGTAGTGACAGCCGTGAACCAGCCGGAGCGCCGCTCCGGCTGGTCTGCAACTTGGCTCGTTCAGAACGGCGAATCCGCGAAGTAGAAATCCTTCGCGGCAGTCTTGGTCACCAGTGTTGCGTCTAGGATATGGCTGCCGCGAACCGCGACATGATTGTAAAAGTTGCCGACGGTCAATTCCATGGCGGTTGCAACCATTGCCGCAGCGCCAGTGAGAAACTATGTTTGTGGACTTGAATGGCGGCTAGGGAGCGTCCTGTAAACCCGGCATCCCGAAGGCAGGGAGCATCTTCTAAGTTATTGATCCTTCTCGGTGTGGCGGCCTTCTCCATCCCCTTTTGTTCCACGCTCGTTTCACCCAAATCGTTGCGATTTGCGTTTGCGCACGAGAACGGCACCCTTCTCTCGGCCCGCCTGTGCGATGCAATGCGCGCCATCCTCATGCGTGGGTGCTGCTTGCGGCGGCCGCGCCACCGCAGTGGCCGCAATCATCATCGCCGACGAGCCGGTCTCGGCCCTCGACGTTTCGGTGCAGGCCCATGTGCTCAATCTGATGATGGACCTGCGTGACCGGCTCAGACTGTCGATGCTCTTCATCTCGCACGACCTTGGTGTGATCGGGCAGATCAGCTGCCGTGTTGCCGTCATGTATATGGGCCGGGTCGTGGAGCAGTCCGGGACGCGGACGGTCCTGGATCACCCGCTTCATCCCTATACGCGCGCTGGTGGCAGCAATTCCGAAGCCGGATCCGTCGAAGCGGATCCTGGGGCGCAATCGAAACGGGTGAACCGCCAAGCCTGTTCACGCGGCCGCACCGCTGCACTTACGCGCCTCGTTGTCCATTAGCCAGCGATCGCTGCCTCGTCGATGTTCCAGAACTTCGGTCTTCCGGCACGGCAGTCGCCTGCCACAACGTATAGCCAGCAAGTGCCAACCGCAGCGAAACGACGCCGCGCATTTCGCGCAAGCCAAGCAGGTAACCCGGCGTGGGAGAGAGCCTCCGGCTAGGCAAGCCTGGCCTCGTGCAGGCTCTGCTTCAGATGGGCAATACCCTTCCTGGCGTAGGTCAGCGGGTGTGCCTTCCCGGGGTCCTGTTCCGCCTCAACCACGATCCAGCCGGAATAGCCCGGAAGCTCGCGAAAGACGTCCGGATAATCGACCATGCCGTCGCCGGGCACGGTGTAGACACCGAGTTCGCTGCCCTGCCCCAACACCGCATCGAGGAAGCTCCAATCCTCGCGGCGCGCCTGCTCCATCACCGCCCGGCGTACGTCCTTGGCGTGGAAATGGCTGATGCGGGAACGATAACGTCGAGCCAGTGCAGCGGGATCGGCGCCGCCCCAAGTCGCATGGCCGGTGTCGAGCAGGAGATGAGCCGCCTCGCCGGTCGCTGCCATGAAGGCGTCGATATCCGCCGCACTTTCCACGATGGTGCCGATGTGATGATGGTAGACCAGCCTGACGCCCTCGGCGAGCGTACGCTCCGCGACCTCCGTGATACGGCGGCCGAACTCCGCCCAGTCGCCCGCCTTCATGACCGGTCGGCGCGATAACGGCTTGCTGCGATCGCCGTGGATCGCATTCGAGGTCTCGGCGAAGACCAGCACGGACGATCCCATCGCCTTCAGCAGATCCAAATGCGGGCGCAGATGCCGCATCTCCTCGTCGGCATTGCGCTTCAGAAGCTCCGCCGAATACCAGCCGGAGATGCAGGCCATACCGAAGGGCGCGAGCGCAGCCTTCAGGGTCTGCGGCTCGCGCGGAAACTTGTGGCCGAGCTCCATGCCCTCGAAGCCCGCCTCGCGCGCCTCGGACAGGCACGTCTCGAGCGGTGTCTCGCCGCCAACCTCTTGCAGATCGTCGTTCGACCAGCCGATGGGGTTCGCTCCGATACGGATAGGCATGTCGTCCTCGCTCGATCAGTAATTGCGGCGCACGAGCGCCTCGACATAACTGCGCCTTGCGGCTACGATCTCAGCGCGCTCCGAGACCTCCGGTACCGCCACATCCCACCAGTGGCCGCCGGCATCGGTCGAACGCAGCGGGTCGGTGTCGATCACGATGACGCTCGTCCGATCGTGCCCTCGCGCATCGTCGAGCGCCGCTTCCAGGTCAGTGATGCCCGCGGCCTTGCGCGCGATCGCCCCCATCGCGGCAGCGTGCGCCACGAAGTCGATCTCGGGCAGCACCTCGTGACGGGCGTCGCGCAGGAGATTGTTGAAGGGGGCGCCGCCGGTCGCGTTCTGGAGTCGGTTGATGCAGCCGAAGCCGCGATTGTCGAGCACGACGATGATGAGCTTGGCACCAAGCATCACCGACGTTGCAATCTCCGAATTCATCATCAGATAGGAACCGTCGCCGACCATCACGACGACTTCGCGCTCCGCATCGGCGAGCTTGACGCCCAGCCCGCCGGCGATCTCGTAGCCCATGCACGAATAGCCGTATTCTATGTGGTAGCCGCCGGGTGCGCCCGGCTGCCAGAGCTTGTGCAGCTCGCCCGGCAAGCCGCCGGCCGCGCAAAGCACGACATCGCTCGGCAGGCTGCGGCGTTGAACGGCGCCGATGACCTCCGCATCGCTCGGCAAGATTTCGTTGTCAGCCGCGGTGTAGTGCGCGGCCGTTTCCAGCCAGGCCGTGCGGCCGGTCCTTGCCCGCTCGATCCAGACGGCAGGTGCCGCCCAGCCCTGAAGGGAGGCGCCGAGTTCCGCCAGAACGACCTTGGCATCGCCCACGAGCGGCTGCGCACGATGCTTGCCGGCATCAAAGGTCTGCGTATTCAGGCCGACGATCCGGCAGGCGGCATCGGCAAAAAGCGAGCGTGAGCCTGTGGTGAAATCTTGCAGCCGGGTGCCTATCGCGAGCAGCAGATCGGCCTGCCGCGCTGCGTCGTTGGCGGCGCGAGTTCCGGTAACGCCGATCGCGCCGAGATTCAGCGGATGGTCGTGGGGCAGCGCGCTCTTGCCGGCTTGCGTTTCTGCCACCGGTACGCCGTGCGCTGTGCAAAAGACTGCGAGATCGCCTTCCGCCTCGCTATAGAGGACGCCGCCGCCGGCGACGACGAGCGGGCGCTTGGCCGCCTTGAGCAGGGCTGCGGCCTGAGCCAACTGCGTCTCGTCAGCCCGTGCCCGGCGCGGCTGCCAGGCGCGCTCGGCGAAGAACCAGTCGGGATATTCGAATGCTTCGGTCTGCACATCCTGGCAGAGCGCGAGCGTCACGGGTCCGCATTCGGCCGCATCCGTCAGAACCTGCATCGCGCGCTCAAAGGCCTGCATGATCTGCTCGGGCCGGGTGATGCGGTCGAAATAGCGCGAGACAGGCCGGAAGCAATCGTTGGCGGAAACAGTACCGTCCCCGAAATCCTCGATCTGTTGCAGCACCGGATCCGGGCGGCGCCCGGCGAAGACATCGCCCGGCAACAGCAGCACCGGCAGCCGATTGACGTGAGCGACTGCAGCGGCCGTCACCATATTGGTCGCGCCGGGGCCGATCGAGCTCGTCACCGCCATCATGCGCCGGCGGCGCGAGGCTTTGGCGAAGGCGATCGCGGCATGTGCCATCGCCTGCTCGTTATGCGCGCGCAAGGTTGGCAGACGATCGCGCACGGCATACAGCGCCTCGCCGAGGCCCGCGACATTGCCATGCCCGAAGATCGCCCAGACACCGGCGAAGAGCGGCTGCTCCTCGCCATCGATCACCGTCCTCTGCGCGGCCATCGCGGCGACGAGCGCCTGCGCCATGGTGAGCCTGATCGTCGCCATCACTCTCTCCTCAACAGCGCCGCCCGGCCTGGACGAAATGCTCGATCATCGCGCTCACCGCGCGTGCTGGCGCAACCGCGTCGCGAATGCGCCGTGATCCGATCTGACACGACTCAGTGACGCGAATGAGAAGAACGCAGTCCGACCTTGACTAGGCGGCGCAGAGAATGGAATGCTTATTCAAATAGTCAAGCAATGATGATGACAATGCGGTTTGGAATTCTGGGCGCGGGCAGGATCGGGCGCATTCACGGCCTCAATGTCGCGGCGCGCGGCGATGCACGGCTCGTCGCGGTGGCCGACGCCTCTAGCGAGGCCGCGTCCTCGCTGGCGCAGGCTGCAGGCGCGAAAGTGGCCGATGCGGATGCGATCATGAGTGATTCCGGCATCGACGCCATCCTGATCTGCACACCGACCGACACGCATGCCGACCTGATCGAAGCCGCCGTCTCGGCCGGCAAGGCAGTGTTCTGCGAGAAGCCAGTCGATCTTGATTCGGGCCGCATTCGCCGCTGCCTGGCCACGGTCGAGAAAACAGGCAAGCCTCTGATGATCGGCTTCAACCGCCGCTTCGACCCGAACTTCGCGGCGCTGGAGAAGCGGCTGCGCAGCGGCCAGGCCGGCGAGATCGAGATCGTCAGCGTCATCTCGCGCGATCCCGGACCACCGCCGGTCGACTATGTGAAACGCTCGGGCGGTCTCTTCCGCGACATGATGATCCATGATTTCGACATGGCGCGCTTTCTGCTGGCGGAGGAGCCGGTCGAGGTCTTTGCGCTTGGCTCGGCGCTGGTGGACAAGGCCATCGGCGAAGCCGGCGATGTCGATACCGCCGCCGTGCTGATGAAGACGGCGAGCGGGCGCATCGCGCAGATCTCGAATTCGCGCCGTGCCACTTACGGCTACGACCAGCGCATCGAGGTGCATGGCTCGAAGGGAATGCTGAGGGCCGGCAACATCCACGAGACGACCGTCGAGATCGCTACCAACGAGGGCTTCCGTGCCGATCCGGTGCAGAACTTCTTCCTCGAACGCTATGCCGCCGCTTATCGCGCCGAACTCGCTGCCTTCATCGATGCGTGTGCTGGCAAGGCTGCGCCCTCTCCGACCGGTCTCGACGGGCTGCGCGCCCAGATGCTCGCCGACGCAGCCACCGAATCCGCCCGCACTGGCCGCCCCGTCGCCATCATGGCCGCCTGACGATGACTCCGACCGAACTCTTGCTGCGCCGCTCCGCGGCCCAGGGCGAGCGCCTTGTTCATCCCCGCGGACATGTATCCCGAGGGGTCGGGCAATAGTTCGGGCTCGAGAGCGGACGCGCGCTTCGGGCGCGGGAGAGCGTTCCCAGGATCATCAGGAACAGCTCGATCCGGCGCACACCGTTCGCCGTCGCGATCTCCTCCATCAGCGGAGCGATCTTGTCGCTGCTGCTGCGGGTGAAGAGCGCGCCGCGCCGCGAGAATTCCAGCATAGCAGCAAGGCCCGAGAGCTCGGGCATGACCTTCATCAGGTCGCCGATGAATTCTTCGCTGAACTGCAGAATACGTCCGCGCAGCGGGATGGTGCTCCCCGGCGGCAGATCGCTCACCCAATTGTGCTGCAGGTTGGGGCCGGTCAGCACGAGATTGCCCGGCTCGAACTCGCCGATGAAGTCGCCGACGAAATAACGACCACTGGTCGCCACAACGCGGTTGAGCCCGATCAGATCAGGCTCGACCTGCCGCGGCTGAGAATGTCGCCTCCGCCTTTGGCGCCGACGATCCTGCCGTGTTCGTACACCACCCGGCCACGGGCGATCGTGGTTACCGGCCATCCCGTGACGTCGAACCCTTCCCATGGCGTGTAGTCCGAGCCGTGATGCAGATCGGCCTGCCGAATAGGTTTCTTCAATTTGGGGTCCCACAGCACGATATCCGCATCGAAGCCGACGCCGATCGAGCCCTTGCGCGGATAGAGGCCGTAGATGCGTGCATGGTTAGTTGCGGTCAGCTCGACGAATTTTTGCAGGCTGATTCGTCCCTTCGACACGCCTTCGGAGAACAGGATCGGCAGCCGGGTCTCGACACCCGGAATGCCGTTCGGCACCCAGCGGAACGAGGTGCGGCCGTTCGGCGTCAGCTTGCCCTTGGGATCGTCGTAGCGGAACGGGCAATGATCGGACGAGAAGGTCTGGAACACTCCCGTGGTGATGCCTTCCCAGATCGCCTGCTGGCTTTCCACGTCACGCGGCGGCGGCGAGCAAACATATTTCGCGCCTGACATGTCCATGTTCAGGCCCTTCATGTCGTCGGCCGTCAGCGTGATGTATTGCGGGCAGGTCTCGGCATGGACAGGCAATCCGCGCTGCTGGGCCCAGCGCACCTGCTCCATCGCCTCGCGCCCGGAGACATGCACGATCATGATGGGAACGCCGATCACCTCGGCATGACTGATGGCGCGATGCGTGGCCTCGCGTTCGACCGCCTGTGGCCGCGAGACGCCGTGATAATAGGGCGCGATATGGCCCTCGCGTTCCAGCTTGGAGGTCAGGAAACGGATGGCGTCGTAACCCTCGCAATGGACCATCACCAGCGCTTCCTCGCGGCGCGCGACCTCGAACACCTCGAGCAGCTGCTGGTCGCTGAGCACGAGGTCGTCATAGGTCATGAACACCTTGAATGAGGTGTAGCCGTCCTTGACCAGCGCCGGCAGCTCCTGCCCGAGCACGACCGCGGTCGGATCGGAGATGATGAGATGGAACGCCGTGTCGATATAGCACTCGCCTTCGGCGAGCTTGCGGTAGTTCTCGACGCAGGCCCGCAGCGACGTGCCTTTCTCCTGAAGCGCAAACGGGAGGACCATGGTGTTGCCGCCGGCGGCTGCCGAACGGGTCGCCGAGGCGAAGTCGTCGGCCATCACCACGTCGGGGCCGGAGGCCTGCGAGATGTGGACATGGCTGTCGATCCCGCCCGGCAGCGCCAGCAGCCCGGTCGCGTCGATCTCGCGGGCAGCACTCTCGATATGATCGGCAATGCTGACGATGCGGCCGTCGCGAATGCCGATATCGGCGCGAAACTCGTCGCTAGCCGTCACGATGGTGCCGCCGCGAATGGCGAGGTCGAGCTGCGTCACAGGAGTCTCCGTCACTTGATGACCGCCGATGTCTGGAAGATCCGTCCCCAATCGGCAAGAGCCCCGGCGTCGCCGCCGGCGAGCTTCAGAATTCGCCACAGCGTGACCGCTACCGAATCGAGCACCGCGACATTCAATTCTCGTTCGAGCGAGGCCGCCAGGGCGGCGCCGTCGAGGTTGGTGCAGAGGATGACGACAGCATCGGCGCCGTCAGCCGCCACAGCGCGGATCATGCCAGCAATCGTCGCAGGCGCGACCTCGCCGAATGAGAAATTGTCACGCAGTCCGAGGTGCCGCTCCGCGTGCGGGGCGACCCCCTCCTCGGCCCAGACGTCACCGATCCGCCGCTGCACGTCGTCGGTATAGGGCGAGACCAGGCCGACACGTTTGGCGCCGAGCGCACGGGCGGCATCGATGCAAGCAAGCGTCGACGTTGTCGCAGGCACGCCTGTGCGCGCCGTGATCGCCTCGCAAAGGCTCCGGTCGCGGCTGATGCCGAGCCAGCTTGCGGAGGTACCGTTCCAGGCGATGGCATCGACCTTCGCATCAGCCAGCAGGTCCGCCGCCGGCAGCATCACCGAGGCGTCGAACTGGTTCAGCGCGGCGACGTCGAGTGCAATCTCGGTGACGCGAAAGCGTGAGAAATGCGCGCTGACGCCATCGACGCCGGCGAGCATCGCACTGGTGACGGGCTCCAGGACCGAATTGGAAGACGGCGTGATCATGCCGAGGCGTTTGCGCAAAATTGACATCGATCGCAGTCGCTCCGTTGCGGCGAAAGCGCTCCTCCGCTTCCTCAAAAGATCATCCGCGTCCGCATCCGTCCACGCAACCCGCAATCTGCATGCTGCATACAATTTATTCGATATGCACGTGTTTTGAGCCACATACGTCTTCTATTTGGGCACCTCACATGATGGAAATTGGCTACGATCGCACGTCAGCAGGAAGGTCGGCGTGCAGCAGAAATCCGAACCGATTCCGGGCCGAAAGTCGCCCAAGCTCAAGCGGATGGGCCTGCATGAGCGCGCGGCCGCGCGGATGCGGACGATGATCATTCGTGGCGAGCTGCCGCCGGGATCGCAGACCCAGGAAACAAAACTGTCGAAGGAGCTCGGGGTGTCGCGCACGCCGCTGCGCGAGGCGATCAAGGTGCTGGCCGCGGAGGGATTGATCGAGCTGCGCCCCAACCGCAGCCCGCGCATCGCCGATATCGCGGTCGACGGCATCTCCGAATTGTTCGAGGCGCTGGCCGGGATCGAGCGGCTGGCCGCCGAGCTTGCCGCGGAGCGCGCCACCGAGCGTGATCTCGCCCGGCTTCGCACGCTTCAGACCCGCATGGAAGGCCATCATCGCAACGGCAAGCTCGACGAGTACTTCGCCATCAACGGCGAGATTCACAACACCATCGTCCGCATGGCGCGCAACACGCCGTTGCGGGAAGCGCACGAGACGCTGATCTCCCGCGCCGAGCGCGCGCGTTACCTCGCGCTCGGCGCCGACCGGCGCTGGAGCAATTCGGTCGACGAGCACGCCGGCATCCTTGCCGCGCTCGAGGCGCGCGACAGCCAAACCGCAGGACGCCTGCTCGGCGCCCATGTCCGCCGCACCGGCACGGCGCTGCTCGAAGTCATCGCGGCCTCTCAAGCCAAGCAGACGGCGGCGTAATCATGAAGCTGCTGCTGCTCAACCCGAACACCAGCACCGCAGTCACCCAGTTGATGACGGATGTCGGGCAGCGCGCGGCAGGGCCCGGGACCGAGCTGATCCCCTGCACCGCCACCCGCGGCGTGCCCTATATCTCGACACGCACCGAGGCACAGATCGGCGGTGCCATTGCGCTGGAGATGCTGGCCGGGCAGCATCGCAAGGTCGACGCAGCGATCATCGCCGCCTTCGGCGACCCCGGCCTGTTCGCCGCGCGCGAGACCTTCGACATTCCCGTGGTCGGCATGGCGGAAGCGGCAATGCTGACCGCCTGCATGGCCGGAAGGCGTTTCGCCATCGTCACCTTCGCCCAGGCGCTTGGCCCCTGGTACGAGGAATGCGTTCGCGCCCACGGGCTGTGGGAGCGCTGCGCCGGTATCCGCATGCTCGATACGCCGTTCCAGGCGATCTCGGAGGTCGGCACCGAGAAGGAAGATGTGCTGGTCGATCTCGCCCGGCGCGCGATCGTGGAAGACGATGCGGACGTGTTGATTTTTGCAGGTGCGCCGCTCTCGGGCCTCGCTGAGCGAGTCGCCGACCGGATCCCCGTCCCCGTGGTCGATCAAGTCATAGCCTCGGTGAAGCAGGCCGAGGCGCTGGTGGCGCTGCGCCTGCGCAAGGCAACCGAAGGCACGTACCGCCGCCCCGCCGCCAAACCCACCATTGGCCTTGCCGATGCGCTCGCCGCCCGGCTCGAGCATCGCGACAGCTAGGGGAGCTTCGGCCAGCTATGGGAAAAACTGAGTTCGTTCTCGATGACACGGCCGAAGGCGAACAGGCGGGATTCGCATCCCGGTGGTGCGATGATCTGGATGCCGAACGGCAGCTCGTTCTCCGCTCGCGGCGCCGGCAGGGTCAGGACCGGGAAACCGACCAGCGACACGATGAAGGTGACGGCGAGATAATCGATCGGCGTCTCCAGCGCAGCGCCATCGATCGCGGTGACGTCGCTGATTTCATTGGGCCAGGGCAAGACGGACGCCGCCGGCGCCACCAGGAAATCGGTGTGGCTGAACAGCTCGCGAAAGCTGCGGTAGATGCCGGTGCGGCGCCGCTCGGCGTTGAGATAGTCCTCCGCGGAGAGCTTTGCGCCCGCCTCGATATTCCAGATCACGGTGGGCGTGAGCTCGGCGCGGCGCGCCTTCAGCAGCTCGCCATAGCTGTTGGCGATGTGCGCGGCGCGCAGCGTCCGAAATGTCTCGATCGCACCGCCGCAATGGGGCGCGGACGGTACCACATCGGCAACGACCGCGAGTGCCTCGCAGGCCGCGGCGAACCGCGCACGGACATCGCGCGCCACAGGCGCGACACCGAAATCGGGCGTCACTGCGATCCGGGGACGGATTGCAACCGGCCGCTCGTCATTGACGACGCCCATCGAGAGCGGGTCGTGCACATCGCCTCCCGCAAAGACCGACAGCGCCAGTTCGAGATCGTCGACACCGCGGGCCAGAAAACCGTGGGTGGCGAGCATGTCCCAGCCGAGCGGGCGGCGATGCGACGGAATCCGGCCGGGCGTTGGCCTGATCGAGGCGACATCGCAAAAGCTTGCGGGCGTGCGCACGGAGCCGCCGAAATCGGTGCCATGGGCCAGCGGCACCATGCCGGTCGCGACCGCAACCGCGGAGCCGCCGGAGGATCCACCCGAGGTCAGCGCGGGATTGAAGGGATTGCGGGTCGGGCCGCACAATTTGTTGGTGCAGACCGCACCGAAGCCGAATTCCGGCGTGTTGGTCTTCCCCAAGATGATCGCGCCGGCACGCCGCAGCCGCGCGACCACGAGATCGTCCTCGGCCGGAACGTGATCACGAAACAGAACCGACCCACAGGTGGTCGCGAGCCCCGCCGTGTCCGTGAGGTCCTTGATCCCTACCGGCACACCGTGCAGCGGGCCGATCGGCGCGGGCGCGGCATCGCAGATTTGCGCACCACGGCGGGCGCCGTCGGCATCGACAGTCACGAATGCCGCCAATTGCACGTCTTGGTGCGCAATCCGTTCGAGATGCGCCTCGACAACCTCGCGCGAGGACAGTTCGTCCTTGGCGATGGCGCGCGAAAGAGCCGTGGCGGTGAGATCGCAAATCGACGTCATCGGCCCACCATGCCAAATCTCGCAGCGAAAAGCGACCAGCCCGGGCACGAGACTTGCTTTCTTCCTCGGGAGAATGGGAGGCAACATCATGGCTGAAGCGCAAGGCGGCCGATCGCTCGTCGTCGACGCCGTCACCCACCGCTATCCGAGCGGCGCCCTCGCGGTCGAGAACATCAATCTCGACATCAAGGGTGGCGAGATCATCGCCCTGCTCGGCCCCTCCGGCTGCGGCAAGACTACCCTGCTGCGCATCATCGCCGGCTTCATCGCACAGACGCAGGGGCGGATCATCGTCGGCGACGACATCGTCGATGCGCTGCCGCCGAACCGCCGCGCGGTCGGCATCGTGTTTCAGAACTACGCGCTGTTTCCCCATCTCAGCATCAGCGAGAACGTCGCTTACGGGCTTGCCGCGCGCGGCATCGACAAGGCGACCCGCCAGCGCGAAGCGCAACGCCTGCTGGATCTGGTGCAGCTGCCGACCATGTCGGAACGGTTGCCACGGCAGCTCTCCGGCGGCCAGCAGCAGCGCGTGGCGCTCGCTCGCGCGCTGGCGATCAAGCCGTCGATCCTGCTGCTCGACGAGCCCTTTGCCGCGCTCGACAAGAATTTGCGGCTGGACATGCAGATCGAGGTCAAGCGGCTGCAACGCGTCTCCGGCATCACCACGGTGATCGTGACCCATGACCAGGAAGAAGCACTGTCGATGGCCGACCGCGTCGCGGTGCTCAGCCACGGCAAGCTCGAGCAGTTCGGATCGCCGTCCGACGTCTATGACCGACCGCAGACCCTGTTCGTGAACACTTTTGTCGGCGCCAGTAATCGCATGCCCGGCGTGGTCCTCTCGGCGGATCGGACGGCAGCAAAAGTCCGCCTCGATGCCGGCGCGGAAATCATCGCGCGTCCCGCCGGCGGCGCCCTCACCGAAGGTGGCCGCGTCACCGTGTGCATCCGCCCCGAGCATCTGCAATTCGTCGGTGACGAGACCGGCTTTGCCGGCGTGGTCGGCATGTCGCTGCCGCTTGGAGCCACGGTCGTGCACGAGGTCACCACCGCGGACGGCTCCGGCGTCAAGATCTCCCAGGCGCGCATCGGCGAGACGCGCACCCTGGAGAGCGGCGCCGCGGTGCGCCTCGCGCCGCTCGCCCCGTCGCTCGCCAACGCTTTTCCTGCAACGCTTTAAATCCAGTTTTTGTCCAGAGGGAGTTTGACCATGATCATGAACCGCCGAAGCCTGATGACGACCGCACTCACACTCGGCGCCATGAAGGCGTTTCCCGGATTGAGCTACGCCCAGGCCCGACCGCTGGTGTTTGCGACCTTCACCGGAAGCTGGGAGGAGGCGCACAAGGCCGTGCTGGTGCCGGCCTTCCGCAAGGCCAACGCGGACGCCGCGATGGTGCTCGACCCGATGCTCTCGGTCGACCAGATCGCCAAGGTCAACGCCGCCAAGGCCAATCCGCCGATCGACGTCATGCTGCACGATCCCGGCCCGGCCCTGGTCGCGATCGGCCAGGACCTTGTCGAGCCGTACCCCGTCGAGAAGAGCGCCTACTACAAGGACCTGATCGCCGAGGCCCAGGAGCCGATGGGCCCTGCCCCGTTCTTTCAGGTCGTCGGCCTCACCTACAATCCGGAAGCCGTCAAGACGCCGCCGACCTCCTGGGCCGATCTGTGGAAGCCCGAGTTCAAGGGCCGCGTCGGCATCACCAATCTCAACTCGACGCTCGGCACCGGATGGCTGGTCGAGATCGCAAAGATGCGCGGCGGCTCTGAAGCCAATGTCGATCCTGGTTTCAAGGCGATCGAGGAGCTGAAGCCCAACCTCGCCGCGGTCGCCGCCAATCCCGGCGCGCTCGCCACCCTGTTCCAGCAGGGCCAGATCGATATCTCGCCCGGCAATTTCAACGCCATCCAGATCCTGAAAGCGCGCGGCGTGCCGGTCGAGTTCGTGGCTCCGAAGGAAGGCGCCATCGCCTTCAAGACCACGATCCACATCGTCAAGAACTCGCCCAACCGCGAGCTTGCCTTCAAGCTGATCGAGGCGTCGTTGACGCCCGAGGTGCAGACCACGCTGATGAACCCGCCCTATTTGATCGTGCCGACCAATTCCAAGGTGGCGATGGGCGGCGAGATCGCGCGCGTGCTCGCCAAGGACACCGCCGAGCTGAAGCAGAAATTCGTGTTCCAGGACTGGAAGAAGATCAACGAGCAGCGCTCGGCCTGGATCGAGCGCTTCAACCGCGAGATCAAGATCTAACGCCATGGGCGCAGCACCGGCATCACGGGACGTCACCTCCTACGGGATGGGATTGGCAGCGCCGCTGGCGCTGTTCTTCCTGGTGTTCTTCGTGGCGCCGCTGCTGCAATTGCTCTGGCTCTCGCTGCACAACGACACGGCCGCGCTCCAGTGGGGGTTCGGCCAGTACCTGCAGTTTCTCACCGACCCCTTCAGCCTCAGCGTGCTCGGCTCGACGCTGCTGCTGGGCGCCGAGGTGACGGCCGTCTGCCTCGTGCTCGGCTTTCCCATTGCCTGGCTCTATCAGCGGGTCGGGCCGCGGCTTCAGACCATCATCATCCTGATCGTGCTGCTGCCGCTGCTGACGAGCGTCGTAGTACGCACCTTCGCCTGGATCGTTATCCTGGGCCGCCAAGGCATCATCAATGCGACCCTGCAATCCCTCGGGATCATCGATACGCCCTTGAAGTTGCTCTACACCCAGTTCGGCGTGGTGATCGCACTGGCGCAAGTGCAGATGCCGCTGATGACCTTGCCGCTGATCACCGCGCTCGGCCGGATCGATTCCAATCTCGACGATGCCTCCTGCTCGCTCGGCGCCGGAAGCTGGCGCACCTTCTTCAAGATCGTGCTGCCGCTGTCGCTGCCCGGCGTGATCGCCGGTTGCACACTGACCTACGCCGCGGCAATCACGGCCTTTATAACCCAGTCGCTGATCGGCGGCGGCCAGATGCTGTTCATGCCGATGTATCTCTACCAGCAGGCTTCGACGCTGCAAAACTGGCCGTTCGCGTCGGCGATCTCGATCATCTTCCTGCTGGCCGTGCTCGCGGTCGTCTCCGTCTTCACCACGCTCGGCCGCCTGTCGCGCGGCTATGGAGGTGCGTGATGAGCGGGCGCAAGCGTACTCTGGAGGCGTTCAGTTTCGAGCTGGTCATGAGTCTGATCGCCGTGATCGCGCTGATCATCATCATCGCGCCGTCGCTGGTGGTGTTGATCGTCTCCTTCACCAGCGGCTTCTCGCTACGGTTCCCGCCGCCGGGCTATTCACTGCGCTGGTACGCCGAATTGTGGAATGCCTGGCAGCTGCACTTCGCAGCCAAGAACAGCCTCATCGTGGCGCTGTGGGCAACCGGCCTGTCCGTCGTGCTCGGCGTCGCGGCTTCGCTGGCGATCTCGCGCTCGCCGACGCTGTCCGCGCGGTTGCTCGATTCCCTGTTCATGTCGCCGCTGGTGCTGCCGGCGCTGGCCTTCGGCCTTGCGGCGTTGATGCTGTTCTCGCTGGTCGGCCTGCCGGTGTCGCCGCTGACGCTGGTGATCGGCCATACCGTGGTCTGCGTGCCCTATGTCGTTCGCAACACGATCGCGGCGCTCGCCCAGCTGGAGCCGACCCTGCTGGAGAGCTCGGCCGTGCTGGGCGCCAGCCGCATCTACACGTTCCGGCGCATCGTGCTGCCGCTGATCCGGCCGGGCATCATCGCGGGCGCCTTCATCGCCTTCATGTCGTCCTTCGACAACGTGCCGGTGTCGCTGTTCCTGCGCGACGCCGCCACCGACATGCTGCCGATCCGGATGTGGCAGGATCTCGAGGGCAAGCTCGACGTCACCATCGCCGCGCTGTCGGGCGTGCTGATCATTGCGACCGTCGCGCTGGTCGCGATCATGGAGCGCGTCACGGGGTTGTCGCGGCGGCTGACCAACTGATCAGGCGCCGCGGAACAGCGAATAGCCCCAGCGCGTGAATTTCAGCGGCAGGTGATAATGCTCGTCAACGTTCTTGATGCGAAAGCGGAACGGCGTCACCGTGAGAAAGCCGTCCTCGTCCGCAAAGAAGTCGCCGAGATGAAACAGGACCTCGTACTCGCCTGCCGTCACGCCCGCGCCTTGCGCAACGGGATGATCGAGCACGCCGTTGGCACCAAGCCGTCCGTCGGCGATACGGAGCGAGTCCGGATCGATCCGCCAGATCTCGACCCGCAGGCCCTGCGCCGGGCGTCCGCTCGCCACATCGACCGCGTGAATGGAAATGCCGCCTGCCACAATGTTCCTCCCGTGAGCGCAGCGCCATGGTAGACGCAAACACGGCCGTTCGGCCAGCGCCCGCATTGCTGCCGGCGCTTGGCGCTATGACCACGCTTCAGGCGCTGGTGGCGCTGGCTCTGTTCGCGCCGGGCGTGGTGGCACCGCGCGCCGATATCGAGGTCTGGCAGCTCTCGATGTTCTCCTGCGCCGTGTTCGCGGTCGGCATTCCCGCCTCGTTCTGGGGCGGCGGCTTCATCGCCCGCCTGGGCTCGCTGCGGATCGCGAGCCTCTGCGCGGCGGCGATCATCGCCAGCATGGCGCTGGCTTCGCTCGGCTCGACGGCGGCCCTGCTCGCAGCCGGCCTCTGTCTTGGCCTCGCCTTCGGACCGGAGACGCCCGCAAGCGCGGCGCTGCTGGCGCGGCTCGTGACGGCCGAGCGGCGCGCGTTCGTGTTCTCGCTTCGCCAGACCGGAAACCAGATCGGCGCCGTCTGCGGCTCGCTGGTTCTGCCCGCGATCGCAATCTCGCTCGGGCCAGCCTGGTGCTATGCCACCGTGGGCGCCAGTGCGCTGCTGGCGATAGCGTGGTTCGAGCGCCTCCGGCCGGCCTACGCCGTCAAGGTCGTGCCACTGCCGGAGCTTGGCCTCCGCACGCGGCTGGCACTGGTGACCGCGGATCGACGCATCGGAATGCTGGCGCTGGCCTCGATGCCCTTCAGCGCGATGCAGGTGTCGCTCAACACGCTCTTCGTCACGCTCGGCACCCGCGAGCTCGGCCTCAGCCATGTCGAGGCCGGCATGGCGCTTGCTTGCGCCCAGGCCGGCGGCCTGATTGGCCGGCTCGGCTGGGGCTTCGTCGCAATGCGCCTCAATGCCTCGCGCGGAGTTCTCGTCGTCATCGGCCTCGGTATGAGTTTCTGCGCCGCGCTGCTGGGCCTTGATGGCGCCTCACTCGGTCGCACCGGCCAGTTCGCGATTGCAGCTCTGTTCGGCCTGACGGCCTCGGGATGGAACGGTGTCTTCGTCGCCGAGATCGCACGCCTCGCCCCGCAGGACAGGATTGGCGAAACCACCGGCGCGGTGCTGACCGCATCGTACGCCGGTCTCTTGGCAGCACCAGCGCTGGTGTCGCTCCTGGACAGCGCAGCCAGTCTCGGTGCCGCCTTCTTCGCCTTGGCGTGCCTCGCCCTCTGCGGCACATTGGCACTGATCTGGGGAGGCCATGACAAAGGGAAGAAGTAGCGCGTGCGAGATTGCGGCCGACGTCTCCGCCGGACGAACGAGTGCGGTCGAGACCGCCAAGGCTGCGCTTGCGCGCATCGAGGCCGCCAAGGGGCTGAACGCGGTGGTGACGACCGCTCCCGCGCGTACGCTTGCCGACGCCGCAGCGGTCGATGATCGCCTGCGTGCCGGCGAGACGATGCCGCTCGCCGGTGTCCCCGTCATCGTCAAAGACAACATCTGGGTCCGTGACTGGCGTGTGACACAGGGCTCGCGCCTGTTCGCCGAATTCGTCGCGCCGCAGGATGCGATTGCGATCGAGCGGCTGCGCAAGGCCGGCGCCGTCGTGGTCGGCATCGGCGCAACGTCGGAATTCGCCTGCAAGGGCGTGACCACCTCGCCGCTGTATGGGCCAACGCGGCATCCGCTCGATCCAAAGTTGACGCCCGGCGGCTCGTCGGGCGGCCCTGCCGCCGCGGTTGCGGCCGGCCTCGTGCCGCTAGCGATCGGCACCGATGCGGGCGGCTCGAGCCGCAGGCCGCCGGCCCATGTCGGCGTCGCCGGGTTCAAGCCGTCCTATGGCGCGATTCCCTATGGGCCCGGCTTCGCCGAACCGTTCTTCGGCCTCTCCGTTATCGCGCCGATCGCCACTGACATTGCCGATATCGCGCTGGCGTTCGAGGCCATGGCCGGCGTCGATCCGCGCGACCCGGATTCAGCCGGCATCGCTCAAGAGGCCAAAAACATCGCCGGTCTGCGCATCGCGTTCTCGCCGCGCCTTGGGCTCGACGTCGCCATCGATGATGCTGTCGCTGATGGGCTCGTTTTCGCCATCGCGCGCCTCTCCGCCGCAGGCCTCGGCATCGCGCCGCGCGATCCCGTCTGGCCGGCGGGCGCGACGGAAGAGGCCATCATGCCGCTTCAGCACGCCGGCCTCGCCGCACTCTATCGAGACGCCTTCCGCGAGGATCCGACAGTGTTCGATCCTGACATCGCCAGACAGATCGAGCGAGGGCTGTCGTGGTCGGGCGCCGACGTTGCCGGTGCGCTGCTGGCAAGCGCCGCAATCGCCAATGCTTTCGCGGCATTCTTCACCGAGGTCGATCTGCTGCTGGCGCCAACTGTCCCCTGTGTCTCCTGGCCATTCACGCAGCTCGGACCCGACATGATTGGTGGCCGTGCGGCGAGCCCGCGCGCGCACGCGGTGTTAACGCCCTTTGTCAATCATGCCCGGCTACCGGCGATCTCGATACCTTGCGGAACTGATCGGTGCGGACTTCCATTTGGTCTTCAGATCATCGCCGCACGCGGACAGGACCGCACGCTGCTCGAAGCAGCGCTAGAGATCGAGGCCATGTTGCGAACATAATCCCGAGGGGCGGGCGGTGCGCTAATTGCCCGCTCAGTCTCCCAGCGGCCCTTTGGCGTCCCCGTCGCTCCCCTTCAGCAACTCGTATTTGATCCGCCGCATGCGTGCCTGGGCTTCGAGCGGTTTGCAATAGGCAGTCGACGCCGCGAGCAGGTCGATGGTGGCGAGAATTGCATAACGCGACGCCGTCGGCTTGAGCGCGTCGGGCGCTTCCGGCACGTGCACGCCAAGCGCAATATCGGCAATTGAAGCCAGCCTGCTTTGCGGCCTGGTAATTGCGACGACCAAGGCGCCGTATTGCTTGGCGATACTGGCTGCCTCGATGACCTCGTTCGCTGCACCGGTGGTCGAGATGGCAACGACGACGTCATCCCGCCCGAAGGTCGCGGCGACCATGCGCATCAAGCTCGGATCGGAGGCATGCGAGACGGCAATCCCAAGACGAAAGAACCGGTTCTGAACTTCCGCCGCCGCAAGAGTGGAACCGCCCCCCACCCCGAACGCTGCAAGCTTCGAACAGCGGGAGATCGCTTCGGCAGCCCTCTCGATGTCTTCCTTGCGAAGTCCCTCCTCGGCAGCGGCGATTGCACGACGAATTTCCTGAAACACCGACCGCCAGAGCGCGGGGCGCGCCAGATCGGTCCCGACATGCGGGGGAAGCTCAACGTAAATCCGCCCGACCGCCATTGCTTGAGCCAGCCTCACCTTGAGGTCGCGGACGCCCCGGCAACCGACGGAGCGGCTGAACCGGGTTACTGTCGGCTCGCTGACGCGCGCCCGACGGGCCAACTCGGAATTGCTGGCGTGAACGGCATACTCCATATCGGCCAGCAGCACGGTGGCAACGCGTTGCTCGGACGGGCTGAGGCTTGGAGCGCTCTGCCTGATGAGGGAGATGATGTCGCCGGCCACGACATTGTCGTCGTCCGGCGGCTTCGAGATTCCTGCACGAACGGCTCTCGCCGGGTGATTTCGCTTTGCACGCGCCATTGCCCGCCCTTCCCCAGGTCAGATCAACCTGCGCCCTTGGCAAGAAGCTGCCGTAAGAAACCTTCAGCATCGACCAAACGTATATCGGCATGCCTCATCAAGAACAGCATTTTCCACTTGATAATTGCCAAATTGTGTATGTAACTTTCAAACAAGCAATAGCGTGCCATCAGCCAAACAGCTGAAAGGCACATCCCCTGCACCTGGAAGCAGGCGGTTCAACAAGGCGGGAGGGCGATCATGAGATACGGTCCAAGTGTCTTGATGCGTGGCGTCGTGGGGCTGGCCACCGCATCGTTCTTGATTGCGCAAGCGAATGCCGCCACCCTGCTGCGCGAAGCCACCATCGGAGAACCGCCGCCGCTCGATGTCATGCTGACGACAGCCGACGTCGCATCGGTCATCGGCCGCCATATCTTCGAGACCCTATATGCGCTGGACTCGACCTATACGCCGCGTCCGATGCTGGCCGAGAGCGATCGCGCGGAAGACGGCGGTCGGACCATCGTCATCAAGCTCCGCGAAGGTGTCCTCTTCCACAACGGCAAGGAGATGACCGCCAAGGACGTGGTCGCCTCGATGACGCGATGGGGCAGTTTCGGTGCGCGCGGCAAGCTCCTGATGGCGGCGGCTACGTCGGTCGAGGCGACCGGAAAGTATGAAGTCACGCTGAAATTGTCCGCGCCGAACGGCGCCTGGAAGGCTCTCATTGCGGACGTCAATGGCGGTCTTGCGATCTATCCGGAAGACATTGCCGCCAAAGCGGGAAACCGGCCGATCGAGCAAAAGGACTATATCGGCACCGGACCTTACAAGTTCGTGGAGTGGCGGCCGAACCGCTATGTCGAGGTGGAGAGGTTCGAGGGCTACAAGCCGGTGAAGGAAAAGGGCGATGGCTTCGCCGGCGCCCGAGTTGCGAGCTTCGACAAGATCCGTTTCATTCCGGTGCCGGACGTCGGCACGCGCGTGAGCGGCGTGCAGGCGGGCGACTACGACTATGCGGAAATGATCTCCGGCGATCTGTACGACTCCCTGAGCAAAGATCCATCGGTTCAGGTGCAGCGTACCAACGCGCCGATCTTCGGCCTTTTCTTCATGAACACGAAGCAGGGAATCCTGAAGGATAATTACAAGCTCCGCCGCGCCATCCAGACCGCGCTGGACAAGTCGCAGGCGCTGCGCGTCGCCTTCGGTCCCAAGGACCTGTGGAATGCCGAAGGATCGATCTTTCCCAACGGCACACCCTGGTACTCGACCGAAGGCGCCTCCAATTACAGTGCGCACGATCCGAAGAAGGCCAAGGAGCTCGCAAAGGAGGCGGACTACACGGGGACGCCGATCCGCCTGCTGGTCTCGACGAACTATCAGGCACACTATGACGAAGCTTCCGTCTTCACCCGCCAGCTGGCCGACGCCGGGATCAATGTTCAGATGATGGTCGTCGATTGGGCGACCCTTCTGAAGATGCGCGGCCAGCCGGAACAGTGGGACATCTTCGTCACCCACCATTCCTTCGCGCCCGACCCGCTGCTGCTGACGTTCCTGAATGCGAGCTATCCCGGCTGGTGGGACAGCCCCGAGATCGGCTCGCTTCGGGCTGAGTTGATCAACACCACCGATCCAGCCGCGCGCAAGTCGACATGGGACAAGATCCAGTCGCTGATCTATGAGCAGGTCCCGGTGATGAAAGTAGGTGATGCCTACACCTATGACATTGCTTCTCCCAAGCTCAAAGGGCTCAACCCAAACGGTCCCGTGTTCTGGAATGTGTCCACGAAATAAGGACGGGCAATGAGGCCGCGAGGACTGTCGAGCGCCGGCGCCGGCGCGCATCGTTGCCGCTGACCAGGCGCACAAGCACATGTGGTCTTACGCATTCAAGCGCGCAGGAACGACGGCGGTGACGCTGCTGGCAGCGTCCATCATCATCTTCGCGTTCATCCATATCGTGCCGGGTGACCCGATCTATGTTCTGCTCGGTGACACCGCGACTCCCGACCAGATCGACGCCTTGCGACACCAACTCGGTCTCGACCAACCGATTATCCTGCAATATCTCACTTGGGCCGGCCATGTGATCGAGGGCGACCTCGGGCGGTCGATCTTCTTCCAGGCGCCCGTGCTGTCGGTGATTGCCGATGGCGCCGAGACCAGCACCTTGCTCGCCACCATGACGATGATCTGGGTTGCGGTCATCGGGGTGCCGATCGGCATGATTGCGGCGGTCCGGCACGGCACGTGGCTCGATCAGGGATTGTCCGGTGGGGCGATGCTGATGGCCTCGATACCCACGTTCTGGGTCGGGCTCTATCTGATCCTGATCTTTGCCGCCTGGCTCGGTTGGTTTCCGAGCTCCGGTTATCCGTCGATCTTCGAAGGTGGTGTCGTCAATCTCCGATATCTCGTCCTCCCCAGCCTGGCGCTTGCGGCTCCGAATGCCGCTTTGATCCTGCGGCTGACGCGCGCCAGCATGCTCGACGTCTCCCGGGAGGACTACGTGCGCACGGCGCGTGCAAAGGGAATTAGGCCGTGGCAGGTCGTGCGTCGCCACATCTGGCGTAATGCACTCCTGGCGGTCGTCTCGGCCTTCGGCTTCACCTTCGCCGCACTGTTGTCCGAAGCGGTGGTGACCGAAACCGTGTTTGCCCTGCCCGGCATCGGCCGCCTCGTCGTTCAGTCGATCCTTCGTCGAGACTACCCTGTGATCCAGGGCGTTATCCTGGTCATCGTGGTGGTTTATCTCCTGATCAATCTGATCGTCGATCTGAGCTATCGTCTGCTCGATCCGCGGGTTGAACTCCAATGAGCAGCAACAGCGTGACCTTGTGGCTCAAGCCGTTTGTCGCCCGCCCGATCGCGCTGGCCGGGCTCGGGGTTCTTCTGGCGACTGTACTCGCCGCGGTCTTCGCACCGTGGCTGTCGCCTTACGATCCGTATGCCATCGATCCGCTGATCCGCCTGACGCCCCCGAACGTGACGCACTGGTTCGGCACCGACCAATTCGGCCGGGACACCCTCTCGCGCACCATTCATTCAGCACGCATGGCACTTCTGATCGGCTCGGGCGTGGTCGTCTTCGCTCTCGCGACAGGCGTTCCGGCCGGCGTACTTTCCGCTCTGTTCCCGCGGCTGGGTCACCTGCTGATGCGCATGGTCGACGTGCTGATGGCCTTCCCGACCCTGCTTCTCGCACTTGGCCTGATTGTCATCTTGAGCCCGAGTGTGGCCACCGTCATTCTGGCCATCGGGATCGGCTACATGACGACGACGACCCGCATTGTCTACGGACTGACACTGCGCTTGCGCGCGGAAACCTATGTCGAGGCGTCCCGCAGCATGGGCGCCGGAGCGGCATGGCTCATCAGTCGGCACATCTTGCCGAACCTGGTCTCACCACTTCTCGTGCAGGCCAGCTTCGTCTTCGCGTTCGCGCAGCTCGGCGCGGCTTCACTCGATTTCCTGGGCCTTGGCGCCCCGCCGGACATTCCGAGCTGGGGCAACATGCTGGCGGAATCACGGACCTTCATCACCCGCGCCCCGTGGCTGCTCTTCTTCCCAGGCATGATGATCGTGGTGACGGCCTTTTCTCTGAACCTGGTTGGCGATGCATTGCGCGATCGACTCGATCCGAGGTTCCGTCAAGTCTTCGGTGAGAAGGGTTAGGCTGTGCTGACAGTTTGCGACCTTACGGTGTCAGTGGGGCCGGAATCCGCGCCGGTCGACATCGTCGCCGGCGTGTCCTTCGGCTTGGCCAAGGGTGAGATTCTCGGTCTCGTCGGCGAGTCCGGTTGCGGAAAGAGCATGACCTCGCTTGCGGTCATGGGATTGCTGCCGCAGCCGGGTCCCCGGGTCCGGGCCGGGCGGGTCCTGTTGGAGGGCTGCGACGTAACGCGGTTGCAGCCCTGGCAACGTGTCGAAGCGGACCACGGCCGCATGGCAATGATCTTTCAGGAGCCGATGACCTCACTCAACCCGGTTCGTCGGATTGGCGATCAGATCGCCGAAGCCGTACGCGTGCATGAGGGGATTTCGGGTGCAGCTGCGCTGGTCCGTGCGCGCGAACTGCTCGAACTGGTCCGTATGCCCGACCCCAAAATGCAGCTGTCCGCGTATCCGCATCAGTTGTCCGGAGGCCAACGCCAGCGGGTCATGATCGCGATTGCGCTGGCCTGCAGGCCACAGGTGCTGGTCGCCGATGAGCCGACCACCGCTCTGGATGTCACCATACAGGTTCAGATTCTCGGGCTCTTGCGCGAGCTCTGCAATCGGCTCGATATGGCGATATTGTTCATCACCCACGACATGGGAGTCATTGCGCAGCTCGCCGATCGTGTCGCTGTCATGTACGCCGGCCGGATCGTGGAAACCGCGGCAGTCGATGCGCTGTTCGGCGCACCCCGTCATCATTACACCCGCGGACTGATGGATTGCATGCCGTCGCGAAATTCCGGCGCGCGCCGGCTGCCGACCATTTCTGGTCAGCCACCGCTGCCAGGTACGGTCGCTGCTGGCTGCGTGTTTGCCTTACGTTGCGCAGCGGTGCGCGATCAGTGCCGCGTGGCGACCCCGCCCCGCCTGGAAGCCTCCCAAGGGCACGAGGTGCTCTGCGCATTTCCACTGGCCGGCGGGGAGCTGCCATGAGCGGCAATGCCATCCTCGACGTCCGGGACATGATGGTCTCGTTCAGTGCCTGGCGAGCCGGTCGGAAATACCGGGTGCAGGCAGTCGATGGTGTATCGCTGTCGCTGGCGGAAGGCGAGGTCCTCGGGATCGTGGGCGAGTCCGGCTGCGGCAAGACCACGCTGGGCCGAACCCTCGTCGGGCTGGTCCGGCCCGACAGCGGCAACATCAATTTGAAGGGAACCGAATTGATCGGAGCCGGCGGCTCCGGCCTCCGCGAGATGCGTCTGAGCGTCCGAATGGTTTTCCAGGATCCCAATGCATCGCTCAACCCGCGGCGCACAATTGGAGATTCGGTCGCGGAGGCGGCCGACATCAGTGGCTTCTTCAAGAGCCGCGCCGAGCGCAGCGCGGCCATAGCTGCCACCTTGACGGCCGTCGGATTGAACCCGTCTTTCGCCGCTCGCTATCCCTACGAGCTGAGTGGCGGGCAGCGGCAGCGGGTCGGAATCGCACGCGCCATTCTTCCCACCCCGTCCATCATCGTCGCCGACGAGCCGGTCTCGGCCCTCGACGTTTCCGTGCAGGCGCAGGTGCTCAATCTGATGATGGATCTGCGTGACCAATTGAGACTGTCGATGCTCTTCATCTCGCACGACCTTGGCGTGATCGGGCAGATCAGCAGCCGCGTTGCTGTCATGTATATGGGCCGGATCGTGGAGCAGGCCGGGACGCGGACGGTCCTGGATCATCCGCTCCATCCCTATACGCGCGCATTGGTGGCGGCAATTCCGAAGCCGGATCCATCGAAGCGGATCCTGGGCGCGATCGAAATGGGTGAACCGCCAAGTCTCTTCACGCCAACGCGCGGCTGTGCATATGCGCCCCGCTGTCCAATGGCCAGCGATCGCTGTCTCGTCGATGTGCCACAACTTCTATCTGCAGGCGCGGACGGTCGGACGATCGCCTGCCACAACGTATAACCAGCGAGTGCCGCGCGCGGCAAAATCACGCAACGCCAACGCCTACGATTGATTTCTCCTCTATTCGAGCGATCCCATTCACCGGCGGCACTCCGCGACCGCCATGCGTCAGGCAGGTGAAAAACCGGCAAGCCTGACGCCTGTTGCACTGCGATGTTAATCGCGACGCAACATTCAAAATGAGACTGCCCGTTAAGCCGCACACGGCTCCGGCACGTGCGCTGCATCGGAGTTCGGTTAGCCTTCATTTCAAGAACCGTTGGTCTTGCTCGAACGCCGCACCGCGCGGCGGACGCGTCGGGGCGCGGTGAAAAACAGCGACAAGATCGTCCAGGGAGGAGAGCAATGTTGAAAGGCAGTCTAGGACTGATCGCGTTGGGCAGCCTGTTACTTTCGGGCACCGCCTTCGCACAGGAGAAGATCAAGGTCGGCGTCACCGCGACGCTCGAAGGCACCTACACCGTACTCGGCGAGGACGGCATCCGCGGATTCCAGACGGCCCTCAACGTCCTCGGCAAGAAGGTCGGCGACAAGGAACTTGAATTTGTCATCGCCTCGACCGATGCGACGCCGGACTCCGCCGTGCGGGCCGTGCGCAAGCTGATCGAGCAGGACAAGGTACAGATCCTGCTGTCGCCGCTCTCTGGTGACGAAGGCATCGCGGTCAAAAATTTTGCAAAGACCCATCCCGAACTGACGTTCATCAATGCCGCCTCCGGTGCCCAGGAAACGACCTATGTCGATCCCGCTCCGAACTTTTTCCGCTACAATATGGATGGCGCGCAGTGGCAGGTGGGCCTCGGCAAGTACGCTTTTGACCAAAAGAAGTATCGCAAGATCGCGACCGTCGGCGAAGACTACTCATTCATCTATACGCAGGTGTTCGGCCTCGTGCTCGAGTTCTGCGGTGCTGGCGGACAGGTCACCAACCGGCAATGGGTGCCGCTCGGCACCAAGGACTTTGCCTCGGTTATCGCCGCACTGCCCGACGACGTCGACGCAATCTATCTCGGCCTCGGCGGCGCCGACGCCGTCAACTTCCTGAACCAATATCAGCAGGCCGGCGGCAAGGCGCATCTCATGGGCGGCTCGATCATGATCGACCAGACCATCCTGTCGTCCAAAGGAAACGCCAAGAATGCCCTGATCGGCACGCTGGCCGCGAGCGGCCAGGCCGACACCTGGGAGAACCCGAGCTGGCAGAAGTTCGTAAAGGACTATCAGGACGCCTTCCCGCCCAACAAGCGCTTCCCGAGCCCATCGCTGCTCGCCACCAACTATTACGGCTCGACCATGGCGCTGATCCTGGCGCTACGTCAGGTCAACGGAGATCTCTCCAACAATCAGGCCAAGTACAAGGAGGCCCTCGCCAAGATCGAGATCGACGCACCCAACGGCAAGATCAAGCTGGACTCCAACCGCCAGGCGATCGGCACCAACTTCGTCACCGAGGTTGTCGACGACGGCAAGGGCGCGCTGTTCTCAAAGGTCGTGAACGTGATCCCGAATGTCAACCAAACGCTGGGTTACGATCCCGCGGTGTTCGCCAAAATCGGTTTGCCGAGCCGCACAGTACCTGAATGTAAGAAGTACTGACCTAGTCTCATTCGCGAACGATGACTGGCCGGGGAGAGATTTGCCAGAAGCGCGACACGTGCGCCCTTGCATTCTCTCCCCGGTTGTTGAACGCTACCAAAAAAATACCAAGAGCTTTTGGGAGGAGAGGCATGAGCCGGGCGCTCGCCGTCTTCCACGGCCGCTTTGGTCGGGCGACGGTCTATCAGTTGAACCGCCCTTTCAACATCCACGCACATCGCGAAGGTCATTTGATCTTCCATGTCGGCGGGCGTTCCGCATGCATCGATGTCAGCGACGGACGTTACGAGCTCACCGAAGGTTCCGTCGTCGCGGTCAATCCGTGGGAGCCGCATAATTTCCTGCCGTCCGATCTCGACGGCGGAGCCGTTTTCTTCGTGCTCTACGTCAATGCGGAGTGGTTCGCGCCCGATGCGCCCGGCGCCGATCGCCTGCGCTTCGGCCGTACCCAGTTCACGCGGTCGGTTGCGCTGGACAAGCACATCAGGCACGCAGCCGCCCTCGTGTGCGGCGCTCCCTCGCTCAACAGCCTCGATGGCGAGCTGAGAAGCCTGATCGACATCTGTTATGACGAAAGCTGGCAACAGGCCGCGACCGCGCGCGATCCGCGTGCAAACGGTTCCGTCACGGATTTTCGCGTGCGCAAGTGCATCAAGATGATGTCGGAGAGTCCCGGCGCCGAGATCGAGCTCGATACCATTGCGCGCGAATCCGGCCTGTCGCGGCCGCATTTCTACCGGCTGTTCCGCACCCAGACCGGCGTTACGCCACATCTCTATCTCAACACGCTGATGATGGAGCAAGCGCTGGAGGCGCTGGTGGCGAGCGAAGCGCCGATCGCCGATATCGGCTTCGATCTCGGCTTCTCGTCGCAGAGCGGATTCACCCGCTTCTTCGCCGCCAATGTCGGCATGGCGCCGACCGATTATCGCCGCGCGGCCAAGGTTTTGCGCGCCTGAGGCCACGCGAAAAGATACTCACGATCAAGCGCCTCCCTTACAGCCGCATTAGGATGCGACAAACGCGGTCCCGAAACGAGGATCGCGCGCGATAGGGAGCGCACGTTCATGGCAGGGCTTGCGGCCGGCAACGGTCTGCGTGCCCCTCCGCCCCGCTTGCTGGGTGAGAGATGGGGTGACGTGAAGACGGAGCGGCGATCATGACCCGCTTTGTCGAACGCCATCCCGCCTGGGCACTGATCGTCATCATCGTGATTGCGGTGGCGCTTTGGCTGATTTTCGCAGTCTGGCCGCAGAGCGTCGAAGATGCGTTCGGCCGCAAGCGGGTCTTCCTCAACGCGCTCTTCAACGGCATCACGCTCGGCGGTCTCTATTTCCTCGTCGCCAGCGGTTTTACGCTGATCTTCGGCCTGATGCGTAACGTCAACCTCGCGCACGGCTCGCTCTATTTGTTCGGCGGCTATGTCGGCTACGCCATCAGCGCCGCGACCGGCTCATGGGTCCTCAGCTTCATCGTCGCTTTCATCCTGACGGCACTGGTCGGCGTCCTGCTCCAGGTCCTCGTCTTCCGCCGCATGGAGGGCCAGGACCTGCGCCAGACCATGGTGACGATCGGTCTCTCGATCGTGTTCGCCGATTTGATGCTCTGGGCCTGCGGCGGCGATTTCTATCAGATCCAGACTCCGAGCTGGCTGATCGGACCTGTAGAGCTGCCGCTGGTCACGGCGGTCAAATCCTCAGGCGAGCCGGTCTATCTCCGCTATCCCATGGTCCGGCTCGTGATCTTCGCCGCCTCCGTCGTGATCGGCGTGGCGATGTGGCTGGCGCTCAACCGCACGCGGATCGGCATGATCATCCGCGCCGGCGTCGACGATCGCGACATCCTGGCTGCGACCGGGGTACGGATCCAACTCGTTTTCGTGGTGGTGTTTGCGCTCGGCGCCGGCCTCGCCGGAATCGCCGGCGTCGTTGGCGGAACGTTCCAGTCGCTCTCGCCCGGCGAGGATATCCGCTTCCTGCTCGCTTCCCTCGTCGTGGTGATCGTCGGTGGCATGGGCTCGATCCCGGGAGCTGCGCTGGGCGCGCTCATCATCGGCCTCGCCGAGCAGCTCGGCTCGGTCTACATCCCGACCTACGCCATCGTCGTGACCTTCCTGATCATGGTGCTGGTGCTGGCAATTCGGCCGCAGGGCCTGTTGGCGAGGCGCTGACATGTCCCTCGCTCACGACGCCCGCGTCCCGGTTCGTCCCACCGCTGCGGTGCAGCGCTCGAAATTGCGCGGATGGCCGGAGATCGACAATCCGGCGGCCTGGGCCGTCGCGGCCATTCTTCTGATCATGCCGCTGATCGCCAACGGCTTCTTCCTGATCGAAATCTTTGCGACCACGCTGATTCTCGGACTCATGGCGCTGAGTCTGATGTTTCTTGCCGGCTATGGCGGCATGGTCAGCCTGATGCAGCTCACCATCGCGGGTTTCTCCGCCTACATGGTCGCGGTGTTTGGCGTCAGCGGCAACGCCAATATCAGCCTGAGCTGGCCGTGGTGGCTTGCGGTCCCGATGGCGCTTGCGCTCGCGACCATCTTCGGCACCCTCGGCGGCGCGCTGGCGGTGCGCACCGAGGGCATCTACACCATCATGATCACGCTCGCGATCGGCGCGGCGTTCTATTATTTCACCAACCAGAACTGGGCGATTTTCAACGGCCATACCGGCATCAATACCGTTGCCACGCCGCACTTCTGGGGCGTCAACTGGCGCGCCGACATTCCCTTCTATTATATCGTCCTCGCGGTAGCCGCGCTGTGCTACTTCGCCGTCGACTACATCTCCCGCGCGCCGTTCGGCCTCGCGTTGCAAGGTGTCCGCGACAATCCCCGCCGCATGGCGGCACTCGGCTTTAACGTCAATGCGCATCGCGTCGCGGCCTACGTCTTCGCGTCCTTTGTCGCGGCGCTGGCAGGGGTACTCCAGGTCTGGAATTACCGGCAGATTTCGCCGGGATCCGTGAGCGTTGGGGCCTGCATCGATATCCTCATCATCGCAGTCGTCGGCGGCATCACGCGCCCCATAGGACCCTTTATCGGCGCGCTGATCTTCGTACTGCTGCGCACCTTCGCACTCGACTTCCTGGTCAAGCTGGGGCTTGACGGCAACCGCTTTCGGCTCCTGATCGGCCTCGGCTTCCTCGCCATCGTATTCTGGTCCTCGGACGGCGTCATCGGGCTCTGGCAGAGCTGGCGGCGCCGCCAACGCTCCGGCGCGGCAAGTTCAAGCGGACGACATGGCCAAGAATCTGGCCGAGGATCCCGCCATGGATAGCGTCGCGCAACGCCTCTCTGTCGTGGGCGCCGGCGCGGCGCTGGAGCTGCGCGGCGTGACACGTCTGTTCGGCGCGCTCGCGGCACTCACCGACATCACCATTACCGTCCGCCCCGGCGAACGGCGCGCCGTGCTTGGCTCCAATGGCGCCGGCAAGACCACGCTGTTCAACTGCATCACGGGCGACTTCCCACTTTCTTCCGGCACCATCCGCTTCTTCGGCGAGGACGTCACGCACTTCCCGCCCTATGAGCGCATCCGCCGTGGCCTGCGCCGGACTTACCAGATCTCCGCGCTGTTTCCCGGCCTTACCGTCCAGGACAACGTCTACCTCGCCTGCCGTGGCGTCTCACGTGGGCGCTTCTCGTTTCTCCGCCCCGGTCAGAACGATGCGTTGATGCACGCTGCTGAAAATCTCGTGCAGGCCGTCCATCTCTCGGGCGTGAAGGATCAGCGCGTTGCCGAGCTCGCTCATGGCCAGCAGCGCCAGCTCGAAATCGCACTTGCGCTTGCCGGCGCGCCGCGATTCGTCCTGTTCGATGAACCGGCCGCGGGACTGTCGCCGACCGAGCGTGCCGAGCTGATCGAAATATTGACCTCCCTGCCCGCGCATATCGGCTACATCATCATCGAGCACGACATGGACGTCGCCCTGCGCGTCGTCGAGAGCGTCACGATGATGCACAACGGGCGGATCTTCAAGGAAGGTCGTCCGCAGGAGATCGAGTCCGATCCCGAAGTGCAGCAGCTTTACCTCGGAGGCGGCCATGAATGAGGTCCGCCGTACCGCCGCCGCCCTCGAAGTGCGCGGCCTGGACGTCTATTATGGCCATTCGCATGCGCTGCAGGGCGTGGATCTGACGCTCGAAGCCGGCGTGTTCTCGGTCGTCGGCCGCAACGGCATGGGCAAGACCACGCTATGCAAGGCCATCATGGGGCTGGTGCCGGTCAGCGGCGGCTCGATCCGCATCCGCGGGGATGAGATCACCCGACAGCCGCCTGCCCACATAGCGCGACTTGGCGTCGGCTATGTTCCGCAGGGACGCCGGCTGTGGCGTTCGCTCAGCGTCGACGAGCATCTGCAGCTTGCAGCCGGCTTGCGCCGCGGCCCTTGGACGGTGGAGCGCATCTACAAGACGTTTCCGCGGCTGGCCGAACGCAAGGATCACGGCGGCGGCCAGCTCTCCGGCGGCGAGCAACAGATGCTTGCGATCTCCCGCGCGTTGCTCACCAACCCGCGGCTCCTGATCATGGACGAGCCCACCGAGGGGCTCGCGCCCGTCATCGTGGCCCAGGTCGAGGAGATGCTGCTACGGCTTGGCGAGGACGGCGACATGTCCGTGCTCGTGATCGAGCAGAATATCGGCGTGGCGACCGCCGTGTCGCGCAACGTCGCGATCATGGTCAACGGTCGCGTCAACCGCATCATCGATTCGGTGCGGCTTGCCGCCGATCGCGAACTGCAGCAGCGCCTGCTCGGTGTCGGAATGCACGCCGGACTCGAGCTCGACCTCGACGTGCCACCGGCGGATACGGAAGCGAAGCCTCCTCCGCAGCAGACGCGTCCAGGCGGCGCGATCCGCATCTACATGTCAAACCCGACGCCGCCGACACGGTGGTCGCAACCTGTGCCGATCGCCCGCATCGAGGCTGCGGCCCGCACGTTCTCGACACAAGTGATGCGTCTCGACGAGACGACACGGCGACGGCACGAACCCGTTGCCACGCAAACGCAGGGCCCCCCGGTCGTGCTCGTCGTCGGTACGCTCGACACCAAGGGCACGGAGCTCCGCTTCATCCGCGACATCATCGCCGGGACCGGCCTGCGAACCCGATTGGTCGATGTCTCCACCAGCGGCAGGCACGCGGCCAGCGACGTCTCCGCCCAGGAGATCGCCTTGAACCATGGTCGCGGCGGATCGGCGGTGTTCGGACCGGACCGCGGCGCCGCCGTCACCGCGATGGCCGAGGCCTTCGCCAGCTGGTTGCGGCGCCAGAACAATGTTGCCGGCGTGATTTCGGCGGGCGGCTCGGGCGCAGCGTCGCTGGTCGCGCCCGGTATGCGGATGCTTCCTGTCGGGGTGCCGAAGCTCATCGTCTCGTCCGTCGCCTCCGGCGACGTCGGGCCCTATGTCGGCCCCGCGGACATCACCATGATGCATTCCGTCGCCGACGTACAGGGCCTCAATTCGATCTCGCGCGCCGTGCTGGCCAACGGTGCCAACGCACTGGCCGGCATGGTCAAGGCGCGCCTTGATCAGCATGCACGGAAGGATCGCGACGACAGCGGATTGCCGTCGGTCGGCATCACCATGTTCGGTGTCACCACGCCGGCGGTGCAGAAGATCGCGGCCGACTTGCGCGAGGATTTCGAGTGTCTCATTTTCCACGCCACCGGCGTCGGCGGACGCTCAATGGAGAAGCTCGTCGATTCCGGGCAGCTCGCAGGCGTCATCGACCTCACGACCACGGAGGTCGGCGATCTTCTGATGGGCGGCGTGTTCCCTGCCACCGACGACCGCTTTGGCGCCATCGTCCGCAGCCGGGTGCCTTATGTCGGCTCGGCGGGCGCGCTCGACATGGTGAATTTCGGCGCTCCTGAGACGATCCCGGAGCGCTACCGCGGCAGGAAATTCCACGTCCACAACCCGCAGGTCACACTGATGCGCACCACCGCGGAGGAGAACGAGCGCATGGGGCACTGGATCGCCGATCGGCTTAATCGGATGGACGGTCCGGTGCGCTTCTTCCTGCCCGAGGGCGGCGTCTCCGCGCTCGACGCGCGCGGACAGCCGTTCTGGGATCCAGAGGCCGATGCGGCGCTGTTCCGCACGCTGGAGCGTAACGTGCGGCAGACCGCCAACCGTCAGCTCATTCGCGTTCCCAAGAACATCAATGACCCCGAGTTCGCCTCCACCCTTGTCAGCGCGTTCCGAACATTGTTCGGCCGCACCGGGGCGCGCCGGAGATTAGCGAGGTGACCGATGGCCCGGTTTGAACGCGCTGCACTGTTGAAGCGCTTCCGCGACATGGCAAGGCGCGGCGAGCCCATCGTCGGCGGCGGCGCCGGCACCGGCCTTTCGGCAAAATGCGAGGAGGCCGGCGGTGTCGACCTCATCGTCATCTACAATTCCGGCCGCTACCGCATGGCCGGCCGGGGTTCGCTCGCGGGATTGATGGCTTACGGCGACGCCAACGCCATCGTGCTGGAGATGGCCGGCGAAGTGCTGCCCGTCGTGACCAGGACGCCAGTGCTCGCAGGCGTCAACGGCACGGATCCGTTCCGCGACATGGATCTTTTCCTGGACCAGTTGAAAGCGCTCGGCTTCGCCGGCGTACAGAATTTTCCGACCGTCGGCCTTATCGACGGCGTGTTCCGCGCCAATCTCGAAGAGACCGGCATGTCCTACGCGCTAGAGATCGACATGATCGCAAAGGCGCGCGAGAAGGACCTGCTGACGACGCCCTACGTCTTTAGCGAGAAGGAAGCTGCCGCGATGGCGATCGCGGGCGCGGATATCATCGTGTGTCATCTGGGCCTGACGACCGGGGGCAGCATCGGCGCGCAGACGGCACTCAAGCTGGCGGATTGCCCAGCGCACATCGACACCTGGGCCTCCGCTGCGCTCGGCGTCAATCCGGACATTCTGGTGCTCGCGCACGGCGGACCGATCTCCGATCCGGACGATGCCGATTTCATCATGAGGAACACACGCAATTGCCACGGCTTCTACGGCGCCTCCTCGATGGAACGGCTGCCGGTCGAGCGGGCGATGACGGATCAGGTTCGCAAATTCAAGGCGATCGGCGCGCGATAACGCCGAAAGGTCGAGGGAGAGAAACATGTCAGGGACTCTGGTCGGTGAATTGATCCTCTGGCTGATCGTCGCCGTCGTGGTGATCGTGGTCGGCGTCTACATCGTGAACTGGCTCTATCACCGCTCGTCCAAAGAGACCTCATTCGTTCGGACCGGCCTGCTCGGCGAGCGCGTTGTGATCAATGGCGGCGCCTTCGTGCTGCCGTTCATCCACGACTACACGCCAGTCAACATGAACGTGCAGCCGATGGGCATCGTGCGTTCCCGGCAGGACGCCGTGATCACCCGTGACCGCATGCGCGTCGACATCGAGGCCGATTTCTATGTCAGGGTGCAGGCGACCCGCGAAGCCGTGTCTATCGCGGCCGCCACGCTCGGCCGCCGTACCATGGAGCCCGAACAGCTCCACGCCCTCCTCGCCGGAAAATTCATCTCCGCCATTCGTTCCGTTGCCTCGGAGATGACCCTCGAGCAGATGCACGAGCAGCGCGGTGAGTACGTCGCCCGCCTCAAGGCGAACGCGGCAGAGGCCCTCGCCCAGAACGGACTCGAGCTGGAGTCAGTGGCGATCACCGATCTCGACCAGACCGATCTCGAATTCTTCAACCCCTCGAACCGCTTCGACGCCGAAGGTCTGACCCGCCTGATGGAGGACATCGAGGCCAAGCGCAAACTGCGCAACGACATCGAGCAGGATTCGATGATCAAGATCCGCTCTCGCAACCTGGAAGCCGAGCGGCAGGCTCTCGAGATCGAACGCGAAAGCGAGACGGCGCGCCTCGAACAGGAGCGTGACATCGAGATGCGCCGGGCCCTGCAACGCACCGAGGTCGCACGCGAGCGGGCCCTGCGCGAGACCGAAGCCGAGCAGGCGCAGATTTCCGCCCGTGAAACCATCGAGAAGGCGCGAATCGCCAACGACCAAGCGATCGCCGAAGCTCGCATCGCCTCGGAGCGTGAGACCCGTCAACGGGAGATCGAGCGCACCCGCACTATCGAGGAGAAGGAGCTGCTCGCACGAGAGGAGATCGAGAAGACCCGGATCGCCAACCAGCGCTCGATTGATACCAACCGCATCGCCTCCGAGCGGGAGGTGCGCCAGCGCGAAATCGAGCGGATGCAGACCATCGAGGAAGCCGAAATCGCAGCCCGCGAGGCGATCGAGAAAGCGCGTATCCAGCAAGACCGCGTCGTGACCGACGCCCGCATCGCCAACGAAGAGGAGACCCGGCGCCGCGAGATTGATCGGACCCGCGCTGTGGACGAAGCCGAGATCGCTGCCCGCGAGACGACAGAAAAGGCCCGCATCGCCCAGACCATGATCGTCAATGTCGAGCGCATCGCGTCCGATGAGCGCACCCGCGCGCTGGAGATCCAGCAGGTGCGTAACATCCAGGAAGCCGAGATTGAGGCGCAGCGCGCAGTCGAGGCTGCGCGCATCGACCGGGAGCACAGGCTCGCCGTCGAGCGCATCGCAGTCGAGCAGAATACCCGGCAGCTGGAGATCGAACGCAACCAGACGCTGGAAGTCGCAGAGGTCACGGCGCGCGAAGCCACGGAAGCTGCCCGCATCACCCAGCAGGAACGCGTGCGGTCCCTGGAAATCGCCCGCAACCGCGCCGTCGAGGAAGCCGACATTGCCTCACGCGAAGCCATCGAGGCCGCCCGGATCGCCCAGGAGAAGTCCGTTGCAGCCGAGCGTATCCAGGCCGAGCGTGACACACGCGCGCTCGAGATCGAACGCACAGCCGTACTCGAGGCGGCCGAGTTGAAGCGGCGCGACGCCATTGAGCGCCAGCGCATCGGCGTCGATCTCGCGCTCGAAGCCGAGCGGATCACGTCCTCCAAGAAGCGCGAAGTCCTCAACATTGAGCACAAGAAGGCGATCGAGATTGCGGATGAGGACCGCGTCATTGCGCTCTCGACCAAGAAGTCCGAGCGCATCGACGCCGACCGCCAGGTCAGGCAGGCCGAGATTGTCGCGCGCAAGGAGGTCGAGACCACCGACGTCTCGCGCGAGCATGCGCTGGAGGCGGCGCGGATCGAACGTCGCCGTTCGATCGAACAGCTCGAAGTCGCTCGCGTCCAGTCGCTCCAGGAAGCCGAGATTGCCGCGCGGGAAGAGGTCGAGCGCTCCCGCATTGCCTCCGATCGCGGCCTCGACGAGGCCCGCATAGGCCGCGAGCGCGAGCTGCGCAAGCTTGAAATCAATCGGGAGAAGGAGGTCGAGACCGTTCTGATGGAGAAGGCGATTGCCATCCACCTGAAGTCGCTTGAGGAATCTGCGGCCAAGACCTCGGCCGAGGAAGCGCGGGTGCATGCCACCGAAGCCACCGAGCGCGTCATCACCGCGCGCGAGAGCGAGATCGCGAAGCGCCGGAAGACCGTGGAGATCCTGATCGCCGAGAAGCAGGCCGAGGAGACGCGAATTGCCGCGGAAGCCGAACGGATCCGCGCTGCAGTCGAGGCCGAGGCCCAGCGTATGCTCAACGAGGCCGAGAACGTGCTGACCGACCAGGCGCGGTACTCGCTTTTCCGTAGAAAGCTGCTCGACCGCATCGAAGGCATCGTCCGCGAGAGCGTCAAGCCGATGGAGAAGATCGAGGGCATCCGCATCCTCCAGGTCGATGGCCTCAACGGCAACGGCCATGGCGGCAATGGCGGCCGTAGCGCGACCGACGAGGTGATCGACTCGGCGCTGCGCTACCGCGTCCAGGCGCCGCTGATCGACTCGCTTCTGGCGGACATCGGCGTCGAAGGCGGCAGCCTCGCCAAGATGCCAGGCTTGATCCGGGAGGCTCGCGACATGCAGGGCATCAAGGACTCCGCACGCAAGGGCGGCGGCGGCGGCGAGAAGCCAGCCGCTGCACCCTCGCCGTCGGCCGACGGCGAGCCGCCCGCCGAGCGCAGCCCTCGGAAGAAGAGCTGAGGTCGCACCATGGCCCGCGTCTACGTCTCAACCGTCGTCAACGCACGCAACGATCGCGTCTGGGCGCGGGTACGCGACTTCAACGGTCTGCCGAACTGGCATCCGGCGATCGCGGAAAGCCGTATCGAGGGCGGCGAGCCCTCTGACAAGATCGGCTGCGTCAGGGACTTTCGCCTGCGCAACGGAGATCGCATCCGGGAGAAGCTGCTCGGCCTGTCCGATTACGACATGTTTTGCACCTATTCGATCCTCGAATCCCCGATGGGGGTCGAGGACTACGTCGCGACGCTTCGGCTGACGCCCGTCACGGATGGCGACCAGACCTTCATGGAATGGACCGCCGAGTTCGACTGCGCACCCGAGCGGGAGCCGGAGCTCGTCGCGAGTATCGGCGGCGGCGTGTTCCAGGGCGGCTTCGACGCCCTCAAGCGCCAGTTCGGAGGCTGAGCGCCGTGCCGCATATCGTCAAGAGCACGATCCTGGATGCGCCGACCGGCTCCGTGTGGGCGGTGCTGCGCGACTTCAACGGGCACGATCGTTGGCATCCGGCGGTCGCGACCTCCACGATCGAGCGTGCGCAGGCCTCAGACAAGATCGGCTGTGTCAGGCGGTTCAAGCTCCAGGACGGCTCCGAGCTGCGCGAGCAATTGCTGACGCTGTCGGATCTGGAGCAGACCTTCAGCTATTGCCTGCTCGATACGCCGGTCCCGATGTTCAACTACGTGGCCCACGTCCGCCTGCTGCCCGTGACGGACGGCGACCGCACCTTCTGGCACTGGGAATCCCGCTTCTCGACGCGGCCGGAGGACAAGGACCGGATCACCCACATGGTCGCAGAAGATATCTACCAAGCAGGGTTCGACGCGATCCGCCGGCACCTCAAGGAGGCTGTGTCAACATGACTGTGACGGTGAAGACCTTCACGAGCTCGAGCGAGGCCGCCGCGGCGCTGTCGTCCGATCGCAACGCGCGCTATCTCGGCGGCGGCACGCTGGTGATGCGCGCGCTGAACGAAGGCGACATCTCGCTCACGACCGTCGTGCGCGCCAATGACCAAGCCTTGACGCGGATCGACCCGGCCGGTCCGCGGATCACCCTGGGTGCTGGCGTCACTTTCGCCCGGATTCTGGCCGAGCGCGACCTCGCTTTCCTGCACGCCCCGGCCCGCTCGATCGGCGGCCCGGCGGTGCGCAACATGGGTACGGTGGGCGGCAATCTGTTCGCGCCAAATCCCTATGGCGATTTCACCGTCGCCCTGCTTGCGCTCGATGCCACGGTGGCGCTGCAAGGCGGCTTTGGATCGCGCGACATTCCAATTGAGGAGTTCTTGCAGTCGCGCGAAAGGCAGGCGGGCACGCTCGTGCTGTCGGTGTCGTGCACGCGACCCACCAGCGCGGAGGCTTTTCGCTACCGCAAGATCGCACGGATCAAGCCCAAGGGCGGCTCGGTCATCACGCTCGCCGCACATCTGCCAATCAGTGGCGGACGGATCGCTGCGGCACGAATTGCATTGGGATCGATGGCGCCGACGCAAATACGCGCGCGGGCGGCCGAACGCGCTCTGGAAGGCCGCGCGCTCGATGCAGCAACCGTTGCGGCCGCAGCCTCTGCAGCCGTGGAAGGAACATCGCCGTCCGACAACGCGCTCGGCAGCGCCTGGTACCGCCGCGAGATCGTCGGCGTCCATCTGCGTCGTCTTCTTTTGGGTCAGGAATAGATCGTATGGCCAAGACTGCCCTGCAATTTCGTCACAACGGCAGCGATGTCGCCATTTTCGTTGATGGCGGCACCAACCTGCTCGTCGCGCTTCGCGAATTGATCGGCGACATGACTCCGAAATTCGGTTGCGGCCAGGGGGGCTGCGGCACGTGCAGCGTCCTGATCGACGGCGAGCTTCATCTCTCCTGTCTGACGCTGGCCGAGTCCGTCGCCGGCCGCTCCGTCGAGACGCTGGATAGCCTGAAGCAGGGACCAAACCTGCATCCGCTGCAGCGCGCTTTCGCCGAGAATTTCGCTGCGCAGTGCGGCTATTGCACGCCGGGCATGCTGATGGCGGCCAAGGCGCTGCTCGACCGCAATCCCTCCCCGAGCCGCGCCGAGATCGTCGAGGCGATCTCCGGCAACATCTGCCGCTGCACCGGCTACGAGCCGATCATCAACGCCATCCTCGCCGCCTCCGGCGGCCGGGTGAGCGCCTGAAGGACCAGACCATGCTGGAACTGCGCAAAGACATTTTCGCCGACGAGCGCGACGATAATCTCAACGAGATCGGCAAGGGCACACAGCGCCAGGACATGCTCGGCCACGTCACGGGCACATCGAGCTATTTCAACGACCACAAGCTCCAGGGCATGCTGCACCTGAAAGTCGTCCGCTCGACCCATTCGCATGCAAGGATCCGACGGATCGACACCGCAGACGCCGAGCGCTCAGCCGGCGTGCGCCGGATCGTCCGCGGCTCCGACGTGCCCCGTAACCTCAACACGCTCTTGAGCCTGATCAATTTCGGCAAGGACGACGAACCGTCGCTGGCCGTCGACAAGGTCCGCTACAAGGGCGAGCCGATCCTGGCTGTCGTCGCCGACAGCGAGCGCGAGGCGTTTGAGGCGATTGCAAAGGTGCGGATCGACTATGAGCCGTTGCCTGCCGTGTTCGACGTGGAAGATGCGTTGAAGGCCGGCGCACCGGTCGTCAACGATACTTATCCGAAGAATGCCTTCATTTATCACAACGTATATGACCACCAAAAACTCCGCTTCGGCGATGCCGATGCCGCGCTCGCGACCGCCGATCACGTGCTCGAGCAGCGCTACCAGATGTCGCCTATCGAGCACGCGCCGACCGAAACCAACGGCTCGATCGCGGCGCCAGACACCAACGGGCGCTATGTCGTCTATACTTCGACGCAGGCACTGTTCTTCTCAGTCGACACCTGCGCCAAGATTCTCGATGTCCCCTCGAACACCTTCCATTTCATTGGCGGCACCGTCGGCGGCGGCTTTGGCGGCAAGGTGGACACGCTGACCGAACCTTTATGCATCCTGGGTGCGATGCTGACGGGACGTCCCGTGCGCTACGTGTTCGGACGCGAAGAAGAGATGCAATACGGCCCGCCGCGCGGCGCCGAGCGCATCTACATCAAGGACGGCGTGATGCGCGACGGCCGTGTCGTCGCGCGAAAGATCCGCGCATATTTCGACAGCGGCGCATATACGCGGCTCTCGAGCTATGCAGCGGTCAAATGCGCAGCCCACCTGCCAGGGCCCTACACCATTCCGAACGTCTACGGCGATGTCTACTGCGTCTTCACCAACCGTACGCCGGCAACCGCGATGCGCGGCTTCGGCGTCACGGCAATGGATTTTGCGATCGAGTGCCAGATGGACAAGCTCGCGAACCTCGTCGGCATGGATCCGATGGAGTTCCGTATCCTCAATGCCTATCGCGACGGCGACATGAAGGCGCATCGGCGCGAGGCCAAGAACACGGCACTGATCGAGTGCGTCCAGGTCGCTGCCGAGAAAGCCAAATGGCCGATCCGCGACGAGTTCAAGCGCGCCTCTTCCCGCAAGGACGGAGGCGGCAGCCGCGCCGCCATCCCACGGACGCCTGCCGACACCCACGCACGGACAACCGCGCCGGCGCAGCAGCGCACGAGCTATGATCGCCTGCCGACGGCCGCGTTGCACGAACCACCGCGCGAGCCCTCACCACCAGCGCCGGCCCCGCCGCAGCCACCACGACCAACATCGCCCTCGCATGGGGCGGGCCGATTCTCATCCGTGTTCGGCACCAGGAGGCGTTGAGATGACCCGACATCGCGGACGCGGCATCGCGTCGGTCAATTATCCCATCGGCATGAACCTCGGCGGCGATCCCAGCCAAGCCCTGGTTCATTCCAATCCAAGCGGCAAGTTCACCGTGGCGCTATCCTCGATCGACCTCGGTCAGGGCATGAAGTCGGTAACGCGACAGATTTGCGCAGAGACGCTCGGCGTACCCGTCGAGGACGTCTATGTCGACACCGCCGATTCCGACACCGGCCCGCATTGCATGGGCTCGTTCGCCTCGCGCGGCACCCATCGCGTCGGCAATGCCGTGATGGCGGCGGCGCGCGAGGCGCGCGGCGTGATGATGGAGGCCGCCGCAGAGGAACTCGAGGTCAACGCCGCCGATCTCGAAACCGACGGACGTGGCAACATCCACGTCAAGGGCGCGCCGCACCGCTCGATCTCCACCAAGGACGTCGCCATCGCGGCGCAGTTCAAGCAGGGCAAGACCATCGCGGGTCGTGGCATCTTCCTGGTTCCCCTATCCAATGTCGATCCGGAAACCGGCGAGATGTCGCCGGCGACCTGCTACGCCCACGCCTGTCTCGTCGCCGAGGTCGAGGTCGACGACGAGACCGGCGAGGTCACGATGATCCGCATGGACTCCGCCTATGAGCTCGGCCGCGCGCTCAACCCGCGGCTGGTCGAGCAACAGCTCGTCGGCGGCGCGTGGATGGGTGTCAGTCACGCGCTCTACGAGACGCCTGAACCCTATTATCCCGACCCTATCCACGGCCCTCGCGACTTCGTCGAATATGTCATGCCCGGTCCTGGCGACATCTGCCCGCACGACATCGCCGTGTTGGAACGTCCCGCTCCCGATGGCCCCTTCGGCGCCAAGGGTCCCGGCGAAATGTGCGCGAATCCCGTATTGCCGGCGGTTGCGAATGCCATTTTCAACGCCGTCGGCGTCCGCATCGACGATCTCCCGATTACGCCGGAGAAGGTGCTGCGCGCGATCAAGGCCGAGGGCGGCGCGCGCCCTCAGGCGCGGCGCTGAGGTCTCGATGGCCGTCCGCAGCAACATCGTCGGCATCGACAGCCCCGAGGCACTGGAGAAGGCATTACGGGCGGCCTATTACCTCGCCGACGAGGGACTGGCGACCGCAGCCTATCTCGGGCTGGCACTCGGCAAGCCATTGCTGCTCGAGGGGGCGCCGGGCGTCGGCAAAACCGAGGCCGCCAAAGCTATTGCCGCCGTCCTCGGCCGCCGCCTGATCCGCCTGCAATGCTACGAAGGCATCGATGCGTCCGCCGCACTCTATGAATGGAACTATCCGCGCCAGATGCTCGCCATCCGTCAGGCTGGCGATGAGAGCATCGACATCTATGGCGAAACGTTTCTGATCGAGCGACCCATGCTGGCGACGTTGCGCGCGCCTGACTCGACTGTGCTGTTGATCGACGAAATCGATCGCGCCGACCAGGAATTCGAAGCCTTCCTGCTCGAGTTTCTATCCGACTTCCAGATCTCGATCCCGGAGCGCGGCACGGTGCGCGCCTCCGAGCGCCCGGTCGTCGTCCTGACCTCAAACCGCACGCGGGATCTTCATGAAGCGTTGCGGAGGCGGTGCGTCTATCACTGGATCGGTTATCCTTCCGCCGAGCGCGAAGCGCGCATCGTGATGATGCGGGCCTCCAGCGTCGCCGAGGGGACCGCGCGGGCCGTCGTCGCGGCCGTCGAGAAGCTGCGGCGCGAGCCGCTCAGCAAGGCGCCCGGGATTGCCGAGGCGGTCGACTGGGCTGAAGCCGCCACGCTGCTGCACAAGGGCGGCGCGCGGTGGCCCGATGCCTTCAGGCGCTCGATCGGCGTTGCCCTGAAAGAAGAGGAGGATCTGCACTTCATTTCGCCGCGGCTGGACGCCCTGCTGGCGGAGGCCTCTGCATGAGCGCCGAACCCGAACTGCCGCGCGCTGCGCGTGTTTTCATCTCGTTCGTGGGGCTGCTGCGAACGAACGGGTTTGCCGTCGCACCGGAACAGACGACCTCGTTCCTGGCCGCGATCCAGTTGCTCGGTCCCCGCAGCTTGGAAGACATTCGGCAGGCAGCCCTCGCAACATTGGCCCCTCCACCGGAGCGCCGCGCAACGTTCGACCGGCTGTTCGATCTGCACTTTCGCGGAAACGAGGCCATCGAGCGCGTCGATGACGGTGAGGACGACGAGACTGTTCGGCTGCAAGAGCAGGCCCGCGGAAACGATGAGCCGCTGTTGTCGGACGAAGCCAATGAATCCGGTCTCGCAGCTGCGCGCGCCGAAGCCCTGGTCGAGCGCCGCTTTGCGCAGCTCTCGACGACCGATGCGCTGCGCCGGCTGTCCCGCGAGGCGCCCAGGCGCCTGCCGAAGCGGCGCGGCCATCGCCGCATGCGGGCTCGCAGCGGGCCCTACGCGGATTTGCGCCGGACCCTGCGCGAGTCCGTTCGCAGCGACGGCGAAATCCTCCGGCTGGGACGTTTGAAGCGGCGACAACGCCCACGCAAGCTGTTGCTTCTGATTGACGTCTCCGGCTCGATGAAGACCCGCACCGAAGAGAATATGAAGTTCGCGCACACGCTGGTGCAGGCGGCGCCCAACGTCGAGGTCTTCACCTTCGGCACGCGGCTGACCCGCATCACCCGTCCGTTGCGTCTCAAGAGTCGAGAGCAGGCGCTCAGGGCCGCGGCCCATGCGGTCAGCGACTGGGACGGCGGCACCCGAATCGGAGACGCGCTTCAGGCCTTTCTCGCCGTGCCCCGCTTCGGCGGATACGCGCGGGGGGCGGCCGTGATCATCGTTTCCGACGGCCTGGAGCGGGGCGAACCCGATGCGTTGCGCGATGCGGTCGCGAAACTATCGCGTCGTGCGTGGCGCGTGAGCTGGCTCACGCCGCTCGCGGCTGGTCCCGGCTTTCGCCCGCAGACCGAAGCGCTGGTCGCGATCGAACGCTTCGTCGATGACCTCGTCGATGGTGGATCGAGCGCGTCGATCGTCGCGCATGTGCTGGCGCTGGGACAAAGGAGAGTTGCGTGACGGACATCGTCGATGGGCACCATCATATCTGGCGCCAGGCCGACCTGCCCTGGCTGGTCGGTCCGATGCAACCGCGCATCTTCGGTCCGTACGAGCCGATCCGGCGCGATTACCCTATAGAGGAATATCTCCGCGACCTCGAAAGCAGCGGCGTTACCCGGTCGGTCTATGTCCAGACCAACTGGGCCAATGACCGCTTCGAGGACGAGGCCGCCTGGGTGCAGCAGACCGCCGAGGAGCACGGCTGGCCGCATGCCATCGTAGCTTACGCCGACTTTTCAGTGGATGACGTGCGTCCACAGCTCGACCGCCTGAAGCGCTATGCCCTCGTACGCGGCGTTCGCATGCAACTGCATTGGCACGAGAACCCTCTTTATCGCTTTGCCGCGCGGCCGGATCTCTGCACCGATCCCGTGATCCAGCGCAATATCGCCCGCCTTGCAGAGTATGGCTGGAGCTTTGACCTTCAGGTGTTCACGCCGCAGATGTCGGACGCCGCACGCCTTGTGGAATCCTGTTCCCAGGTGACCTTCATCCTCCAGCACGCCGGCATGCTGGAGGATCTTTCACCTGCAGGTCGCGCTGGCTGGCGCGCCGGGATGGCCCGCCTCGCCGCATGCCCGAACGTCGTGTCGAAACTGTCAGGGCTCGGAACCTTCATCCACCGCAACGACCCAGCGCATATCGCGTCCGTCCTGACCGATACGATTGCGATCTTCGGTGCCGAACGCTGCCTGTTCGGCTCGAATTTTCCGATCGAGAAGTTATGGACCAGCTACCGCGAGTTGACCGATGCATTCCGTGCCGCCGCGGCGCCGCTACGCGACGATCAGCGCGAAGCCGTTTTCAGGACCACTGCCATGCGCGTCTATCGGCTCTGAGCGCCGAGGAAACAACGAGAACGGACACAGGGAGGGACGGAATGCCGCTGGAGATCAAGATTCTGGACTATGGCGATATTGAGCTGGAATCGAGCTTTTTGGTTCTCGGCCGCGATTGCGGCCGCACCCGCCGCGTCCTCACCCTCGGTTTCCTGATCCTCGGCGGCAAGTATCCGGTCGTGGTAGACACGGGTTACCGCTCCAACCAGATTATGGAAACGCTGGGCATGCGCGGCCTGCAGTATCACGAGCACATGATCGAGAACCAGCTTGCGCGGCACGGCGTGCGGATGGGTGATGTGCGCTTCGTTTGCCACACCCATCTGCACATCGACCACGCCGGCAAGGACGATCTGTTTCCGATGAACACGACCGTCGTCCTCAACCGTCGGGAGCTTGAATATTCCGTGTCCGGCCTGATGCATCCGCAATATCCGGCGCCGGATATCAAGCATCTGATCGACCGTCTGCACACCAAGAGTGCGCTGCGCTTTCTCGACCTCGAGATCACAGGTCCTATCGAGCTGATGCCGGGCGTCTACTGCGACGCTGCGAATGCGCATACCGAGGGCTCGATGAACATCATCGTCGAAACCGCCGACGGCATCGCCACCATCTGCGGCGACGTGATCTACGATTTCAACGACCAGATCGTGACGCCCTTCAACGAGATCCATGACTGGGAGCCGCGCACCACGGGGAACCACGGCACCACCAAGCGCGCCGAGAAGGCCGCCATCAAGAAGCTGCTCAGCAATTCGCGCTATCTGCTGCCGGTCCACGACCGTCCCGCCAAGATCGAAGGCGGCACCGTCGTCGGCCGGCTGCACGACCAGGTGCCTGGACCGGTCGTGCAGTCCCTGCCCCAGCGCAGCTGGTTTCCGGCCTAGACGCCAGAGGATGGACGATGACGCACGTCACCTTGCGCTCCGAATTCGAGACCCTGATCGATCCTTACGCACCGGCCGCGCAGATCGGCACCGGTTTTGACTTCACGGAGGGACCGATCTGGCATCCGGTCGATCATTATCTGCTGTTCTCGGACATGCCGGGCGACGTGCGCCGGCGCTGGGATGCGCGGCGCGGCATCGCCGAGGCCAAACGTCCGTCGAACAAATGCAACGGCATGACCTATGACGCTGAGCTCAATTTGATCGTTTGCGAGCACGCGACATCGTCGTTGATCCGCGAGCGGCCGGACGGGCGGCGCGAGGTGCTAGCGTCGCACTTTGGGGGGCAGGAGCTTAACAGCCCCAACGACGTCTGCGTGCACTCCTCCGGCGCAATCTATTTCTCGGATCCCTGGTACGGCCGCATGCCAGTCTATGGCGTCGAGCGGCCAAGGCAGCTCGGTTTCCAGGGCGTCTATCGCGTCGTGCCCGGCGCCGAGCCGAAGCTGGTCGTTGACCGCAATCTGTTCGACCAGCCGAACGGGCTGTGCTTCTCGCCCGACGAGAAACTGCTCTATGTCAACGACACCGTGCAGTCACTGATCCGCGTATTCGACGTCAACGGCGACGGCTCGCTGTCGAGTGCGCGTGTATTCGCGAGCGGCATCCGCTCCGAGCTCGAGCCCGGCTTGCCCGACGGCATGAAGTGCGACCAGCACGGCAACGTCTGGGTTACCGCACCCGGCGGGGTCTGGGTCTATTCGCCGCGGAGCGAGCTGCTCGGCAAGCTCCGCCTGCCCGAGCTCGTCGCCAACCTTACCTGGGGCGGGCCGGATTTTCGCACGCTGTACCTGACTTCGACGCACTCGGTCTATGCCATTCCCACCAAGGTCGGACCGCGCCACGAACCCTATATGAGCGGCAAGCGAGGCGGCGGCACAGCGGCCGCCGGCTCTGCTTCCGCTGCACCCATCCTCGCCGATGGTGAGATGCAGCTCGACCCGCGACGCTGCGCCATGATCATCCAGGATCTCCAGAACGACGTCATCATGGACGGTGGTGCCTTTGCCGATTCCGGTGCGCCCGGGCATGCTCGCCAGCAGCATGTCGTCGAGAATGTTCGTCGCCTGGCGGAAACCGCGCGGGCGCGCGGCGTCGCCGTCATTCATGTCTGGTTCGTCGTCGAGCCCGGCGCGCCCGGCGTGACGCTGAATGCGCCGCTGTTCGAGGGGCTCGTCGACAGCAGGGCGATGGTGCGCGGAAGCTGGGGCGCGGCACCGGTCTCAGGTCTCGAACCACGGCCCGGCGATTTCGTGGTCGAGAAGGTTCGAATGAGTGCTTGGGAAGGCACGCGGCTCGAAACGATTCTGAAAGCCACCGGCCGCGACATGATCATCAACACCGGCGCCTGGACCAACATGTCGGTCGAGCACACGGCGCGGACCGGTGCCGACAAGGGCTACTTCATGATCGTTCCCGAGGATTGCTGCTCGACCATGAATGCCGATTGGCACGCCGCGTCGATCAACTTCGCCATGCAGAACGTCGCCGTCGTAACCAAGGCCGATGCGGTCATCAAAGCGCTGGGATGAGCGGTGGCGAAGCTCCTGCACCTGTCCTGCTCGCCCCGCGACGACTCCTGGTCAAGCGCCGGCGCACGCGTTTTCCTCGACGGCTTTCGCCGAGCTCGGCCCGACTGGGACGTGGACGTCATGGATATCTGGCGCGAGCGCCTGCCGGAGTTTTCAGGCCCGATTGTCGAAGCCAAATATGCACGGATGAAGGCGCAAGCCTTCAACGACGCGCAGCGGGACAGCTTCGCGGAAGCCGAGCGGATGGCGGTGCGCTTAGCGCTCGCCGAGCGGGTGCTGATTTCGACGCCGATGTGGAACTTCAGCATTCCCTATAAGCTCAAGCAATGGTTCGACGTCATCGTCCAGCCCGGCCTCACCTTTCGGTTCGACCCTTCGCTAGGGTATGTCCCGCTGCTGAAGGACCGGCCGACCATCGTCATCATTGCCAGTGGCAGCGATTTCGCCACCGGAATGAACCGCGGGCGCATCGACATGGCAACGCCTTACCTGCGCGAAATTTTGCGTTTTGTCGGTATCAACAATGTCCGTTTCATTCCAATCGGACCAACCACCGGACCGCCAGAGCTCATTGAGGCGGCCCGCGAACGAGCCCATCAACGCCTGGCAGCAATGGCCGCGAGCTTCTGATGCACTCCGCAAGCGACTCGAAGTTACGGCAGATTGTCCCGCAAAAAAATATCGATACGAATGCGCTCCTGGTCGGGGCTGATGGGCTCACCCGAACAATGCGCGAGCAGGACTCGCGCCGCAGACCGTGCCTCGTGGCCGGGATCCTGGTTGATGATGGCATCGAGCGCGCCGCGGACCAGGAAACGCCGTGTGTACTCAGTCAGCTCATGCGCAATCCAGACCACCTCGCGCACGCGTCCGGAGGCCTCGAGCGCATCGGCGATGCCACGGTTCCCGGCGCCGCAGCAGTAGATGCCGCGCAGGTCGGGCTGTCTCGCGAGCAGTGCTGCAGTGAGCTCCCGCGTCCGCTCGCTGTCGTCGCGGCCCTCGATCACCGGCAGCGCGAGCAGGTTCGGATACTCGCTGGACAGGATCTGGTGGAAGCCGAATTGCCGTTCGGTGTGATCGCGCAGCGACAACGATCCCGCGATCACGGCCACCGTCCCCTCGCGACCAGTGAGGAACCGTCCCATCAGCGTTGCAGCGGTGCGGCCTGCCGCCGGGTTGTCGATGCCGACATAGTGCATCCGGCGCGAGGTCGGCGCGTCCGACACGAGGGTCACCACAGCGACCCCGCGCGCGGCGAGTTCGTCGATCGCGGCGCGCACCCTGGGATGATCGAGCGCGATGACGGCGACGCCCTGATACGCCGGCGAGAGATTTTCCAGCGCGGCGGCGAGTACATCCGGATCGAACACGTCGACATGGAGGATATCAATGAAACCGCGCTGGCCGGCGAGCCAGTCCGCGGTGCGCTGGACCTGCTCGGTCAAGTTGGTCATGAAGCTGTTGCTACCGGTCGGCAGCACGAAGGCAAACCGGAACGTCTGCCCCCGGGCAAGCCGAGCGGCCGCGACGTCGGCTCGATAGCCGAGTTTTGCCACGGCGGCCTCGACCCGCGCCACGGTCTTGGCGCGCACGCCCTCGCGCCGGTTGACGACGCGGTCGACAGTGGCGAGCGAAACACCCGCCGTGCGCGCAACGTCCTCAAGCGTGGCGCGAATCACCGGCTGGGTCGCGCCAGCATTCATTCGCGCGCCGCCCACAACATGCCACGGGTCATCAACGTCCGGATCTCCGGTACGTCGAGCTCGTAAGCGCGGTGGCCGAGCGAGGAGTAGAACACCCTGCCCGCGCCGTATCGCTTCTTCCAGACTACGGGCATCACCACGCCCTCGATCCAGGGCGCGTGCTCGCCGGTGAAGGTCGTCGTCGCCAACACCTCGTTGGCGGGATCGATATGCATGTAGTACTGCTCGGAACGATGCTCGAAGCTCTTCAGGCCCCTCATGATGGGATCATCCGGCTTCGTCAAGTCGACCTTGTAGTCGATGATGTTGCCGGGATGCGCAACCCACTGCCCGCCGCACAGAAACTGGTAGTCGACGGAATCGCGGAACGCGTCGCCCATGCCGCCATGATGGCCGGCGAGCCCGACGCCGCTCCGGACCGCAGCGCAGAGATTGAGCGCTTCCGCCTTCTCGATCTTCGACATGGTATAGATCGGGATGATCAGCGACAGGTCGTGAATCGCGGGATCGGCGAACGCGGCGGTGGTGGTTTCGGTCCGCACCTCGAAGCCTTCCGCCTTCAGCCAGCCGCGGATCATCGAAGCACAGAGATCGGGATCGTGTCCCGGCCAACCGCCCCATACAATCATTGCCTTGCGCATGTTTCTGTCCTTAGTCGATCTGTCCGGTTTCACGCCCGGCCGGGAGCATCTCCGGCCGCTCGACGCAACTCTCGATCTTGACGCGTCGCCCTTCGTCGGCAGAGATCTGGAACGCTTCCATCACCTCCAGCACGTGGAAAGCGAGCGCGCCGCTCGCACGATGCGGCCGGTTGTTCAGTATCGCGGAGGCCATATCGGCCGCGCCAATGGAACGGAACTCGCCATCGACATGACCGTGGGTCAGCGGCACCGGCTCCCAGTCGCCGCCGGTCTTGGCGACCTGCACCTCGCCGCCGAAGCGGTTCGGATCGGGCACGAGCATGCTGCCCTTGTCGCCATAGATCTCAATCGGCGCGTGCCGGTGCTTCGGCACATCAAAGCTCATCGCGATCGAGACGACCGCCCCGCTCTCGAATTCGAGCGTGCCGGCGACATGGGTCGAGACTTCGACCGGGATCAGCGTTCCGTTCATCGGCTGGCTCGTGACCAGCCGCTCGGATTTCGGACGCGCGGTCGAGCCCATCACGCTCGCCACGGGGCCGAGCAGCTGCACGAGGTCGGTGATGTAGTACGGGCCCATGTCAAGCATAGGCCCGCCGCCGCGCAAATAGTAGAAACCCGGCGCCGGATGCCAGCGCTCGTGGCCGGGGCAGCCGAAGAACGCGCTGCCGGCCACGGGCGTGCCTATCGCGCCATCGTCGATCAGCTTGCGCGCGGTCTGGTGCCCACCGCCAAGGAACGTATCGGGCGCGCAGCCGACGCGAAGACCCTTTTGCGCGGCGAGATCCATCACCTTGCGGGCTTCCGTGACGTTGATGCCGAGCGGCTTCTCGGAATGAACGTGCTTGCCGGCGGTCAACACCGCCAGGCTGACGTCGGTGTGGGCGAGTGGCACGGTGAGATTGATGACGATCTCGACGTCGTCCCGCTTGAGCAGCTGATCAACCCGCATTGCCGGCAGCCCGAAGGCGGCGCCCTGCCGCTCTGCCGCATCGCTGCGCATATCGGCGAGCGCCCTGATTTCCATGACCGGGAAGCGCTGGGCCGCCTTCAGATAAGCGGTGCTGATATTGCCGCAGCCGATGATGCCGATGCCGACTTTTCTCATTGTGATCTCCGTGAGGTACCGTTCATCCCTTGACCGCGCCGGCGGTGAGGCCTGCAACGATGTGTTTCTGCGCCAGGAGGAAGAGAATGATCGTCGGCAGGATGGTCAACGTGATGAAGGCCAGGATCAGATGCCACTCGGACGAATACTCGCCCTGATAAACCATGATACCGAGCGGCCAGGGGTAGAGCGCGTCGGTGTTGAGCATCACCAGTGGCAGCAGATAGGCGTTCCAGCTGTTGACGAAGGTGATGGTACCGACGGTCGCCAGGATCGGCCGGGATAAAGGCAACGTCACATAGCGGAAGAATTTGATATAGCTGCAGCCGTCGACCAGCGCGGCCTCTAGCAGTTCGTACGGGATGTCCTTGAAGAAACGCCGCAGCAGCAGCACGCTCATCGCCAGACCGAAGGCCGCCTGCGGCAGGGCAACGCCAAAATATGTATCGAGCAATCCGAGATCGCGCACCTTGATGAAGAGCGGCAGCACCGCCGTCGCGGCCGGAAACAGCAGGCCCAGCGTCAGGTAGCTCAGCAGCATCGAGCTGCCGTAGAACCGGATATGGGCGAAGGTGAACGCCGCCATCGAGGCGACGATCAGGGTCAGTGCCACCGTGAGGGTCGAGATGATCAGCGAATTGCGCAAGAGCTGCCAGTAACGTGCCGAGAACAGGATATCAGCATAGTTCTGCCACTCCCAGTGACGTGGCAAGCCGAACGGATTGACGCGCAATTCGCCGAGCGATTTGAAGCCACCGAACAAGGTCGCGAGCAGCGGTACCACTACGATGATGGCAACGACGGCGAGGAACACCATCTTGAACAGCATTGAGGGATCGAACGGCGCACGGATCGCCTTGGCGTTACTCATCGCGCATGAACCATCGCTTGTACGTGAAGGCAAAGGTCACGCAGATCGCAAACAAAATGACGCCGATGGCGCTGCCGTAGCCGACCCGCATCCGCGAGATGCCGTTGTTGTAGAGGAAGCTCACCATCGTGTTCGAGGAGTCCGCTGGTCCGCCGCGCGTCAGGGGCATGACGAGGTCGAACAGCTGCAGCGAGCCGACGATGGCGAAGAACACGGAGAGCCTTATCGTCGGATAGAGCAACGGGATGACCACATGCCGCAAGGCTTGCGATCGGGTCGCGCCGTCGATGCGCGCCGCCTCGACCAGGCTCTTGTCGAGGCCCTGGAGCGCCGCGATGAACAGCATCATGTGGAAGCCAAAGTACTTCCAGACGACCACGATCAGCACCGCCAGCATGGCCGTATCCGTCGAGGCAAGCAGATGCGGGGGCTCGGCGCCGAAGCTGCGCCAGATCGAAGCCACAAGGCCGTAGTCGCCATCATAGACGAAGCTGAAGATCAGCCCGGTTGCGATCTCCGCCAGGATATAAGGCATGAAGAACAACATGCGCAGCGCCACCGCCCCCCGAAAGCGTTCGGCCAGCATCAAGGCCAGGGTGAGCGCAAGCGGTAGCTGGATGGCGAGCGAAACAGCGATGATCAGGCCGTTGTTACGCAGCGCGAGCCAGAAGGCGCGGGTCTCCAGCACGAAGCGGTAATTGTCCAAGCCAATCCAGCTGGTCGGCCTGCCGAACCCGTTCCAATTGAAGCCCGAATACCAGGCTGCTTCGCCGATCGGCAGCACAACGAACAACGTGAACAATAGCAGCGCCGGCGGCAGGAACAGGATGAGCACCGTCAGCCTGCCGTCCCAACTCGGGCCACGGACCGTGACCTGGGGCACCATCTCGCCAGCAGCGCCGATCGCCGACACGCTCGCGGTCCGCCGCGCCACCGTCAGTTGCCCTGCTTCCACGCCGCCTCGATCGCCTTGGCAGCCTCTCGCGGGCTCATGCTGCCGCCGGCGATCTCGGCCGTGACGTCGTTGACGACGCGGCCGACCGACGGACCCAGGCTCTGGTCATAGAAGTTCTGGTGATAGTTCGACTTTGCCAGATTGGCGGCGATCAGCTTCATGAAGGCGTTGTTGAGGCCGACATCCGCGCCCTGCACCACCGGGATAATGAAGTTGCCGGCGGCAAGCCGCGTCTGCACCTCTTTGGAGACGAAGTATTTCAGGAAATCGACGGCTTCCTTCGGCGAGCCTTTCGTAACCAGCCAACCGGTGATGCCCCCGAGCGTATCGGTCGGCGCGCCCTTGCCGCCGGTCACGACCGGGAAGTCGAACCAGCAGATCTTGTCTTCGGTCAATCCGACCTTGTCAGCGGCGAGAGCGCGCTGCAGATGATAGACCGTGCTGATCGCGAGCGTCATCGCCGCCTTGCCGTCCCCGAAATAGCCGACCGCCTGCGGGTTCTTGAAACCAAGGAAGCCATTCTGGAAAGGTTGGAGATCCACGAGTTGCTTGAACAGCTCGCCGGATTTCTGGAAGGTTTCCCCGGCAAAGCCCCCGTTCTCGCCGCGCAGCGCCGCATCGAACGCCGCCTTGCCGCCGATGCGCACAGCAAGATGCGTCCAGTAGAAGTGCAGTGGCCATTTGTCGGCGCCGCCGACCACGATCGGGGTCACGCCGGCGGATTTCAACGCCTTCACGGCAGCAAGCAGATCGTCCCAGCTCTTGATCCCGGCAGGATCGACCTTCGCCTTGGCCATCAGCTCCTTGTTGCAGAGGAAGCCGACCTGCGAGAGCGCCGTGGGCAGACCATAAACGCGGCCGTTGCTGGTGAAGGCGGCGAGCGCCGCGGGTGTGAGACTGTCGCTGTAGCCTTTCACAGAATCGGTGATGTCGTCGAGCACGCCGGCCTCGATCTGCGTCTTCAGCACACCGCCGGCCCAGCTGTAGATGATGTTGGGCCGGTCTTTGGATTGCAGGATGGTCGGCAGCTTGGCCTTGTAGGCCTCGTTCTCGAGGAACTGCATCTCGACCTTGACGCCCGGATGCGCCCCCTCATAGGCGCGCGCAACCTCCTCCCAGATTTTGACCTGGGCCGGGTTGGCCTCGATGTGCAGCCACTTGACCGTCGTTTCGGCCGCAGCGAGGTTCGCCCCCAACAGGCAGGCGAGAACGGCCAGTCCCAGTTTCCCGAGCAGTCTCATCACATTCCTCCCGACGGCTTTCATTCTTTGGTGCAATCCTGCCTTCGATTTTTGAGGTACGCAACTAAAATTCTGATCTATGCACCTCACGAAGGAGGTCGCTAAGGTGAGCGGGAGAGTCGGGCTGCGCATCGCGCTGCCCCAACGCAAATCGAGGGATATCCATGGCTGCCGTTTATTCCGACCTCGCCGGCAAGGTCGTTCTCGTCACCGGAGGTGCATCCGGAATTGGCGCTGCGATCGTGCGGCGCTTCGCCCAGCAGAAATCCAATGTCGTGTTCTTCGACATCAAGGTTGGCGAGGGACAAACCCTGGCACGCGAGCTGTCGGATCAAGGTCTTAGCGCGCGTTTCATGCGTGTCGACTTGACCGATATCGCCGCGTTGCGGGCCGCTGTCGCGGAGGCGCGCAACGCGCACGGCGCGATCAACATCCTCGTCAACAATGCCGCACATGACGAGCGGCACAGCACCGAGGAAATGACACCGGAATATTGGGACAACCGTATCGCGGTCAACTTGAAGCACCAGTTCTTTGCTGCGCAGGCCGTGTTGCCCGACATGAAGGCGGCGAACGCCGGCGCCATCATCAATTTCGGCTCGGTGTCGTGGATCGCCGGACAAGGCGGCATGGCCGCCTACACCGCCAGCAAATCAGGCGTGATCGGTCTCACACGCTCTCTGGCGCGCGATTACGGCCCCTACAATATCCGCGTGAACGCGATAGCGCCGGGATGGATCATGACTGAGCGCCAGCTCGATAAATGGATGACGCCAGAGGGCGAGGTCGAGCTGATGCAACGACAATGCCTGAAGCGCAAGCTCATGCCGGACGAGGTCGCGAAGTTCGCCATCTTCCTCGCTTCAGACGAAGCCTCCGCTTGCACAGCCCAGCACTACATCGTCGATGGCGGCTGGGTCTGAGGCGGACCAAACCAGATCGTGCAATAGCGCGCCGCTACTTTGCCAGGCGAAACTTTCCGCCTTCGACCTTGATCAGAAAGGCCGAGCGCTCATCATAGCCATTGTGATCGGCCTTGCTCATGTTCGACAGCCCGTTGTTGAGATAGATGTTCTGGCCACGTTCGAGTGTGTCTCGCAGAGCCGCGCGAAATTCGGCTGTGCCAGGCTTTGCCATCTTCAGCGCATCCGGCGCAGCTTTTCCGATCAGCGCCACGAGATCCCAGAGGTGAGCAGCGAACATGTTGGGCTTTTGCCCGTTCGCCGCTTCATACGCGGTCAAGAACTCCTCCGTCGAGCGACGGAATGGATCTCCCGCGGGAAGATCGGCGGCAATGGTAAATGCCTCGCCTGCGAATACCGCACCTTCGACGTTCGCGCCACCGAGCTTGATGAACTCCTCACTGGCTACGCCGTGTGTTTGAAATATCTTCCCGGCGTATCCGCGCTCGCGGAGCGCCTGCTGCGGCAAGACCGCCGGAGTTCCTGCGGACGCGATGAAGATGGCATCGGGATTGGTCGACATCACCTTCAGCGCCTGACCGGTGACGCTGGTGTCGGCGCGCGCGTAGACCTCATGTGTGGTCACGGTCAGCCCCAACGCAGGCGCGAGGCGGCTCACCTCCTTGTAGTAGCCCTCGCCATACCCATCCGAAACGCCGATATAGCCGAGCGTCTTCACGCCTGATGTCGCGATATGCTTGAGGATGGCAGCCGCCATGAGGTCGTCATTGGGAACGACCTTGAAAGCCCAGGCGCGCTTCTCATCCATTGGTTGAACGATGGCGGTAGCGGCAGCGAGCGACAGCAGCGGCGTCTGCGATTCAAGCGCGACATCCAGCATCGGCATGGTCACCGGGGTCAGAGAGGAGCCGACCAGCACGTCGACCTTGTCCTGGATCACCAGCCGGCGTGCGTTCTGGATGCCTTTGGTCGAATCCGACTCGTCGTCCAGGACGATATAGGTCACCTTCTCTCCACCGATCTCTTTCGGAAGAGCTTCAACCGTCTTTAGCTGCGGCTGTCCCAGTGCGGATCCGGGGCCGCTTGCCGAAATCACGATTCCAATTTTGATGTCCGCGTGAGCAGCATTTCCATAGAGGACGCATGCCACAAAAAGCGAGGCTCGCGCGAAACTGATCTTCATGTCCGGTTCCTCCCTGTCCGCTTTGATGCCTCCGCCGGCTGCATCGGGCGCCCCGGCTCGAGCTTGCAGGTGCTGCACCCGAGGTACCGTCGCCACTCAGAAGGCATGTCGTCCGACATACGCGTTTCCTCCTGCGGTCCCGAGCAACCGGGCGAACCATGCTAAGCGGATCGCGGCAACGTGTCTGTCCCTAGCGGTAGGGACAAGACATAGATCGCCGAACCGGAATTCCGAGGTAGGCGGACGCACCGCCGCGTTCTCGCGGCGCATTTCGCCCGAGCTTTGCTTGGTCATTCCACCCTCTTGTCCAAGAGGGCGCAGGGAAGGCCGGGTGCTGACCTCGCAC